>NZ_FNSM01000001.1:6048750-6382500 GCF_900105415.1 Streptomyces sp. TLI_105 | reverse complement strand
GGCGGGGAACATCTCGCCGCATCTGAGCTGGGAGGGTTTCCCGGCGGAGACGAAGAGTTTCGCGGTCACCTGCTTCGACCCGGACGCCCCGACGGGCAGCGGGTTCTGGCACTGGGTGCTGTTCGACATCCCGGCGTCGGTGACGGAGCTGCCGGCCGGTGCCGGGTCCGGGTCGTTCGAGGGGCTGCCGGCGGGCGCCGTGCACGCGCGGAACGACTACGGCTCGAAGGACTTCGGCGGTGCCGCTCCTCCGGCGGGGGATCCGGCGCACCGGTACGTCTTCACGGTGTACGCGGTGGACAAGGAGAAGCTCGGTACGGACGCCGACACCTCGCCGGCGGCCGTCGGGTTCAATCTGCGGTTCCACACGCTCGGCCGTGCCCAGTTGGTCGGTGAGTACGCGGCTCCCGCGGCGGCCTGATCGTTCGTTTGTTGTTTGCCCGCTTCTGGTCTTGGAGAGATCAGAAGCGGGCATCTTTTGTTGCGCGGGAAATTGCGTTGTCCGACCCGGCCGGCCCGGCCATCGTTGATCCAAGCCCGGAGCCCCCGCGCGGGGGCTGGGGCCGGCACACGGGAGGTGGGCAACATGCGGGACACGCTGGTACTGAACGCGAGCTTCGAGCCGCTTTCGACGGTCACACTCAACCGTGCGGTGGTGCTTGTCCTTCAGGACAAGGCCGTCGTCGAGCAGGCCCATCCCGAGCTGAGGGTGCGAGGTGCCGCCGTCGACCTGCCGGTCCCGCGGGTGATCAGGCTCTGCCGGTACGTACGGGTGCCGTTCCGAAGACAGGCCCCGTGGTCGAGGCGGGGGGTGTTGGTCCGGGACCAGCACCGGTGCGCGTACTGCGGGCGGCGGGCGACGACGGTCGACCATGTCGTGCCGCGGGCGCAGGGTGGTGGGGACAGCTGGCTGAACACGGTCGCCTCCTGTGCCGAGGACAACCACCGCAAGGCGGACCGGACGCCGGAGCAGGCGGGGATGCCGCTGCTGCACCAGCCGTTCGAGCCGACTCCGGCGGACGCGATGCTGCTGGCGATGCGGGCGAGCGAGCGGTCGGCGCTGCCGGCGTGGCTGGCCGATTCGGCCGCGTAGAGATGTGATCCGCGGACCTGAGGTGTGATCCGCGGAGGTGGGGAAGGGCCCGTCTCCCCCGTGGGAGGCGGGCCCTTCCGTTGTCGTGGCTAACCGAGGGTCAGTTGGAGGATGGCCACGATGCCGACGGCGATGATCACTCCGCGCAGGACCGTGGGGGGCAGTCTGCGGCCGACCTTGGCGCCGAGCTGGCCGCCGAGGGTGGAGCCGACGGCGATGAGCAGGACGGCCGTCCAGTCGAAGTCGGCGACGAAGAGGAAGAAGACGGCGGCGACTCCGTTGACCAGGGCGCCGAGGATGTTCTTGACGGCGTTGATGCGCTGCAGGTCGTCGTGGAGCAGCAGGCCCATGAGGGAGAGGTAGAGGACTCCTTGGGCGGCGCCGAAGTATCCGCCGTACATGCTGGCGAGGAGGAGGCCGACGAGGAGGGCGGGGCCGCCGTCGGGGTGGGCCTCGGTGCCGGTCTGCTCCCGGCGCCGCTTCACGGCCGCGGCGATGCGGGGCTGGAAGAGGACCAGGACGAGTGCGAGGCCGATGAGGACGGGGACGATCGCGTCGAAGGCCTCGGACGGCAGGGCCAGGAGCAGGATGGCGCCGATGAGGCCGCCGAGGAGGGCGACGCCGCCGAGGCGCAGGATGCGGGCCTTCTGGCCCTTGAGTTCGCGGCGGTAGCCGATGGCTCCGCTGATGGAACCGGGGACGAGGCCGAGGGCGTTGGAGACGTTCGCGGTGATCGGGGGGAGTCCGGTCGCGAGGAGGACCGGGAACGTGATGAGCGTTCCCGATCCGACGATGGTGTTGATGGTGCCGGCGCCGATGCCGGCGGCGAAGACTGCCAGGGCTTCCCAGATGGACAACGCCATCTCCTTACATGGTCAGTGAGTCGCCTCCCCGCCCCGAGGTCGTCGAGGTCGAGGGGCTCGCACCGATCATGCACGAGGATTACGTGTACGTGTCAGTCAACCGGCGGTTCGTCTCGCCGTTCGGTCGCTCCGCCCTTGACGTTGAAGCCGGGGGTGCCGCCGCCCACGTTGCCGAAGGCTCCGGAGAGGCCCTTGAGGGCGTCGCCGATCTCGCTGGGCACGATCCAGAGCTTGTTGGCGTCGCCCTCGGCGATCTTCGGGAGCATCTGGAGGTACTGGTACGAGAGGAGCTTCTGGTCCGGGTCGCCGGCGTGGATGGCCTCGAAGACGGTGCGGACGGCCTGGGCCTCGCCCTCGGCCTTGAGGGCGGCGGCCTTGGCCTCGCCCTCGGCGCGCAGGATGGCGGACTGCTTCTCGCCCTCGGCGGTGAGGATGGCGGACTGGCGGGTGCCCTCGGCGGTGAGGATGGCGGCGCGCTTGTCGCGCTCGGCGCGCATCTGCTTCTCCATCGAGTCCTGGATGGAGGTCGGCGGCTCGATGGCCTTGAGCTCGACGCGGTTGACGCGGATGCCCCACTTGCCGGTGGCCTCGTCGAGGACGCCGCGCAGGGCCGCGTTGATCTCCTCGCGGGAGGTGAGGGTCCGCTCCAGGTCCATGCCGCCGATGATGTTGCGCAGGGTGGTGACGGTGAGCTGCTCGATCGCCTGGATGTAGCTGGCGACCTCGTAGGTGGCGGCCCGGGCGTCGGTCACCTGGTAGTAGATGACCGTGTCGATGTTGACGACCAGGTTGTCCTGGGTGATCACCGGCTGCGGCGGGAACGGGACGACCTGTTCGCGGAGGTCGATCCGGTTGCGGATCGAGTCGATGAACGGGACGACGATGTTGAGTCCGGCGTTGAGCGTGCGGGTGTAGCGGCCGAAGCGCTCCACGATCGCCGCGCTCGCCTGCGGGATGACCTGGATCGTCTTGATCAGGGCGATGAAGACGAGCACCACCAGAATGATCAGGACGATGATGACTGCTGACATCGTGTTCCCCGTGCCCTTCGCTGCCGGTTGTCTGCCGGGTTTCTTCTGATGATCGAGTTTCCCAGATGGCGGAGCGTCATGGGCGAGGTTCGGTCACATGACCACGGCGGTCGCCCCGTCGATGTCCACGACGTCGACCCGTTCGCCCGGTTCGAAGGTCTGTCCGGTGTCGAGGGTGCGGGCGGACCAGATCTCACCGGCGAGCTTGATGCGGCCTCCGCTGCCGTCGACCCGCTCCAGGACGACGGCCTGACGCCCCTTCAGGGCGTCGACGCCGGTGGCGAGTTCGGGTCTGCCGTCGCGGTGGCGGGCGGCGATCGGACGCACCACCGCGATGAGTGCCACGGAGACGACGACGAAGACGAGCACCTGGGCGACGACGCCGAAGCCGAGGGCCGCGGTCACCGCCCCGGCGACCGCACCGACGGAGAACATGCCGAACTCCGGCATCGCGGTCAGGACCAGCGGAATGCCGAGCCCCACCGCGCCGATCAGCCACCAGACCCACGCGTCGATGTCCACGTGGTCATGGTAGGGCGGTGGGGTCCTTCCGGGACAGGGCGCGGGCGGCTGTGCGGGTCGCCGGTGCCCCGGCCGGTCACTTCAGGGGCAGGCCGTGGGCGGTCCAGCGGTCGCCGACGCGCTCGACGACGAGCGGCAGGCCGAAGCAGTGCGAGAGGTTGCGGGAGGTGAGCTCCATCTCCACGGGGCCGGCGGCGAGGACCTTGCCCTGACGGATCATCAGGACGTGGGTGAAGCCGGGGGCGATCTCCTCGACGTGGTGGGTCACCATGATCATGGAGGGGGCGTACGGGTCGCGGGCGAGGCGGCCGAGGCGGCGGACCAGGTCCTCGCGGCCGCCGAGGTCGAGGCCGGCGGCGGGCTCGTCGAGGAGGAGGAGCTCCGGGTCGGTCATCATCGCGCGGGCGATGAGGGTGCGCTTGCGCTCGCCCTCGGAGAGGGTGCCGAACCTGCGGTCCAGGTAGTCGTTCATCCCGAGCCGGTCGAGGAAGGCCTTGGCGCGCTCCTCGTCGATCGGGTCGTAGTCCTCGTTCCAGGTGGCGGTCATGCCGTACGCGGCGGTGAGGACGGTCTGCAGGACGGTCTGGCGCTTGGGGAGCTTCTCCGCCATCGCGATGCCGGCCATGCCGATGCGGGGGCGGAGCTCGAAGACGTCGGTGCCGACGCCGCCGAGCGGCTCGCCCAGGATGCGGGCGTTGCCCTTGGTGGGGAAGAGGTAGCTGGAGGCGATGTTCAGAAGAGTGGTCTTGCCGGCGCCGTTGGGTCCGAGGATCACCCAGCGCTCGCCCTCCTTGACCGACCAGGAGACATCGTCCACCAGAGCCCGTCCGTCGCGGACCACGGATACGTCCACCAGCTCCAGTACATCGCTCATGAGCGCGTTGTCTCCCCTTGCGGTCGAGTCTTGTCGTCGCCTTGCGCCGATGGGCGCGGCGTCCAGGGGAAAACCTACGTTATCGACGGAGCGGACCGGTCCGTAGGGCTTCCTTTGAGTCCTTAGTCTGGGGGGATGCTTTCGGAACCACGCTCAGGACGTCTGGCCGCCTGGGGCAATGCCCTGCTGGCCGGGGCGGTGTCGCCGGACGAGGCGGCGCTGGCGATTGTCGGGGAGGACGCGGTGCACCGCGTGGAGGGGCTGCCCGGGGAGGCGGGGCCGGTGGGGCTGACGCTCGCGCTGGGCCGGCTGCGGCGGCTCGGGGTGACCGGGTGGCGGGTCGCGCTGCCGGCGCCGGGGCATCCGCTGGGGCTGAGCGGGCCGCCGGACTTCAACGCGCGCGCGTTGGAGGCGGAGGAGGCGGTGGTGGGCTTCGGCGCGCCGTACGGTCTCGTGCCGGAGGTCTCCGAGGCCGGTCCCGCGGGTGACGTGCACGTCTCGGTGACCTGGCACTGTCTGGCCGTGCGGGAGGCGCCGCCCGCCGATGTGCCCTCGCTCGGCGAGGCCGAGCGGGAGCTGGCCGAGGCGCTGCGGGACGCGACGGCGGTGCTGACCCGGCTCGACGTGGCGGCCTCGGGGCCCGCGGCGGACGCGGCGCGCGAGGCGTACCGGGCGCGGGCGGAGGTGGGCCGCGAGGTGCTGGCCCCGGGCTATCCGCCGCGCGCGGTACGGGTCCTGGAGCTGGCGCAGCGGATCGGCCTGCTCGTGAACCTGGCGTACGACCACGGTCACGGGGGCGCGGTGAGCGCCTCGGAAATGGCGGCGCGGGGGGCGGCGCTGCGGCCGGTGGAGCGGGTGGCTCGGCGGGCACAGGTCGCGGCGTACAACGCGTACGTGGAGGAGAGGGAGCGGGAGCGGGGGTTCTGAGGCCTGCGCCTCGCGGGGAAAAGGGGTCGGCCCCCGGGGGGATCGTCCGGGGGCCGAGTGTGGGGCGGTCAGCCGTTGTGGGCGTCGTTGCCGAAGGCCGGGTTGAGCAGGCCGATCACGTTGACCGTGTTGCCGGAGACGTTCACGGGGACGTGGACCGGGACCTGCACCAGGTTGCCGGAGCCTACGCCCGGCGAGTGGAGGGCCTGCCCGTCGGCGTCCGCGTTCGCGGAGGCGACACCCGCGCCGGCGGCGACGATGCCACCCGCGATCATGGTGAGGGCGGCGGCCTTCTTGAGGTTCTTCACTGGGTACATCCTCCTGGTCGTCGCTGCGGCCGGTCCGCCGCAGCACGCCATGGAGAACGCCGCACCCCCCGCCGGGTTACGCCGAACGGGGGACATCCACACGACGGTATGAAGTACTGAACGGTCGTGCGCCCCGGCGCACAGAGGGGCGCGTCAGCCGGTGAGGCCGTGGCGGACCGCCCAGAGGGCCGCCTGGGTGCGGTCCGCCAGGTCGAGTTTCATCAAGATGTTCGAGACATGCGTCTTGACCGTCTTCTCGGAGAGGACGAGGGCCCGGGCGATCTCCCGGTTGGACCGGCCGTCCGCGATCAGGCCGAGGACCTCGCGCTCCCGCTCCGTGAGGGTGGAGCCCCGCCCCGTGCCCCCGCCGTGGGAGTCGTCCTGGGCGAGGAGCGCGCCGGCCACCTCGGGCTGGAGCAGGACGTGCCCGGCGTGGACGGAGCGGATCGCGCCGGCCAGGGCGTCGGGGTCGATGTCCTTGTAGACGTATCCACAGGCGCCGGCGCGGAGCGCGGGGACGACCGTCCGCTGCTCGGTGAAGCTGGTGACGATCAGGACTCTGGCGGGGTTGGCCAGCTCACGGAGCCGCTTGAGCGCCTCGATGCCGTCCGTGCCCGGCATCTTCACGTCCATGAGGACCACGTCCGGCTGCAGCTCCTCCGCCCTGGCGACCCCCTCGGCGCCGTCGGAGGCCTCCCCCACGACCTCTATGTCGTCCTGCACCTCCAGGAAGGTGCGCAGGCCACGGCGGACGACCTGGTGGTCGTCGACCAGGAGCACGCGGATCGGCTTGTCAGCCACCGGGGACCTCCATCTCGATCGTGGTGCCCCGGCCCGGGGCCGAGGTCACCGTGAGTCTGCCGCCGACGCCGCTCGCGCGGTCCCGCATGGAGACCAGGCCCAGATGGCGGCCCGCGCTGCGGACCGTACGCGGGTCGAAGCCCTTGCCGTCGTCGGTGACGGTGAGCCGCGCGCCCTGCCCGCTGCGGGTGAGGGAGACCGCGACGAGCTCCGCGTCCGCGTGCCGCAGGGCGTTGTGCAGGGCCTCCTGCGCGACCCGGAGGACGGCCTCCTCCTGGGCGGCGGGCAGGGCCCGGGTCCCCGGGCTCTCGAAGGTCACCCGGGCGGAATGGGCGCGGTCCAGGACCTGGATCTGGGTGCGGAGCGTGTGCACGAGGCCGTCCTCGTCGAGGGCGGCGGGCCTGAGCTCGACGACGGCGGCGCGCAGCTCGTCGGCGGCCTCGGCGGCGAGCGCGGCGACCTGCTGGAGCTCGCCCTTGGCGCGGACCGGGTCGCGGTCGACGAGGGCGGCGGCCGCCTGGGCGGTCAGACGGAGCGAGAAGAGCTTCTGGCTGACGGCGTCGTGCAGCTCGTGGGCGAGGCGGGAGCGCTCCTCGACGATGGTGAGCTCACGGCTGCGCTCGTACAGCCGGGCGTTGGTGAGGGCGATGGCCGCGTGCTGGGCGAGGATCGAGAGGAGTGCCTCGTCCTCGGCGGTGAAGCCGCAGCCGCCGCCCTCCCTCGGGCAGCGCTTGTTCGCGAGGAAGAGGGCGCCGAGGGTCTCGTCGCCGTCGCGGACGGGCAGGCCGAGGAAGTCGGACATCTCGGGGTGGGCGTCCGGCCAGCCCTCGAAGCGGGGGTCCGCGCGGACGTCGGCGAGCCGCTCGGGCTCGGCCTTGTGGAGCATCGCGGCCAGGATGCCGTGCTGGCGGGGCAGCGGGCCGATCGCCCTCCACTGCTCGTCGCTGACGCCGTCGACCACGAACTGGGCGAAGCCGCCGTGGTCGTCGGGGACGCCCAGCGCGGCGTACTCGGCGTCGAGCAGCTCGCGCGCGGAGGCCACGATCGTCTTGAGGACGTCACGGACCTCCAGATGGCGGCTCATCGCCAGGAGGGCGGTGCTCACGGCGGCCAGGCCGGAGCTCGGTCGATGGCTCATGTGTTCACCGTACCGGCGGGGTGTGACGGTCCGTATCCGTCCGGGGACGAGGGCGGAGCAGGTCCGGGGACCTAGGTCGAAGTGCCCTCGGCGGTCCGGGCCCGGGGACGAGGCGGTGGGCGGGGCCGCGGCCGGAGGGTGGAGCCATCCGAAGGAGAGAGGGGATGGACGTCATGGCTGTCGCGATCGTCACGGGGGCGTCGAGGGGTCTGGGGCGGGCACTGGCCGAGGCTCTCGCCGGGCGGGGCTGGGACCTGGTGCTGGACGCCCGCACGGCGGACGTACTGGAGGAGAGCGCGGCGGCGGCACGCGCGCGCGGGGCACGGGTGGTGGCGTCGGCCGGGGACGTGACGGACGCGGCGCACCGGCGGGAGCTCGTGGCCGCGGCGGAGGAGCTCGGTGGGCTCGATCTGCTCGTGAACAACGCGGGGATCCTGGGCGCGGAACCCCTGGTGCCGCTCGACCGGCACCCGCTGGACGGTTTCCGGGCCGCCCTGGAGGTCAATGTGGTGGCCCCGCTGGGGCTGCTGCAGGAGGCGCTGCCGCTGCTGCGCGCGGCGCCCGCCGGCGCGGTGGTCAATCTGAGCTCGGACGCGGCCGCGGAGGCGTACCGGACCTGGGGGGCGTACGGGGCGACGAAGGCGGCGCTCGACCAGCTGTCGGCGGTCCTGGCGGTGGAGGAGCCGGGGCTGCGGGTCTGGTGGGTGGACCCGGGCGGGATGCGGACGGACATGCTGGCCGCCGCGGAGCCCGGCGAGGACCTGTCCGGGACTCCCGCTCCGGCCGATGTCGCCCCCGTCTTCCTGCGGCTGCTCGACGAGCGGCCGGCGAGCGGCCGGTATTCCGCGCCGGCCTTCCTGGAGGCGTGATGACACTGGCCGTGAGGGTGCCGGCGGAACTGTCGGCGCGGGTGCCGGCCGAGCAGCGGGGGCCCGGGCGCCGCCGGGACGACGTGCGGCTGCTCGTGTCGCGGGGCACGGCGGTGTCGCACCACTCCTTCAGGGAGCTGCCCGCGCTGCTGCGGGCCGGGGACGTGCTGGTCGTCAACACCTCGACGACGCTCGCGGCAGCCGTGGACGGGCGGCTCGGCCCGGAGCCGGGCGGGGAGCCGGTGGTGGTGCACTTCTCGACCCGTGGGGACGACGGGCGCTGGGCCGTGGAGCTGCGGGCACCGGATCCGTCGGGCAGTACGCGCCCGCGTGGGGGCGGTCCCGCGGGCGTGGTCGTCCGGCTGCCGGGAGGGGCGCGGCTGGTGTGCGAGGAGCCGCTGGTGCCCGGCGGCGCGCGGCTGTGGTGGGCGCGGGTGACCGTGGACGTGCCGGGGCTGCTCGGCCGGTACGGGCGGCCCATCCGGTACGGGTACACGGACCGGGACCAACCCCTGTCGGCGTACCGGACGGTCTTCGCGCGCCCCTCCCCCGACGGGTCGGGCTCGGCGGAGATGCCGAGCGCGGGGCGGCCCTTCACGGCCCGGCTGGTGGCGGAGCTGGTCGACCGGGGCGTACGGATCGCCCCGCTCCGCCTTCATACGGGGGTGGCGTCGGCGGAGGCGCACGAGCCGCCCTACCCGGAGCGCTTCGAGGTCCCGGCGGCGACGGCCGGCCTGGTGAACGCGGCCCGTGCCGGGGGCGGCCGGGTGATCGCCGTCGGTACGACGGTGGTGCGGGCACTGGAGTCCGCTGCGGTGGAACCACCTCGGCGGACGGAGTCCGGCGCAGCGGCCCGAAGCCCGAGAGGCCCCCTGGGGCCGAACGGCGCGAGGGACGCGTCGAGAGAGGGGACCGTCGTGCGGGCGCTGGAGTCGGCAGCGGCGGGGCCGTCCCGGCGGGCGGGGGTCGGGTGCGGCGGGGCGGTGCGGGCCGTCGCGGGGTGGACCGATCTGGTGGTGACGCCCGCGCGCGGGGTGCGGGTGGTGGACGGGCTGCTCACCGGGCTGCACGAGCCGGAGGCCTCGCACCTGCTGATGCTGGAGGCGGTCGCCGGGCGGCCCGCGCTGCGGAGCGCGTACGCCGCCGCGGTACGGGAGCGCTACCTCTGGCACGAGTTCGGCGACCTCCATCTCCTCCTCCCGGAGGAGGGGGCTCACCGTATGCATTGCTGAAGCAACCCATGGTGAGTTCGTTACGGGCCTGATGTGAGGCCGCGCATAGGACGCACATCACTTACGAAGCCCCCTAGTGGACCTCATGACGCCGGATATGGGCGGAGAAAACGGGCCACAGGGGGCATTGCGCGGCCCCTGCGCGAGGCCCTGATCCACTACCCGGCTTCGTACGTCACACCTTTGCCACGGCATTTTGCTGCCGCTAAGAATTGCCTCCGTCGCCGCCGAGCAGGCGCAGCGCCGCCCCGGCCGAGCGACGACCCCCAGCGATTCGAAGAGGTAGTCCTGCATGTCTGCGAACACCCCTGGCCACAGTCGTGGTCTGAAGAAGACCCACAAGGCCACGATCGCCGGCGTCGCCGCTCTGGGCGCCGCAGCCCTCACCCTCTCCCTCGTGCCTCACAACGGCGGCACCGAGACCGAGCCCCAGGCCCTGTCCGGTACCCAGCAGGTGGCCTGGTCGTACAACGCGAACAGCCCGCAGGCCAAGGCGCTGGCCGCCAGCGTCAGCGAGCAGCAGACCACCATCGGTCTGAAGGCCAAGCAGGAGGCGGAGGCGAAGGCGAAGGCCGCCGCCAAGGCGAAGCTCGACGCCCAGGCGAAGGCCGCGAAGGCCAAGGCCGACGCCCTGGCGAAGGCCACCGCGAAGGCCAGGGCCGAGGTCAAGGCGAAGGCCGCCGCCAAGGCGAAGGCCGAGGCCAAGGCCAAGGCCGCCGCGAAGAAGCGCGCCGCGGAGAAGGCGGCCGCGAGCCGTTCCGTCGCCCGCACCCCGGTCTTCGCGAACAACCTCGACGGCTGGATCCGCGAGGCGCTCTACATCATGGACAAGCACAACATCCCGGGCACGTACAACGGCCTGCACAAGAACATCATGCGCGAGTCCAGCGGCAACCCGCGGGCCATCAACAACTGGGACATCAACGCCATCAACGGCAT
This sequence comes from Streptomyces sp. TLI_105, assembly GCF_900105415.1. Lineage (GTDB taxonomy): Bacteria > Actinomycetota > Actinomycetes > Streptomycetales > Streptomycetaceae > Streptomyces. The sequence continues at coordinate 6,371,903 of NZ_FNSM01000001.1, read as the reverse complement.
CCCGTCCAAGGGCCTGCTCCAGGTGATCTACCCGACCTTCAAGGCGTACCACATCCCCGGCACCAAGTTCGACCAGTACGACCCGGTCGCCAACATCGTCGCCGCCGCCAACTACGCGGCCGACCGCTACGGCTCGATCGACAACGTCAACAGCGCGTACTGACGCGCGAAAGGGCGGCACCCTCTCCGGGGTGCCGCCCTTCGGCGTGGCGGGGCCGACGGCCCTTACTTGCGCATGACCTCGGGCTCATGGCGGCGCAGCAGCCGCGCCACGAGGACGCAGCAGACCGTGGCCATGATCAGCTGGATGCCGAGGTCGAGGCTCCACTGGCCGACCGTGTGCTCCCACAGCGGGTCGGTGTTCGTGGGGTCCTTGTGGTCCCACGGCGGCATGAGGTGCGCCAGGTCGAGGGTGGTGCCGGCGCCGGCGATGCCCCAGCGGGAGGGCATGAGCCAGGCGAACTGCTCCAGGCCGGGCGAGCCGTACACCTGGAAGAGGATGCCGGTGAAGACGACCTGGATGATCGCGAACATGACGAGCAGCGGCATGGTCTTCTCGGCGGTCTTCACCAGCGCGGAGATGACCAGGCCGACCATCATCGAGGTCAGGCCGAGCGCGATGACCTGGACGCAGAGCTCGACGGCCGGCGGCATGAACAGGCCCTCTTCGGGCAGCGCGCGGGTGGAGAAGCCGATGCCGCAGATGATGACGCCCTGGAAGGCCGTAATCACGCCGAGGACGATGACCTTGGACATCAGGTACGCGGAGCGGGACAGGCCGACGGCGCGTTCCCGCTCGTAGATGACCCGTTCCTTGATCAGCTCTCGGACGGAGTTGGCCGCGCCGGAGAAGCACATGCCGACCGCGAGGATCAGCATGATCGTGCCCGCGTCGCCGTTGAAGCGGGACGGCGGCGTGGGCCTGCCGAGGCCGAAGTCGGCCGGGATGACGACGGACACCGCGCCGAGGACGGCCGGCAGGATCACCATCAGGGCCATGAAGCCCTTGTCGGACGCGATGACGGAGACGTAGCGGCGGATCAGGGTCCACAGCTGCGAGCCCCAGCCCTGCGGCTTCGGCGGCCTGGCCATCGCCTGCTGCGGCATCTGGACGGGCTGCGCGGCGACGGCGTCGATGTCCGCGGCGTACATCTGGTAGTGCTGCGAGCCCTTCCAGCGGCCCGCCCAGTCGTAGTCGCGGTAGTTCTCGAAGGCCGAGAAGACGTCGGCCCAGGTGGAGTAGCCGAAGAAGTTCAGCGCCTCCTCCGGCGGGCCGAAGTACGCCACGGAGCCGCCGGGCGCCATGACGAGGAGCTTGTCGCAGAGGCCCAGCTCGGCCACCGAGTGGGTGACGACGAGGACCGTGCGGCCGTCGTCCGCGAGGCCGCGGAGCAGCTGCATGACATCGCGGTCCATGCCCGGGTCGAGACCGGAGGTCGGCTCGTCCAGGAAGATCAGCGAGGGCTTGGTGAGGAGCTCCAGGGCGACGGAGACGCGCTTGCGCTGGCCACCGGAGAGGGAGGTGACCTTCTTCTCCTTGTGGATGTCGAGCTTGAGCTCGCGCAGCACCTCGTCGATGCGGGCCTCGCGCTCGGCCGTGGCGGTGTCGCCGGGGAAGCGGAGCTTGGCCGCGTAGCGCAGCGCCTTCACGACGGTCAGCTCCTTGTGCAGGATGTCGTCCTGCGGGACCAGACCGATGCGCTGGCGCAGCTCGGCGAACTGCTTGTAGAGGCTTCGGTTGTCGTAGAGGACGTCACCCTCGTTGGCCGGGCGGTAGCCGGTCAGCGCCTTGAGCAGGGTCGACTTGCCGGAGCCGGACGGGCCGATGACGCCGATCAGCGACTTCTCCGGGACGCCGAAGGTGACGTCCTTGAGGATCTGCTTGCCGCCGTCGACCGTGACCGTGAGGTGGCGGGCCGAGAAGGAGACCGAGCCGGTGTCGACGAACTCCTCGAGCTGGCCGCCGACGATGCGGAACGTCGAATGGCCGACGCCGACGATGTCCTGCGGGCCGAGCAGGGCGCTGCCGCCCTTGGGGATCGGCTGACCGTTGACGTACGTGCCGTTGTGCGAGCCGAGGTCGCGGATCTCCATGCGGCCGTCGGGCGTCGCGTGGAACTCGGCGTGGTGCCGCGAGACCTGGAGGTCGGAGACGACCAGTTCGTTCTCGAGGGCACGGCCGATCCGCATGACGTGACCGAGCGACAGCTGGTGGAACGTGGTGGGGCTGCGGTCGGCGTAGGCCGACGACGCCCCCGCGGCGCCACCGGGGCGACCCTGCCCGGGCCCCTGCTGGTGCGGGACCTGCTGCTGCGGGACCTGCTGGTGGGCCGGCGGCTGCTGCCAGCCCTGTTGCTGCGGGGGCGCCTGGTGCTGCGGAGGCGCCTGGTGCGTGGCCCAGTCGGCCTGCGCGGCGGCCCCGGCCGCCTGGTGGGCGGGGGCCTGCTGGGCCTGGGCCGGGGCCTGCTGCGGCGCCTGGTGCTGAGGCGCGGCGGCCGCGCCGGCGGCGGCGAGATTCAGCCGCGGGCCGTCGGTGGCGTTGCCCAGGTGGACGGCCGAGCCGGGACCGATCTCCACCTGGTGGATCCTCTGGCCCTGGAGGAAGGTGCCGTTCGTGGAGCCGTGGTCCTCGATGACCCAGCTCCGGCCGCCCCAGCTGATGGTGGCGTGGCGCCACGAGACCCTGGCGTCGTCGATGACCAGGTCACCCTGAGGGTCCCTGCCCAGGGTGTACGACCGGGACGGATCGAGCGTCCAGGTCCTGCCGTTCAATTCCAGTACGAGTTCTGGCACTCCATGCCCCACTACTTGTCCCCCGATGTACCCCCGTCGTCGGGAGTCCAGGGATGGCGAAATCATCCTGGGGAACTATTTCAGGCCCGGTCCCGTCTCGGAAAGTCGGGCCGCGTGAAGACCTCGGGGCGACTCCTGGACCAGTCGGGTGTCCGCAGGGCGGGACGGGGGGTGAGGCGGCACACGGTGCCCGATACGGTGGAACCACCATGAGCGCATCGCAGACCTCAGACGTTCCCACCCTTCTCGTCAAGATCTTCGGGAAGGACCGTCCCGGGATCACCGCGGGACTCTTCGACACCCTCGCCGCCTACTCCGTCGACGTCGTGGACATCGAACAGGTGGTCTCCCGCGGCCGCCTCGTCCTGTGCGCGCTCGTCACCGAGCCGACCGTCGCCTCGCCGGGCGAACTCCGGGCCACCGTCCACAGCTGGGCCGAATCGCTGAAGCTCCAGGCCGAGATCATCTCCGGCACGGGCGACAACCGTCCCCGTGGCGAGGGACGCTCGCACGTCACCGTGCTCGGCAACCCGCTCACCGCCGAGCAGACGGCGGCCATAGCGGCCAGGATCGCGGAGACCGGCGGCAACATCGACCGCGTCTTCCGCCTCGCGAAGTACCCGGTGACGGCGGTCGAGTTCGCCGTCTCGGGCTGCGGGACCGAGCCGCTGCGGACCGCGCTGGCCATGGAGGCGCACGGCATCGGGGTCGACGTGGCCGTCGTCTCCGCCGGTCTGCACCGGCGGGCCCAGCGGCTCGTGGTCATGGACGTCGACTCGACCCTGATCCAGGACGAGGTGATCGAGCTCTTCGCCGCGCACGCGGGCTGCGAGGACAAGGTCGCCGAGGTGACGGCGGCGGCGATGCGCGGCGAGCTGGACTTCGAGCAGTCGCTCCACGCGCGCGTGGAGCTGCTCGCCGGTCTCGACGCCTCGGTGGTCGAGAAGGTCCGCGCCGAGGTGCGGCTGACCCCGGGCGCCCGGACCCTGATCCGTACGCTCAAGCGGCTCGGCTACCAGGTGGGCGTCGTCTCCGGCGGTTTCACGCAGGTCACCGACGACCTGAAGGAGCGGCTCGGCCTCGACTTCGCCTCCGCCAACACGCTGGAGATCGTGGACGGGAAGCTCACCGGCCGGGTGACCGGCGAGATCGTCGACCGGGCGGGCAAGGCGCGGCTGCTGCGCCGCTTCGCCTCGGAGGCGGGGGTGCCGCTGGCGCAGACCGTGGCGATCGGCGACGGGGCCAACGACCTGGACATGCTGAACGCGGCCGGGCTCGGGGTGGCGTTCAACGCGAAGCCGGTGGTGCGTCGGGCGGCCCACACGGCGGTGAACGTGCCGTTCCTGGACACCGTGCTGTACCTGCTCGGCATCACGCGCGAGGAGGTCGAGGCGGCGGACTTCGGCGAGGACGACCTGCCGCACTGAGCGGTGGCGGTACGGAGGAGGGCCCGGGTGTCGGACGACGCCCGGGCCCTCTCGTGTACGGGATCAGGCGTGCGGGGCCCAGAAGTCGACGAGTCGTCCGACGCCGTGCTCCACGGACTTCCAGGTGCCGTCGAAGGTGATGACGGCGAAGGCGGAGGTCGGGAAGCCGCTGCGGTTCATCCGGGGCAGGAGCTCGCCCTCGGACTCGCCCGCCAGGGCGTCGGCGAGCGCGTGCATCCCCGGGTTGTGGCCGACGAGCAGGAGGTTGTTCACGGTGTCCGGGGTCTCGTTGACCACGGCGATGAGCTCACCGAGGGAGGCTTCGTAGATCCGCTCCTCGTACACCGTCTTGGGGCGCGCGGGCAGCTCGTGGACGGCCAGCTTCCAGGTCTCACGGGTGCGGACGGCGGTCGAACAGAGGGCCAGGTCGAGGGCGATGCCGCTGTCGGCGAGCCGCCTGCCGGCCACCGGGGCGTCCTTGCGGCCTCGTTCCGCGAGGGGGCGCTCGTGGTCCGGTCCGTCGTTCCAGTCTGCCTTCGCGTGCCGGAGGAGCACGATGCTGCGGGGTGTATCGACGCTCATGGTCCACAGCTTCGCATGAAACAGGCCACTCCGGCTCAGAGAGAGAGTGTTTGCCAGAGGTGCTCCAGGACGCGCCCGGTCGCGAGCTCACCGGAGGCGGCCTGAGCCCCGTCCGACCCGGCCATGAGGACCAGGAGGGCGAGGAAGGCGGCTGCCGGGAGGACGAGGGCCCACCAGGGCAGCCGGGTGTCGACGCCGGTGGTCGTGGTCCGGATGCCGGGGTGCGTGGGGGCCGACATGGCCGCCTCCGTGGGTGAGTTCCGCGCTTTCGCCGTTGTCACCAACGTACGGATCGCGCGTCCTCCGGCCCATCCGGTGATCCACCCACTTGACCCTGAGACCCGCCCCCTAGGGGATGCGGGGGCTACCCCCACCTCACGGGGAGGCGAAGGAGGCGATGACGGCGATGACGACCGTGATGCCGAGCATCGCGCCGAGCACGAGGAGCAGCTTCTTCTGGCCGTTCTGGGGGTTGGGTTCGAGGACTGGCATGGGAACAGTCTCGCATCTCAGCATTCGTCCTCGACCGTCCGGTCCCTGCCCGCCAGGGTCCCGACGATCATCTGCGGCACCATGAGCCCGCCCATGAGCGCGATGGGCAGTCCCCAGCCGCCGCTGTGCTGGTAGAGCACGCCGACGAGGAGGGGGCCGGGGATCGAGATGAGGTAGCCGACGCTCTGCGCGAAGGCGGAGAGGCGGACGACGCCGGCGCCGGTGCGCGAGCGCATGCCGATCATCGTGAGGGCGAGCGGGAAGGAGCAGTTGGAGACGCCGAGGAGCACGGCCCAGCCCCAGGCCCCGCCGGAGGGGGCGAGGAGGAGTCCGGTGTAGCCGGTGAGTCCGCACAGGCCGAGCGCGACGACGATCGGGCCCTGGTTCTTCATCCGGGTCGCGAGGCGGGGGATGACGAAGGCGAGCGGGACGCCCATGACCATGGTGACGGCGAGGAGCACGCCCGCGGTGGCGGCGGGGACGCCGGCGTCGCGGAAGATCTGCGGCATCCAGCCCATGGTGATGTAGGCGCCGGTGGCCTGGAGGCCGAAGAAGACGCCGAGCGCCCAGGCGGTGCGGCTGCGGGTGATGCGCGGCGCGGGGGCCTGCGGTACCGCTTCCCGGGTCTGCGGTGCCGCTTCGGGGGTCGCGGCCGCCGGGAGGGTCGTGTCGGTGTTCCGGTCGCGCAGGAGCGGGAGCCAGGGCAGGACGGCGAGCGCGGCGAGGGCCGCCCAGACGCCGAGGCCGAGGCGCCAGTCGCCGCCGAGGGCGTCGGTCATGGGCACGGTCGCGGCCGCGGCGACGGAGGTGCCGAGGGCGAGCGCCATGGAGTAGAGGCCGGTCATGCTGCCGACGCGGTCGGGGAAGTACCGCTTGACGATGACGGGCATCAGGACGTTGCTGACGGCGATGCCCATGAGGGCGAGGGCGCTGGCCGCGAGGAAGGCGGCGGTGCCGGTCGCGAAGGGCCGCAGGACGAGGCCGGTGAAGATCGCGGCCATGCCCGCGCAGACGACGGCGGCGGGGCCGAAGCGGCGGGCGAGGCGGGGCGCGGTGATGCCGAAGACCGCGAAGCAGAGCGGGGGGACGGAGGTGAGGACTCCGGCGACGCTGCCGCTCATGTGGAGGTCTTCGCTGACCTCTTCGAGGAGGGCGCCGAGGCTGGTGATGGCGGGGCGCAGGTTGAGGGCGGCCAGGACGAGTCCGACGGCGACGAGGCCGAGCAGCCGGCCGCGTGCCGGGCCCGGTGCGGGAGAATCGGCGGCGGTGGCGGGCGCTCCGGAGGACGCGGTCGCGGTGGTGGATCCGGCCGGTCGCGCGGTGGTTCCGGCCGGCGGTGCGGCGGGGTCGAGGGTCTTCGGCTCGTCAGGCATGAAGCCATCATAGAATCATGGGATGATTGGTTGTCCAATCTCGAACGAATGGGAAGGCGCTCCATGGCCCTCGGTCACCCCCGGCGCACCGGTCTCTCCGACCAGGTGATCGCCGAGCTGCGGAACCAGATCACCTCCGGCGAGTGGCCGGTGGGTTCACGCATCCCGACCGAACCCGAACTGGTCGAGCAGCTGGGCGTGGCCCGCAACACGGTGCGCGAGGCGGTCCGCGCGCTCGCGCACAACGGCCTGCTCGACATCCGCCAGGGCTCGGGGACGTACGTGGTCGCCACCAGCGAGCTGGCGGGCGTCATGCACCGGCGCTTCGCCGGCTCCGACCCCCGGCACGTCGCCGAGCTGCGCTCCACGCTGGAGTCCGCCGCGGCGCGGTTCGCGGCCGGGCGGCGCTCGGAGCGGGACCTGAAGCAGCTGGACGCCCTGCTCGTGCGGCGCGAGCAGGCATGGGAGTCGGGGGACGCGGAGCGGTTCGTGACGGCCGACGCGGCCTTCCACCACGCGGTCGTCGCCGCCTCGGGCAACGAGGTGCTGACGGAGCTCTACGCGGACCTGGGCGATCTGCTGCGGGACTGGCTGCGCGACGACGTGGGGCAGGTGCTGCGGCCGGAGAACCACATGGACCACGCGCGCCTGGTGGACGCGATCCGCGAGGGCGACGCCGAGCGGGCCGGCACGGAGGCGGCCGGTTACCCCTTCATGTGCCTCAGGAGCCCCGCACCGGAAGGGGCTGCCCCGGAGCGGGAGGCGGATCCGCGGGCTGGTGCGTGACCCAGGCGGACCGGACCTCCTTCCAGCAGCGGCCGGTGACCTGGGCGTAGTCGGCGGGGCCGACCTCCACGGCGGCGCTGTCGCTGTCGACGTCCCACCAGCGGTCGCACTCGACGTGCAGGCGGACGCGGTCGGTGCGAGGGTACGGGTTGCTGCAGTGGGCGGTGACGCGGGAGCCCTCGACGACGGTGCGGCAGGAGGCTCCGAAGTCCTCCGGCTCCTCGGTCGCCGGGGCGGTGACGGAGGGCTCCTCGGCGGGGGCGGGAGCGGCCCGCAGCTCGGTGGCCACGGCTGTACCGGTGATCAGAACGGCGACGGAGGCGAACGCCCCGAAGCCCTGACGTATCACGCGCATGCCCGTACCTCCTCCCCGTCAGCAGCAGAACATCACGCTCTGCCTCAGTCTGGGGTGGTTCGGGCTGATTTTCGACCCGTGCAGGAGTTGCGGAACGGCGAGGGCCGTGTGTCCGCCACTCGGCGGACACACGGCCCTCTCTGCCGTACGGAGCTGTACGGAGCGGTTACGCGCCGATGGCGTGCAGACCGCCGTCCACGTGGATGATCTCGCCCGTGGTCTTCGGGAACCAGTCCGAGAGCAGCGCGACGATGCCGCGGCCGGCCGGCTCCGGGTCCGAGAGCTCCCACTCCAGCGGGGAACGGCTGTCCCACACGGAGGCCAGCTCGCCGAAGCCCGGGATGGACTTCGCGGCCATGGAGCCGAGCGGGCCCGCCGAGATCAGGTTGCAGCGGATGTTCTGCTTGCCGAGGTCGCGCGCCATGTAGCGGCTGGTGGCCTCCAGGGCGGCCTTGGCCGGGCCCATCCAGTCGTACTGCGGCCAGGCGAACTTGGCGTCGAAGGTGAGGCCGACGACCGAACCGCCCTCGGACATCAGCGGCAGCAGCGCCATGGTCAGCGACTTCAGGGAGAAGGCGGAGACGTGCATGGCGGTGGCCACGGACTCGAACGGCGTGTTCAGGAAGTTGCCGCCGAGCGCGTCCTGCGGCGCGAAGCCGATGGAGTGCACGATGCCGTCGAGGCGGTCGCCCAGGTGCTCGCGGACCTGGCCCTCCAGGCGGGCGAGGTGCTCGTCGTTGGAGACGTCGAGCTCCAGGACCTTGACGTTCTCGGGCTTGGGGAGCTTCTTGGCGATGCGCTCGGTCAGCGTCGGCCGGGGCCAGGCGGTGAGGATGATCTCCGCACCCTGCTCCTGGGCCAGCTTCGCGGCGTGGAAGGCGATGGAGGACTCCATCAGCACACCGGTGATGAGGATGCGCTTGCCCTCGAGAATTCCGCTCATGGTGATCAGTGACCCATGCCCAATCCGCCGTCAACCGGGATGACGGCTCCAGTGATGTACGAGGCGTCGTCGGAGGCGAGGAACTTCACCGCGGCGGCGATCTCCTCCGGCTGCGCGTAACGGCCCAGCGGCACCTGGGAGACGATGCCCGCGCGCTGCTCGTCGGTGAGCACCGCGGTCATGTCGGTGTCGACGAAGCCGGGGGCGACGACGTTGAAGGTGATGTTGCGCGAGCCCAGCTCACGCGCGAGGGAGCGGGCGAAACCGACCAGGCCGGCCTTGGAGGCGGCGTAGTTGGCCTGGCCCGCGGAGCCCAGCAGACCGACGACCGAGGAGATCAGGACGACGCGGCCCTTCTTGGCACGCAGCATCCCGCGGTTGGCGCGCTTGACGACCCGGAAGGTGCCGGTGAGGTTGGTGTCGAGGACGGACGTGAAGTCCTCCTCGGTCATGCGCATGAGGAGCTGGTCCTTCGTCACGCCGGCGTTGGCCACGAGGACCTCCACCGGGCCGTGCTTCTCCTCGATCTCCTTGTAGGCCGTCTCCACCTGCTCCGCGTCGGTGATGTCGCACTTGACGGGGAGGCAGCCGAGCTCGACCAGGGCGGCCGGGGGCTCGCCGGAGCGGTACGTGATCGCGACCTTGTCGCCGGCCTCGGCGAACGCGCGGGCGATGGCGAGGCCGATGCCCCGGTTTCCTCCGGTGACGAGAACCGAGCGGCTCAACGGATCACCCTTTCGATAGCGGTCTGGTAGCCGAAAACCTATCGGTATCGCCCCCGACATGAGGAATCGACCTCCGACAGTGGCGTACGGGCGTCACTGTCGGGTCCCTACAGCTCGGGGCCGGTGCGGACCGGCCCGCGGGTGCGCCGGGGGCGCCCTCCGGTCCAATGCGCGGACTCGGCCGCCCGTCCCGTGATTGACTTCCCGGACAGTTCAACCGCCGTCTTCCGATCGCCGAGAGCGAGGCCGCTCGTGGTCCATCAGATCGACCCTTCGTTCGTCGCGCTGCCGTTGCGGGCGCTCGCCGACGCGGCGCTCGCCCGGGCGCGCGCGCTGGGTGCCGAGCACGCGGACTTCCGCCTGGAGCGGGTGCGCAGCGCCTCGTGGCGGCTGCGCGACGCCAAACCGTCCGGGTCCTCGGACACCACGGACCTGGGCTACGCGGTGCGGGTGGTGCACGGCGGGGCCTGGGGCTTCGCGTCCGGCGTCGACCTGACGATGGACGGGGCCGCGCGGGTCGCCTCGCAGGCGGTCGCCATGGCCAAGCTGTCGGCGAAGGTGATCGCGGCGGCCGGTTCGGACGAGCGCGTGGAGCTGGCCGGGGAGCCGGTGCACGCGGAGAAGACGTGGGTCTCCTCGTACGAGATCGACCCGTTCTCCGTCCCCGCCGAGGAGAAGAGCGCGCTGCTCGCCGACTGGAGCGCGCGGCTGCTCGGGGCGGAGGGCGTGGCGCACGTGGACGCCTCGCTGCTCACCGTCCACGAGAACAAGTTCTACGCGGACACGGCCGGCACCGTGACCACCCAGCAGCGCGTCCGGCTGCACCCGCAGCTCACGGCGGTCGCCGTGGACGAGACGACCGGCGAGTTCGACTCGATGCGGACGATCGCGCCGCCGGTCGGGCGGGGCTGGGAGTACCTGACGGGGACCGGCTGGGACTGGGACAAGGAGCTCGACGAGATCCCGGGGCTGCTCGCCGAGAAGATGCGGGCGCCGAGCGTGGAGGCGGGCCGGTACGACCTGGTCGTCGACCCGTCGAACCTGTGGCTGACGATCCACGAGTCCATCGGGCACGCCACCGAGCTGGACCGGGCGCTGGGCTACGAGGCGGCCTACGCGGGCACCTCCTTCGCCACCTTCGACCAGCTGGGCAAGCTGGCGTACGGTTCCTCGATCATGAACGTGACGGGTGACCGGACCGCCGAGCACGGTCTCGCCACGGTCGGCTTCGACGACGAGGGCGTCGAGGCGCAGAGCTGGGACCTGGTGAAGGACGGCACGCTCGTCGGCTACCAGCTGGACCGGCGGATCGCGAAGCTCACGGGCCTCGGCCGGTCGAACGGCTGCGCCTTCGCCGACTCCCCCGCGCACGTCCCGGTGCAGCGGATGGCGAACGTCTCGCTCCAGCCGGACCCGGGCGGTCTGTCGACGGAGGACCTGATCGGGGGCGTGGAGCGCGGCATCTACGTGGTCGGCGACCGGTCCTGGTCGATCGACATGCAGCGCTACAACTTCCAGTTCACCGGCCAGCGCTTCTTCCGCATCGAGAACGGCCGCCTCGCCGGACAGCTGCGGGACGTGGCGTACCAGGCGACGACCACCGACTTCTGGGGCTCGATGGAGCAGGTCGGCGGCCCGCAGACGTACGTCCTCGGCGGCGCCTTCAACTGCGGCAAGGCCCAGCCGGGCCAGGTCGCCGCCGTCTCGCACGGCTGCCCGTCCGCCCTCTTCCGGGGCGTCAACATCCTGAACACGACGCAGGAGGCCGGTCGATGAACGCCCGCCACGACCTTTGCCGGGGGTCCGGGGGTCGACCCCCGGGTAAGCACAGTCTGAACACGACGCAGGAGGCCGGTCGATGAGCCGCGTCAGCAAGCCGTACGAGATCGTCGAGCGGGCCCTTGAGCTGTCCCGCGCGGACGGGTGTGTCGTCATCGCCGACGAGGAGTCCTCGGCCAATCTGCGCTGGGCCGGGAACGCGCTCACCACGAACGGGGTGACCCGGGGCCGGACGCTCACCGTGATCGCGACCGTCGACGGCGCCCAGGGCACCGCCTCCGGTGTCGTCTCGCGGTCCGCCGTGACCGTCGACGACCTGGAGCCCCTGGTCCGGGCCGCCGAGGCCGCCGCGCGCGCCGCCGGGCCCGCCGAGGACGCCCAGCCGCTGGTGGAGGGCGTGCCCGCCTCGCCCGACTTCGCGGACGCCCCGGCGGAGACCTCCTCCGCCGTCTTCACCGACTTCGCCCCGGCGCTCGGCGAGGCCTTCGCACGCGCGCGTGCCGGCGGACGTGAGCTCTACGGCTTCGCCCACCACGAGCTGACCTCCACCTACCTGGGCACGTCCACGGGGCTGCGGCTGCGCCACGACCAGCCCAACGGGACCCTGGAGCTCAACGCCAAGTCCCCGGACCGCTCGCGCTCCGCCTGGGCCGGGCGCTCGACCCGGGACTTCAAGGACGTCGACCCGGCCGCGCTCGACGCCGAGCTGGCGACCCGCCTCGGCTGGGCGGAGCGGCGGATCGAGCTGCCCGCCGGCCGGTACGAGACGCTGCTGCCGCCGACCGCCGTGGCCGACCTGATGATCTACCAGCTGTGGTCCTCGGCGGCCCGGGACGCGATGGAGGGCCGTACGGTCTTCTCCAAGCCCGGCGGCGGCACCCGGCTCGGCGAGACGCTCTCCCCGCTGCCGCTGACGCTGCGCAGCGACCCGAACGAGCCGGGCCTGGAGTCCTCGCCGTTCGTGATCGCGCACTCCTCCGGCGACGACTCCTCCGTCTTCGACAACGGTCTGCCGGTCGGGCCGGTCGACTGGGTGAAGGCCGGCGCCCTGGCGCACCTGATCACCACCCGGCACACGGCGGGGCTTACTCGCTTGCCCGTGGCGCCGGGAGCGGGGAACCTGATCCTGGACGGCGGCGGCGAGCGCTCCCTGGAGGAGATGGTGGCCTCCACCGAGCGGGGCCTGCTGCTGACCTGCCTCTGGTACATCCGCGAGGTCGACCCGGCGACGCTGCTGCTGACCGGGCTGACCCGGGACGGCGTCTACCTCGTCGAGAACGGCGAGGTGGTCGGCGAGGTGAACAACTTCCGGTTCAACGAGTCGCCGGTGGACCTGCTGTCGCGGGCCACGGAGGCGGGCCGTACGGAGAAGACGCTGCCGCGCGAGTGGAGCGACTGGTTCACCCGGGCCGCGATGCCCGCCCTGCGGATCCCCGATTTCAACATGAGCTCGGTCAGCAAGGGGGTCTGACCCGCCTAGACTGAGACCACCATTTCCCATGAGCATCACAAGGAGACTGACGATCGTGACGGACATCGTCGATGAGCTGAAGTGGCGCGGGCTGTTCGCCCAGTCCACCGATGAGGACGCACTGCGCAAGGCTCTCGCGGACGGTCCCGTCACGTTCTATTGCGGTTTCGACCCGACCGCGGCCAGTCTCCACGTCGGCCACCTGGTCCAGGTCCTCACCGTCCGCCGGCTCCAGCAGGCCGGGCACCGGCCGCTGGCGCTGGTCGGCGGGGCCACCGGGCAGATCGGCGACCCGCGTCCGACGGCCGAGCGCACCCTGAACGACCCCGAGACGGTCGCGAACTGGGTGACCCGGCTGCGCTCGCAGATCGAGCCCTTCCTCTCCTTCGAGGGGGAGAACGCGGCGGTCATGGTGAACAACCTGGACTGGACCGCCGGGATGTCGGCGATCGAGTTCCTGCGGGACATCGGCAAGCACTTCCGGGTCAACAAGATGCTGACCAAGGACTCCGTCGCCCGGCGTCTGGAGTCCGAGCAGGGCATCAGCTACACCGAGTTCAGCTACCAGCTGCTCCAGGGCATGGACTTCCTGGAGCTGTACCGCCGCTACGGCTGCACGCTCCAGCAGGGCGGCTCGGACCAGTGGGGCAACCTGGTGGCCGGCCTCGACCTGATCCACCGCCTGGAGCCGGGCGCGCAGGCGCACGCGCTCGCGACCCCGCTGATGGTGAAGGCGGACGGCACCAAGTTCGGCAAGACCGAGGGCGGGGCCGTCTGGCTGGACCCGGAGATGACCACGCCGTACGCGTTCTACCAGTTCTGGCTGAACGTGGACGACCGGGACATCTCGACGTACATGCGGATCCTGTCCTTCAAGTCCCGCGAGGAGCTGGAGGAGCTGGAGGAGCAGACCGCCGAGCGGCCGCAGGCGCGTGCCGCCCAGCGGGCGCTCGCCGAGGAGCTCACCACCCTGGTGCACGGCACCGAGCAGTGCGCGGCCGTCATCAACGCCTCCAAGGCGCTGTTCGGGCAGGGCGACCTGGCCGGGCTGGACGAGCCGACGCTCGCCGCCGCGCTGTCCGAGCTGCCGCACGCGCGCGTGACCGAGCTCGGCCAGGTCGTGGACCTGTTCGCCGAGGTCGGCCTCGTGGCGAGCAAGTCGGCGGCGCGGCGCACGGTGAAGGAGGGCGGGGCCTACGTGAACAACGCGAAGGTGACCGCCGAGGACGCCGAGGTGTCGGCGGAGGAGCTGCTGCACGGCCGGTGGCTGGTGCTGCGGCGCGGCAAGAAGAACCTGGCGGCGATCGAGTTCGCCGGCTGACGGGATCATGGAAGAGGCCCGGTACGCGCGCGGTGCGCGTACCGGGCCTCTCGCCGTTCTCAGGCGCGCTGTCTTCTGTTGCCCCTGATCGAGGCCCACAGCATGTCGCCCACGCCGACAACGGCGACGGCGCCGATCAGCTGGAGCAGGTGCCGGGTCCAGTCGATGCCCTTGGTGTCATTGACTCCGATCCAGGTCGCGACCGCGTTTCCGAGCACGCTGCCGAGAATCCCGAACACGGTCGTCAGCCAGAGCGGGATCTGCTGCTTCCCGGGCAGGATCGCCTTCGCGATCAGACCGAGGACGAATCCCACGATGATCGCCCACAACCAACTCATCATCGCCTCCTAGTGCGCATGTGGGCCCAGTCTCGGCCCATCGGCCATACGGCGCATGTCGGACACCGCCGTACGTGCCCCGGTCTCGTCGGCCCCGCGGGGCGGGCGTACGGTGGAGAGAGGACCGGACCGGGGAGGGTCCGGCACGACCGGTGGGTGGTGAGCGGCGATGCCGAAGCATGGCGGGACCGAGGTCTTCCGGATCACGGGGGCCCGGCAGGGGCTCGCCGACGACGTACGGGGGCGACAGCGTCGCTATGTCATCTCGATGACGGTGCGGACGCTCTCCGTGATCGCCGCGACGGTGCTGTGGAACGTGGAACGGCATGTGGCCTTCGTGGCGCTGGCCCTGGGCCTCCTGCTCCCCTACATCGCCGTGGTGATCGCCAACGCGGGACGCGAGAGGGCTCCGTCCCTTCCCTCCACCTTCGTCCCCCCTCCGGTGCGCCCCGCGCTCGACGCCCCGAACCTCAAGAAAACCTCAGATCAATCATGACGATCCGGTGCACCGCACCCCATGTGCCGTGACATACTGCCTACGCGCTCCGCATCCCCCGTCGGAGCGACGGACCGATGCCGGGCAGCTCCCCCCGTGGCTGCCCGGCATCGCTGTTGCTGGACAATGATCGGGTGATCAATGGTCCAGTGAGCGAAGAGAAGCCGATCTGTTCCGCCAAGGGGTGCCGCGCCGACGCCGTCTGGGTCCTCGCGTGGAACAACCCCAAGCTGCACGCGCCCGAGCGCCGCAAGACCTGGCTCGCGTGCGAGGAGCACCGCGAGCACCTCTCCCAGTTCCTGGGTGTACGGGGCTTCCTGAAGGACGTCGTGCCGCTGAGCGAGTGGGAGTCCGGGGACCCGGACTCCTAGGGCCCGCCCGGCGGATCAGGGCCTGGGCGTCAGCCGCCGATCGCCGACATCGGGCGCTCGGGCTGGAGGAAGCTCGGGTCGTCGAGGCCCGAGCCCGCCTTCTTGCCCCACATGGCCTTCTTCCAGATCTCCGCGACCGTCTCGTCCGGGGCGTCCGAGCGGAGCGCGGCCCGCAGGTCCGTCTCCTCGGTCGCGAAGAGACAGGTGCGCACCTGGCCGTCGGCGGTGAGGCGGGTGCGGTCGCAGGCCCGGCAGAACGGGCGGGTGACGGAGGCGATGACGCCGACCGTGTGCGGTCCGCCGTCGACCACCCAGCGCTCGGCGGGGGCCGAGCCGCGCTCCTCGGAGCCCTCGGGCGTGAGGGTGAAGCGGGTGCGCAGCGACTCCAGGATGTCCCCGGCGGTGATCATGCCGTCGCGCTTCCAGCCGTGCTGGGCGTCCAGGGGCATCTGCTCGATGAAGCGGAGCTCGTACCCCTCCTGGACCGCCCAGGCCAGCAGGTCGGGGGCCTCGTCGGCGTTGAGCCCGGGCATCAGGACGGCGTTGACCTTGACCGGGGTGAGGCCGGCCTCGCGGGCGGCGGCCATGCCGTCGAGGACGTCCTGGTGGCGGTCGCGCCGGGTGAGGGTCTTGAAGACGTCGGGGCGCAGGGTGTCGAGGGAGACGTTGACCCGGTCGAGGCCGGCCGCCTTGAGGGCGGCGGCGGTGCGCTTGAGCCCGATGCCGTTGGTGGTCAGGGACATCCGGGGGCGGGGCTCCAGGGCGGCGCAGCGCTCGACGATCCCGACGAGGCCGGGACGGAGCAGCGGCTCGCCGCCGGTGAAGCGGACCTCGGTGACGCCGAGGTCGGTGACCGCGATGCGGATCAGCCGGACGATCTCGTCGTCGGTGAGCAGGTCCGGCTTGGCGAGCCACTGGAGGCCCTCTTCCGGCATGCAGTACGTGCAGCGCAGATTGCACCGGTCAGTGAGCGAGACGCGCAGGTCAGTGGCCACACGGCCGTAGGTGTCGATGAGCACTGTGGGCCCCCTCCCCGTATTCCGGATGCGTGTTCTTCGAGCCTACGCGAGCGCACGGACAACGAGCAGGGCAGATTGTCACGAGGACCGACGCGGCCGCGTCGTAGAACTCTACGACGCGGCCGTCGGACGGTCGCGGAACGTATACGGTTCAGTGCGCTCCGACTCCGGTGAGGGACTTGACCTCCAGTTCCGCGTACTTGCCCTTGTCCGGCTCCTCCTTGGAGAGGATCGAGCCGAGCCAGCCGAGCAGGAAGCCGAGCGGGATGGAGACGAGGCCGGGGTTCTCCAGCGGGAACCAGTAGAAGTCCACCGTCTTGAACATCGACGTGGGCTTGCCGGAGACGACCGGCGAGAAGATCACGAGGACGACGGCGGAGATGAGACCGCCGTAGATCGACCACAGGGCGCCCTGGGTGGTGAACCGCTTCCAGAAGAGCGAGTAGAGGATCGTCGGCAGGTTGGCCGAGGCGGCGACCGCGAAGGCGAGGGCGACCAGGCCGGCGACGTTGAGGTCGCGGGCGAGGGCGCCGAGCGCGATGGAGACGACGCCGATGAGGACGGTCGCCCAGCGGGCGGCCCGCACCTCCTCCTGCTCGGTGGCCTTCCCGCGCCGGATGACGTTGGCGTAGATGTCGTGCGCGAAGGACGAGGAGGAGGCCAGGGTCAGGCCGGCGACGACGGCGAGGATGGTCGCGAAGGCGACGGCGGAGATGACGGCGAGGAGGATCGCGCCGCCGGTGGAGTCGGGGCCGCCGCCGATCTCCAGGGCGGCGAGCGGGGCCGCCGTGTTGCCGGCCTTGTTGGAGGCGACGATGTCGCTGTTCTTGAGGAGGGCGGCGGCGCCGAAGCCGAGGACGATCGTCATCAGGTAGAAGGCGCCGATGATGCCGATGGCCCAGTTGACGGACTTACGGGCGGCCTTGGCGGTCGGCACCGTGTAGAAGCGGATCAGGATGTGGGGCAGGCCGGCCGTGCCGAGGACGAGCGCGATGCCGAGCGAGAGGAAGTCCAGCTTGGAGATGGCGGTGGCGCCGTACTTGAGGCCGGGCTCCAGGAAGGCGTCGCCCTTGCCGCTGTTGGTGGCGGCCGCGCCGAGCAGCTCCGAGATGTTGAAGTGGAACTTGAGGAGGATGAGGAAGGTGATCAGCAGGGTGCCGACGATGAGCAGGACGGCCTTGACCATCTGCACCCAGGTGGTGCCCTTCATGCCGCCGATCGTCACGTACACGATCATCAGGAGGCCGACCAGGGCGACGATCGCGACCTTGCCGCCGTCGCTGGTGATGCCGAGCAGGAGCGAGACGAGGACGCCCGCGCCCGCCATCTGGGCGAGCAGGTAGAAGATCGAGACGACGATGGTCGAGGTGCCGGCGGCGGTGCGGACGGGCCTCTGGCGCATCCGGTAGGCGAGGACGTCGCCCATGGTGAACCGGCCGGAGTTGCGCAGGGGTTCGGCGACCAGGAGCAGGGCGACGAGCCAGGCGACGAGGAAGCCGATCGAGTAGAGGAAACCGTCGTAGCCGAAGAGGGCGATGGCTCCGGCGATGCCGAGGAAGGACGCGGCGGACATGTAGTCGCCGGAGATCGCGAGGCCGTTCTGGAAGCCGGTGAACTGGCGTCCGCCGGCGTAGAAGTCGGCGGCGCTGCGGGTCTGGCGGCCGGCCCAGACGGTGATGACGAGGGTGGCGACGACGAAGGCGCCGAACAGGGCGATGATCAGGGGCCGGTGCTCGGTGGTGGCGTTGCCCGCCGCGAGCAGGACGGGGGTGCTCATGCGTCGCCCTCCATACGGTGCTTGATGGCCTCGGCCCGGGGGTCGAGGCGGTTCGCCGCGTGTCGGGAGTAGAGCCAGGCGATGAGGAACGTGGTGGCGAACTGGCCGAGGCCGAGGACGAGCGCCACGTTGACGTTGCCGAACAGCTTGGTCCCCATGAAGTCGCCCGCGTAGTTGGAGAGCAGCACGTACAGCAGGTACCAGGCGATGAAGGCCAGGGTGAGGGGGAAGGCGAAGGAGCGGTACGTCCGGCGCAGTTCGCCGAACTCCGCGCCTTCCTGCACCTCGATGAACTGCTCCGTCGTGGGCGACGCGGGATCGTGGACGGTCTCCGTGCCGTTTCTGGGCGGCGGTGCTTCGGTAGCCACGGAATCTCCTCGTGACGCGGGGGCGGGCGGCATGGTCAAGGGGGCCTCACCGGGGTGCGGAAAGCGGGGCTCCGAGCGGAGCCCCTCCCCTGACCAACGGCACGGAGCCGGAAGCGAAGCGGTTCACCCGCGGGATTTTCTTGAACAGATCTTCATGAAGTCTTCTCAACTCATTGAAGCTTCGGGAAGATCAGCGATAGCTTCACTCGTCATGCACCTGTCCACGCGCAAACCCGCGCGCGGACAGTACATACGGATGATGTGGAGAACCCATGGCTCATCTGGGATCGAGGCGCGGCCGAGCTCTTGCTCTGCCGGTTGGTCTCGCGCTCACGGCCTCGCTCGGCTTCCTCGCCCCCGGCGCCGCCTCCGCCGCGGAACTGAGCGACGCTCCGGCCACCGTGGCCGTGAACGGCCCGAAGCTCTCGTACGTCGTCAACATCGAGGGCGGTCGCTGGACCGGCGCCTCGGTGAAGAAGGCGATCGCCGCCGCGGGCGGCGAGGTGGTCATCTCGTACGACCAGATAGGCGTCATCGTCGTCCACTCGCAGAACCCCGAGTTCGCGAAGACGATCCGTCAGGCGCCCGGCGTGGTGTCGGCCGGCGCGACCCGGACCGCCCCGCTCTCCGTCCAGTCCGACGACTCCGTCGACGAGGGCGCGCAGACCCTGTCCCCGGCCGAGGCCAAGGCCGCCGCGGCCGCCGCCACGGACGGTCAGGACCCGCTCGAGCCCCTGCAGTGGGACCTCCCGGCGATCAAGGCCGACAAGGCCCACCAGAAGACGCTCGGCAGCAGCAAGGTCACCGTCGGCATCATCGACACGGGCGTCGACGACACCCACCCGGACCTGGCGCCGAACTTCGACGCCGCCGCGTCCGCCAACTGCGTGTCCGGCAAGCCGAACACCACCCCCGGCTCGTGGCGTCCGATGAAGGGCGAGAGCGACCACGGCACGCACGTCGCGGGCACCATCGGCGCCGCCAAGAACGGCATCGGCATCACCGGTGTCGCGCCGGGCGTCAAGCTCGCCGGCATCAAGGTGTCCACCCCGGACGGCTTCTTCTACACCGAGGCCGTGGTCTGCGGCTTCGTGTGGGCGGCCGAGCACGGCGTCGACGTCACGAACAACAGCTACTACACCGACCCGTGGATGTTCGCCTGCAAGAACGACGAGGACCAGAAGGCCCTCATCGAGGCGGTCACCCGCGCCACCCGCTACGCGGAGAAGAAGGGCACGGTCAACGTCGCCGCGGCCGGCAACTCCAAGTTCGACCTGGCGGCCGACAAGATCACCGACACGAGCAGCCCGAACGACACCACGGCGGTCACCCGGGACATCGACCCGAAGGAGTGCTTCGACTACCCGGCCATGCTGCCGGGCGTCGTGACGGTCTCCGCGACCGGCGCCAAGGACCTCAAGGCGTCCTACTCCAACTACGGTCTCGGCGTGATCGACGTCGCCGCCCCCGGCGGTGACCGCACCGAGTACCAGACGCCGGACGCCCCGGCGGTCAACGGCCGCATCCTGTCGACCACGGTCGACGGCGGCTACAACTACAAGGCCGGCACGTCGATGGCCTCGCCGCACGCGGCGGGTGTCCTGGCGCTCCTCAAGTCGACGCACCCCCACGCGAGCCCGGCGGCGCTGAAGGCGCTGCTGTACGCGCAGGCCGACGACCGCGCCTGCACCAACCCGTACGACATCGAGGGCGACGGCAAGATCGACGCCGTCTGCGAGGGCGGCGTGAACAAGAACGGCTTCTACGGAGCCGGTCTGATCGACGCGCTGGACGCCGTGAAGTAAGCGGTACCCGTGCGGGAGGGCCCCGGTGTGGCGCGCCACACCGGGGCCCTCTCCGTATCCGCAGGGTGGCACTGAGTGCCACACTGTGGTCATGGACGACACGGTGCGTGCGGGTACGGAGTTGTTGTGGTCGGCCCTGGGCGGCGATCCCGCCCTCGTCGACCGCGTGGAGTACGGCGGGGTCTCCGGGCTGCTGCCCGCGCGGCTGCCCGTGATGGACCTGGCGCGCGCGGCGGTCGCGGCCTGCTCGCTCGCCGCGGTGGAGCACGCCGGGCTCCCCGGGCCGGTACGGGTCGACGACGGGGCCGTCGCCACCGCCTTCGTGAGCGAGCGTCACCTGCGGGTCGACGGGCGGGCGCCGGTGAACTTCGCGCCGCTGTCACGGTTCTGGCGGGCGGCCGACGGCTGGGTCCGTACGCACGCCAACTACCCGCATCACAAGGCGGCTCTGCTGGCGGCCCTGGGTGTGCCGGACTCCGGCTCGGGCTCCGGCTCCGTGGAGGCCGTCGCGGCGGCGATCGGCGAGCGGAAGGCCGTCGAGGCCGAGACGGCGGTGTACGCGGCCGGGGGCCTGGCCGTCGCCCTGCGCACGCCCGAGGAGTGGGCGGCGAGCGAGCAGGGCCGGGAGGTGGCGGCGCGGCCGCTGCTGACCCGGGAGCGGCTCGACGAGGCCGCGCCCCGGCGGCACACCGGCCCGCTGCGGGTCCTCGACCTCACCCGGGTGATCGCCGGGCCCGTCGCGACCCGGACGCTGGCGCTGCTCGGCGCGGACGTGCTGCGGATCGACCCGCCGGGCAACCCCGAACTGCCGGACCAGCACGCGGACACGGGCGTCGGCAAGCGGACGGCCGCGCTCGACCTGGACCGGCCGTCGGACCGGCGCACCTTCGACGAGCTCCTCGACGCGGCCGACGTCCTGGTGACCGGCTACCGGCCGGGCGCGCTCGACCGGTTCGACCTGGAGCGGCCGGGCCTGGTGACCGCCCGTCTCTCCGCCTGGGGCGACTACGGGCCGTGGGGCGGGCGGCGCGGCTTCGACTCCCTGGTGCAGGTGGCGACGGGGATCGCCGCCGTGGAGGGGTCGGCGGAGGAGCCGGGCGCACTGCCGGCGCAGGCGCTGGACCACGGCACGGGGTATCTGCTCGCGGCGGCGGTGCTGCGGTCGCTGACCGAGCAGGCCCGGGACGGGGGGACGCGGCTCGTCCGCCTGGCCCTCGCGCAGACGGGGCACTGGCTGACGGGTTCGCTGCCGCGGTACTCGCCGGAGCGGTATCTCGCGGAGTCGGAGGGGCCGCTGGGGCGGCTGCGGTACGCGCTGTCGCCGGTCGCGTACGAGGGCGGGCCCACGGGGTGGTCCCGGCCGCCGGGGGTCGCGGGGGCGGATGCGGCGGAGTGGCTCGGGGGCTGAGGGGCCCTGGGCCCCGGCCCCGATACGGCTCCACGCCGTCGGCCCGGCGGGGCGGGGAGCCGGCACGACGAGAGCCGGCACGGGGCCGTACGGGGCCGTACGGGGCGAGGTGAGCCGAGACGGTGCCGGCACAACAAGGGTGTGCCCACCCGTTCCGCCCCGGCGGAACGCATGCCCACACGGTGGGCGCGGGAGGCAGCAGCCCACACGGCGGGCACACGCCGGACGGGAGCCGGCACGGGGCCGTACGGGCGCGGGCCGGGACGGACGCCCGGCACGGGGGTGTGTCCGCCCTCCCCCGGACTCCGTCCGGGGCCCCACGTTCTGCGGAACGAGATTGCCCACACGGTGGTCGGCGGCGAGCCGGAGCCCCCGTACAGGTAGCGGCGGGCCGCCTCCCGTGCCACGCAGAAGGCGGCATGGGAGGCGGCGGCGCTTGCGGGCTACGGCTTGACCAGGACCTTCAGGGCCGTGCGGTCGTCCATCGCCTTGTAGCCGGCCGGGACGCCGTCCAGGCCGACCGTCAGGTCGAAGACCGGGGAGGGGTCGATGGTGCCGGCCAGGACGTCCGGGAGGAGCTCCGGGATGTACGCGCGGACCGGGGCGACGCCGCCGCGCAGCGCGATGTTGCGGTCGAACATGACGGACAGGTCGAGGCCGGTGCCACTGCCGTGCGGGACGCCGACGTAGCCGATGGAGCCGCCGTCGCGGGCGATCGCGACGGCCGTGCGCATGGACTGCTCGGTGCCCACGGCCTCGATGACGCCGTGGGCGCCCTGGCCGCCGGTGAGCTCGCGGACGGCGGCCTCGGCGGCCTCGCCGCGCTCGGCGACGACGTCGGTGGCGCCGAAGGCGCGGGCGATGTCGGTGCGGGCGGTGTGACGGCCGAGCGCGATGATCCGCTCGGCGCCGAGCCGCTTGGCGGCGAGGACGCCGCAGAGGCCGACGGCCCCGTCGCCGACGACGGCGACCGTGGAGCCCTTCGTGACCCCCGCGCCGAGAGCCGCGTGGTGGCCCGTGCCCAGGACGTCGGAGAGGGCGAGCAGCGCGGTCAGGAGGTGGTCGTCGGAGGCGGCTTCGGCGGGGAGCTTGACGAGGGTGCCGTCGGCGAAGGGGACGCGGACGGCCTCGCCCTGGCCGCCGTCGGAGCCGACCGAGCCCCAGAATCCGCCGCGCGGGCAGGAGGTCTGGAGGCCCTCGGCGCAGTACTCGCAGGTGCCGTCGGACCAGACGAAGGGGGCGACGACGAGGTCGCCGACGGCGAAGCCGGTGACGTCGGAGCCGGCCGCCTCGACGATGCCGAGGAACTCGTGGCCGATGCGCTGGCCGGGCTGTCGGGCGGACTCGCCGCGGTAGGCCCACAGGTCGCTGCCGCAGATGCAGGCGCGCAGGACCCGCAGGACGACGTCCGTGGCCTCCTGCACCACCGGGTCGGGCACGTCCTCCACGCGCATGTCGAAGGGGGCGTGGATGGTGGTGGCGCGCATGGGGGGTGGTCCTTGCTGTCAGACGGTTGTACGACGTTCACCGTACATCGCGCGGAGCGCTCCCGCCGTCAGCAGGTACTGCGCCGCGATATAGGTCAGCATGACCCAGAAGTCGGGCGCCGGCAGCTGGGGCCATTCGGCGACGCCGGTGGCGATGAGGGTGTCGGACAGCAGGAACAGGGCGCCGCCGAGGCCGGCGAGGAGCCCGAGGGCGCTGGAGCGGTAGGCCATCGCGGTGAGCAGCAGCGAGTAGCCGGCGACGGGGATCCTCAGTTCGGCGGGGAGGTCGGGCCAGAGGAGCACGACGGTGCCGACGAGCGCGGCCGCGTACAGGGCGCCGAGCACCGGGGACGTACGCCTCCGTCCGAAGAGGACCAGGTAGCAGACGTGTCCGGCGGCGAAGGAGCCCATGCCGACGAGGAAGGCCCAGTCGGCGTCGGAGAGCAGGAAGACGTCGCCGCCCCAGCCGAGGAGGAGCGCGGCGGTGAGCAGGCGCGGGGCGCCGAGGGTGACGGCGTACGCGGCGAGCAGGGGCATCAGGAGCGGTTTGGCGATCTGGTGGCCGAGGTCGGCGCCGGCGAGCAGGGAGACCAGGTCGACGGCGGCCGCGAGCCCGAAGGCGGCGAGGAGCGCGCGGGAGGCGGCGGTCGGGACGGCGCGGGCGGCCGCGGGGGCGGTGCTCACGCGGCGGCCTCGGGCGCGGTGCCGGCCTGCGGGGCGGGCAGGGCGTCCGGTGCGGGGCCCGTCGCCGTGGGGTTCGGGCCGGTGGCCGGGGCCGGCTGCCAGCCCGGGCCGCGGAAGACCCGGCCGGCGCGCTCGCGCCAGTCGTGCGCGGCGCGCAGGTCGCGGGCGATGGCGGCGTACTCGTGGGTGGCGACGCGCAGCGGGTTGTAGGTCGCGATGTTCTTGGTGAGGCCGTAGACGGGCCGCTCGGTCTCGCCGACCCAGGAGCCGAACATCCGGTCCCAGACGATGAGGATGCCGCCGAAGTTCCGGTCCAGGTAGCCGCCCTGGGAGGCGTGGTGGACGCGGTGGTGCGAGGGGGTGTTGAGGACGTACTCGAAGGGGCGGGGCAGCTTGTCGATGCGCTCGGTGTGGATCCAGAACTGGTAGACGAGGTTGACCGAGTAGCAGAAGGCGACGGCCGCCGGGTGGACGCCGAGGGCGATCATCGGCAGGTAGAACGGCCAGCCCGTCACGCTGGTCCACGGCTGTCGCAGGGCGGTGGTGAGGTTGAACTTCCGGCTGCTGTGGTGGACGACGTGGCAGGCCCAGAGGATGCGGATGACGTGGTGTCCGCGGTGCTGCCAGTAGTAGAGGAAGTCCTGCGCGAGCAGCATGAGCGGGATCGTCCACCAGAGGACGGGGACGCGGAGCGGGGTCAGCTCGTAGACGGCGGTGTAGATCGCGACCACGGGGATCTTCCACAGCGCGTCGAAGGCGAGGCTTCCCAGGCCCATGCCGAGGCTGGTGGCGGCGTCCTTCGTCTCGTACCCGGCGGCGTCCTCGTCGGGGTGGATCCGGTGGCTGACCATCTCGAGGACGGTGAGCAGGACGAACGCCGGTATGGACCAGAGCACGACATCGGGCAGGTTCGGCATGGCGTCGACGGTAGAGGCGGGTGGCGGGGGACGGCTAGACGTGGTTACCAACAAGTATGCGAGACGACTTGTCAGCAAGCTTTGGCACCTTCCGACAAGCGGCTCAGACCCCCGCCGCTCCCAGCAGGGACCCGGCCCCGTAGGTGACCGCCATCGCGAGGGCGCCGCCCGCCACGTTGCGCAGGATCGCGGGGCCCGTGGGGGCGTCGCCGAGGCGGGCGCTCCACCAGCCGGTGAGGACGAGGGCCGCGAGGACGGAGAGGACCGTGATCCAGAGGCGGGCGGAGGCCGGCGGGAGGACGATCGCGAGGAGCGGGAGCAGGGCGCCGACGGTGAAGGCGAGGAAGCTGGCGCCGGCCGCGTGCCAGGGGTTGGTGAGGTCGTCGGGGTCGATGCCGAGCTCCACGCGCGCGTGGGCGCGCAGGGCGTCGCGCTCGGTGAGCTGTTCGGCGGCCTCGCGGGCCACCTCCGGGGAGAGGCCCCGGGCGGCGAGCATGCCGGTCAGTTCGGCGAGTTCGACCTCCGGCTGTTCGCGCAGTTCGCGCTTCTCCTGGGCGAGCGCGGCCCGTTCGGAGTCGCGCTGGCTGGAGACCGAGACGTACTCCCCCGCCGCCATCGACATGGAACCGGCGAGCAGCCCCGAGAGGCCGGCCGTGAGCAGGGCGGCCCGGGACTCGGTGGCGCCGGCGACGCCGACGACGAGGCCGGCCGTGGAGACGACGCCGTCGTTGGCTCCGAGCACGGCCGCCCGGAGCCAGTTGAGACGGGAGCCCAGGCCACCGCCGTGGGTCTCGTCGTGCGCGGGAGGTTCGGTCACGTCAGGAGGGTCGCACCCGGCGGCTCACCAGACGCGGACCGACCCGCCCGGGGCGAAGGCCGGGCTGGTGGCGCCCGCGGGGACCTCCTCAAGGGGCCGGGCGATCTCCTCGACGGTCGGGCCGTGGACGGCGGCGAGGCGGTCGAGGAGGGCGAGGTCGAAGCCGTAGACGCGGGCCGCGTTCCCGCCGACCATGGCGGCGACCTCCTCCCGGGGCAGTCCCGCGTAGGCGATGCGGAGGCCTTCGCGGGAGTACGGGGCGGTGCCCTCGTCGTGCGGGTAGTCGCTGCCCCACATGATCTTGTCGAGGCCGATCCGGTCGCGCAGCGGCACCTCGTGGGGGCGCATGAAGCTCGCGCCGACGAAGCAGTTGTCCCGCCAGACCTCGCCGGGGCCCTTGCCCATGGACTCCGCGAGGCCGGCGCCGAACTTGGACTCGGCGGTGGCGGCCTTCGTCGCCGCCGACACCAGGCGCCGGTGGTAGTAGTCCAGCATGTCGAGCACGCCGGGGATCCAGCCCGAACCCTGCTCGGTCAGGACCAGCTTGAGCCCCGGGTGGCGCCGGAAGGCGCCGCCGAAGATCAGGTGCCACAGGGCCCGGTGGGAGAACCAGGTGGTCTCCACCATGAACACCGCGCGGGCGGCCGGTTCGTCGCCCAGCGGTGGCGAGGCGGAGCCGCCGTGGTGGTTGACCGGGACGTCGAGCTCGGCGCAGACGGCCCAGATCGGGTCGTACGCCTCGGAGTACAGCTCGGGGACGGGCGAGCCCGGCGGGACGCCCGGCAGGAGGATGCCCCCGGTCAGCCCCGCCTCGCGGGTGCGGCGGATCTCCGCGACCGCCGCGTCCACGTCGTTGAGGAGGATCTGTGCCACGCCCGCCCTGCGTCCCGGGGCGTCCGCGCAGAAGTCGGCCAGCCAGCGGTTGTGCGCCTGGAGCCCGGCCCAGCGCCGCTCGTACTCGGCGCGGGTGGGCGGCTGGGCCATCAGGGAGGCCTTGGGGAAGAACGGCGGGATCGTGTTCGGGAAGACGACCTCGGCGACGATTCCGTCCGCCTCCAGCTCCCGCAGCCGGCGCCCGGAGTTCCAGTTGCGGTCGGCGGTGTCGGCGAGGAGGTCCTCGTACGGGTTGACGTAGGTCGCCGCCCAGGCGTCGAAGTCGTCGTGGTGCCGCTTCTCCAGGTACGGCTTGTAGTCCAGGAGGTCGGCGCCCGCGTGGCAGTCGGCGGAGACGACGGTGTAGCGGTCGGTCACGGGTTCACCCCCAGGACCGGGAACTCGTGGTCGGTGAGCCAGTGCCTGCCGACCTCGCGCGAGCGGGCCCAGGAGGCTTCGACGGCGGCCTGGTCGGCGGGCTGGCCGAGGTCGGCGGGGGTGGGGCCGATCCGACGGGCTATCGGATCCAGTAGGTGGACATCGAATCCGAAAACCTCCGCGGCGGCGAGACCGAGCATCCGCCGCGTCTCCTCGACCGGGATGTCGTGGAACGTCTTCCGCAGCCACGCGCGCGTGTCCGGCCACGTCCCCTCCGGGTGCGGGAAGTCCGAGCCCCACAGGATGTTGTCGACGCCGATCTCGTACCGCTGCGCGAGCTCGCGCCGCTTGGTGTTGGTGGCGCAGACGAAGACCTGCCGGTCCAGGTACTCGCTCGGCGGCCGCTTCAGCTCCGCGAACGGGGACAGTTTCTTGCCGCCGTGCGCGCCCAGGTAGAGCCGGTCCATGAACCAGAGCAGGTTCGGCAGCCACCAGCAGCCGGACTCGGCGACCCCGAACCGCAGGCCGGGGTGGCGCTCGAAGACGCCCGACCAGAGCAGGAACCACAGCGGCCTGGCGGGCCACCAGGTGACCTCGGAGACGTAGATCCCGAGGTGGTTCCCGTACTCCTCGCGCGGCGCCGCCCCGGAGTGGGTGACGACCGGCATGCCGGTCTCGGCGGCCGCCGCCCACACCGGGTCGTAACACCGGTCGTGGTACGGGGCCTTGTCCACCCACATGGAGGGGATCATGAGCGCGCCGAGCCCGGACTCCTTGGCGCGGTGGATCTCGGCGACGACCTCGCGGACGTCGGCGGTGACGGGAAGGAGGGCGACCCCGCAGTGCCGGGCCGGATTCGAGGAGACGAAGTCGGCGAGCCAGCGGTTGTGCGCCCGCGCACCCGCCATGCCGAGCTCCGGGTCCTGGTCGCCGGAGAGCCCGAGGCCGACGCCGAAGGGCGCGGCGGTCCGGCTGTCCACGGCGTCCGCGTCGGGGAAGACGACCTCGGCGGCCACCCCGTCGCCGTCGAGCTCCTTGACGCGCCGGGCGGGGTCCCAGCCGCCGCGCAGGCCTTCCTCGTTGTCGCTGAACCACTTGTCCGCGAAGGCCTCGTTGCGCACCCCGAGCCGGGTCATGGCCTCACGGCGGGCATCGCGCCCCGCCAGGAAGTCGTCGAAGTCCCGGTGGAAGCGGGGGTCGAGATAGGGCCGGTACTCCTCGGTGGGCAGCCCGGCGTGACAGTCGGAGGAGATGATCAGATACGGGTCCTCATGGCGCTCGTTGCTCATGGCGAAGCCCCTCAGTCGAGGATGAAACTCTCCAGGTACGACGGGTTGGCGCGGTCGAGCATGGACTGCGAGCGCGCCTTGATCTGGCGGTCGCTGTGCTCGCTGGCCGGCAGCATCCAGAAGCGGTCGGCGCGGATGCCGTCGACGACGTGCTCGGCGACCTCCTCCACCGGCGTGAAGGCCACCTCGTGCCCGGCCTCCTTCATCGCCGCCTCCCACTGGTCGAGGCTGCGGTACGGGGACCGGCGCGGCCGCTGCTTGGCGTACCGCTCGGGCCGGTTGCGGTGCGACTCCCACAGTCCGGTGCGGAGCATGTGCGGACCCGGGAAGAGCACGGAGGCGCCCACGCGCGCGTGCTCGGCGCGCAGATGGGCGTAGAGCGACTCGGTCATGGTGACGACGGCCGCCTTGGTGACCGCGTACACGGAGGCGGTGGGCAGCGGGGCGATGCCGCCGTCGCCCGAGGAGGTGTTCACCACGTGGCCGGGTTCGCCGCCCGCGAGCATGCGCGGGACGAAGGCCTGGATGCCGTGGAAGACGCCCCAGACGTTGACGGAGAAGGCCCACTTCCAGTCGTTGGGTTCGTGCTCCCACATGCGGCCCTCGGCGCCGGAACCGACGCCCGCGTTGTTGCAGAGGACGTGGACGGCCCCGAAGGTGTCGTACGCGGCGTCGGCGAACGCCCGCACCTCGTCGGGGTCCGAGACGTCGACCGTCCGGGCGAGGACCTGCGCCCCGCTCTCCATCAGCTCGTCGGCGGCCTCCGCGAGCGCTCCCCGCTCGACGTCCCCGAGGACGACGGCGAGGCCCTCGGCGGCGAAGCGGCGGGCCATCGCGAGCCCGATGCCGCTCGCCGCGCCCGTGACGACGGCGACCTGCCCCTCACGCAGCTCCATCAGGCACTTCCTTCCGGGGGGCCGTCGAGGATCTGGAGCGGGTCGTCGTACCGCTGGTGGACGAAGGGCAGCAGGTCACGGGCGGAGACCCGCTCGGCGACCGTGCCCTTCTGGTCGGTGGTCTTCTCGCCGATCGTGATCTCGACGAGCCGGCGCACGGGGAGGTCGGCGACCGGGTCGTACATGGACTCGCGCAGGACCACGTCGCCCGTGATCCGCTCCAGCTTCCGCACCTTCTCGTTCCGGACGCAGTGGACGAGGACGGGGTCGGCGTCGAAGCCGGTCCCCTCCACGCCCGGCAGGAACTTGAAGTAGAAGTCGGTCTTCTCGACGGGTTCCGGCAGCGGCAGCGGGCCGGAGACCGCTCCGCGCACCTCCACGAAGGCGATGCCGTGCCGGGCGAGGGCGGCGCGCACGACGAGCCCGTCCCGCTCGACGGTGACCTCGCCCAGCTTCTTCGGCTCGCCGAACACCTCGCGCCCGCCGATCAGGGCCCGCTCGTGGGTCATCGGCATGACCAGCGGATACCAGCCCTCCCGGTCGCCGTGGGCGGCGGCGACGGCCACCGATCCGGCGCCGAGCGGGTAGCCGGGCAGGTCGACCTTGCTGATGTTGACGCGCACGAGGGGGCGCGCGGTGGGTTTCAGCGGGGGCGGCAGGACCGCCGCCACGACGTCCGGATCGGTCTCCCAGACGGCGACCACGCCGGTGGACCAGATGTCGGGGAGCCTGGCGGACCGCTCGCGGGCCGCCGCCGCCTCCGCGTCGCCGCGAGCCCCGTACCGTACTCGTGCCATGACGTACCGCCCTTCGGGAAGTGTCGGCCTGTAACACAGTTACACCGACCGCCCCGCAGGGTAAAGAGGGCTGCACGCAGAGGAGTTGGGGGAACCGATGGCACGCTCCGCGCTGACCCGCGACGAGGTCCTGGACACGGCGGCCGCCCTGGTGAGGGAGCACGGCCCGGACGCGCTGACGATGCGTCGGCTCGCCTCCGAGCTCGGCACCGCGGTCACCTCGATCTACTGGCACGTCGGCAACCGCGAGTCGCTCCTCGACGCCCTCGTCGCCCGCACCGTCGCCGACCTCGGCACGATCCGTCCCCGGGGCGCGACCCCGGCCGAGCGGATCGTCTCGGTCGCCCGCGCACTGCGCCGCGCCCTGCGCGAACACCCGCACCTGGTGGCGATGGTCCACGAACGCGGTCTGACGGAACGCATGTTCCTGCCGGCCCAACGCGCCCTGGTCCACGAGGCCCACGCGGCGGGGCTGCGCGGCGTCCGCGCGGCCGCCCTGGTCCACGCGGTCCAGTTCCAGGTCGTCGGCCACGTCCTCGTGGAGCGCAACCGCGAACGCGCCCCCGCCCAGCCGCCGGCCGAGACGGAGCTCTGGGCCACGGAGCCGACCGGCCTCACCACCCCCGACCCGGAGCTCGCCCGCGCCCTCGCCGCGCCGATCGACACGGAGGCCGTGTTCCTGGTGGCGGTGCGCGCGCTGGTGGCGGGGCTGCTGCGCTGAGGAGACCGAACCTCCGCACCCCCGCCCCTCCCTCTCCCCCTCCGCGCAGCGCGGGACGCGCCCAGGCCGGCCGCACCACCCTGGGGGACCCGGCGGTCCGGCACGCGGCGGCCCGCACCGGCACGGCGACCGTGCTCCGGTGCGGCC
This sequence comes from Streptomyces sp. TLI_105, assembly GCF_900105415.1. GTDB lineage: Bacteria > Actinomycetota > Actinomycetes > Streptomycetales > Streptomycetaceae > Streptomyces. The sequence goes on along the minus strand of NZ_FNSM01000001.1, from coordinate 6,341,268 downwards.
GGGAGGCCGCGGGCGAGGTGTGGGCGTACCGGCGCGGCGCCGGCGAGCCCGCCCCGCGCTTCGCGGACCGGATCCGGACGGGCGGGGCGCCGGACGGGCGGCGCACGACGGAGGACGGGCCGGCGGCCGCCGCCGAGGCCGCGACGGGCCGGCACGTCCTCCTCGCGCTGCTCGACGGCGGACGTGGCCCCGACGGGGGCGACGGGGGCGACGGGGGCGACGGGGGCGACGGGCACGGTCCACCGGCTGCTGCCGGGCCCCGGGGACGGCTGCGGTCTCGACGCGGCGGCGGCCGGCGACCTGGTCGCCGCGCTCGGCCGAGCGACCCGGCACCGGCCGGATTCCCCGCGCCGGGCCGCCGGGAAGGCCGCGCCGCGCGCGCCGTCCGCGCTCCCGCACGCGAGGGGGACGGTGGCGGATCCCGGCCGGGAGGGTGGCGGATCACCGCCACGGAATCCGGAACCGGGGACCCGACTGTCCGTGGAGGCCCGTATTCTCAATGACCGTGCTTGACGACCGTACGACAGCAGCGATGTGGCCGACCGCCTACCCGCAGGGGTACGCGGTCGTCGACGTGGAGACCACCGGCCTCGCCCGCGACGACCGGATAGTGTCGGCTGCCGTCTACCGGCTGGACGCCCAGGGGAACGTCGAGGACCACTGGTACACCCTGGTCAACCCCGAGCGGGACCCCGGCCCCGTCTGGATCCACGGGCTGACCAGCGACGTCCTGGAGGGCGCGCCGCTCTTCCCGGAGATCGCGGCGGAGTTCGCCGCGCGGCTCGACGGGCGGGTGCTCGTCGCGCACAACGCGATGTTCGACTGGCAGATGATCGCCCGGGAGTACGCGCGCGCGAAGTCCGCCGCGCCGGTGCGCCAGCGGCTGTGCACGATCGCGCTCGCCAAGGAGCTGTCGCTGCCGCTGCCCAACCACAAGCTGGAGTCGCTCGCGGCGCACTTCGGCGTCGTGCAGCAGCGCGCGCACAACGCGCTCGACGACGCGCGGGTGCTCGCCGAGGCGTTCCGGCCGAGCCTGCACGCGGCGGCCGAGCGGAACGTACGGCTGCCGCTGCTCGAGTGCCGGCCGCTCACCGAGTGGGCCTCGACGCCGACGCAGCCCCGGACGGGCCACCCGTCCTCCTACCGGGCGGGCAGCTGGCGGCCCTCGCGGAAGCGTCCGTCGTGCCCGTACCCCAACCCCGGACGTTACGAGTCGGACAAACCACTCAAGCAGGGCATGCGGGTGGCGTTCTCCGGCGACACCTCCATCGACCGCGAGCTCCTGGAGGACCGCACCGTCGAGGCCGGTCTCCACGTCGCCACCAGCGTCTCCCGGCTGACCAGCCTCCTGGTCACCAACGACCCGGACTCCGCCACCTCCAAGACCCTCAAGGCCCGGTCGTTCGGCACCCCGGTCGTCGACGAGGCCGCCTACACCCAGCTGCTGCGGGACGTGACCCCGGCAGACGGGTGACGCCCCCGGCTCTGCGGGCGCGCCGCGCTGCGCGCGCCCGCCGGGCGCTCCACCCTGTGGCGCATGGCACGTTGTGAGGTCTGCGGAAACGATTACGGCATGTCCTTCGAAGTGCACGCGCAGGGCGCGGTGCACGTCTTCGACTGCTTCGCCTGCGCCATCCACCGCATGGCGCCCATCTGCGAGCACTGCCGGGTCCAGATCATCGGACAGGGCGTCGAGGTCGAGGGCAGCTGGTACTGCGGCGGCCACTGCGCCCGCGCGGAGGGAAAGGTGGGCATCGTCGACAGGGTGTGAGGAAACGATCCCGGGCGGCCGGGCGCCCCGCCCCGAACCCCCCGTGCGTACACCCCTCGGCCCCCGCTGTACGGTCGTGGGGTGTACCGCTTCCTGTTGTCCCGGCAGTGGGTGATCCTCACCCTCGGCGCCCTCGCCCTCATCCCCACGATGATCCAGCTGGGATTCTGGCAGTTCCACCGGCACGAGCACCGGGTCGCCCAGAACACCCTGATCGCGGACAACCTCAAGGCGAAGCCGCTCCCGGTCGAGGAGCTCACCTCCCCCGGTCACACCGTCCCGCGCGCCGACTACTGGCGGCGGGTCACCGCCACCGGCACCTTCGACACCGCCCACGAGGTGGTCGTCCGCCGCCGCACCTCCTCCGACGACCAGGTGGGCGTGCACGTCCTGACCCCGCTGGTCCTCCGCGACGGCCGGGTCGTCCTGGTCAACCGCGGCTGGGTCCCGGCCGCCGCCGACCAGCACTCCTACCCGCCGGTGCCGCCCGCCCCCAAGGGCGAGGTCACCGTCACGGGACGGCTCAAGGCGGACGAGACGACGGGCGCCAGCGGCATCAAGGACCTGAAGGGCCTGCCGGACCGCCAGGTCATGCTCATCAGCAGCCGGCAGCAGGCCGAGCTCATGGGCCGCGAGGTCCTCGGCGGCTATCTGGAGCTGACCGCGCCCGAGCCGCCCGGCGGCACCCCCGAGACGATCGCCGAGCCGGACCACGAGTCGATCGGTCCCCACATGGCGTACGCCGTGCAGTGGTGGCTCTTCGCCGCCGGGGTGCCCGTCGGCTGGGTGATCCTGGTGCGCCGGGAGAAGCGCGACCGGGAGGCCGGGGACGCCGCCGAGGCCCCCGGATCCCCGGATCGGGACATGGCGGAGGCGCAGGGCACTCCGTCCCGCTGATTGACCGTCGCCGCTTCCGGGAACAGGCCGAAGCGTGACGCAACGTATCGACGACTACGCCCTCATCGGGGATCTCCAGACCGCCGCGCTCGTCGGCCGCGACGGGTCGGTCGACTGGCTGTGTCTGCCCCGCTTCGACTCCGCCGCCTGCTTCGCCGCCATCCTCGGCGACGAGAACAACGGCCACTGGACCGTCGCGCCCAAGGGCGCCACGAGCTGCACCACCCGCCGCTACGCCGAGGACACCCTCGTCCTGGAGACCTACTGGGAGACCCGTACGGGCACCGTCAAGGTCGTCGACTTCATGCCGCAGCGGGACGCGTCCCCCGACCTGATGCGGATCGTGGAGGGCGTCAGCGGCAGCGTCGAGATGGCCTCCGTGCTGCGGCTCCGCTTCGACTACGGCTCGATCGTGCCCTGGATGCGCAGGGCCGACGGCCACCGGGTCGCGATCGCCGGGCCGGACTCGGTCTGGCTGCGCAGCGAGCCGCACGTGAAGACCTGGGGCCAGCAGTTCTCCACCCAGTCCTCCTTCACCGTCACCGCCGGCCAGAAGGTGGCCTTCGTCCTGACCTGGCACCCCTCGCACGAGCCGCGTCCGGCCCTCGTCGACCCCTTCGAGGCCCTGGAGCAGTGCCTCGCGGACTGGCGGAAGTGGACGGCCCGCTGCACCTACGAGGGCCCGTACCGGCCGTCGGTGCTGCGGTCCCTGATCACCCTCAAGGCGCTCACGTACGCCCCCACCGGCGGAATCATGGCCGCCCCCACCACCTCCCTGCCGGAGGACCTCGGCGGGGTGCGGAACTGGGACTACCGCGCCTGCTGGCTGCGCGACTCCTCCCTCACCCTCGGCGCGCTGCTCGCCGCCGGGTACGAGGAGGAGGCGGCCGCCTGGCGGGACTGGCTGCTCCGCTCGGTCGCGGGCGACCCCGCCGACCTGCAGATCATGTACGGGCCGGCCGGGGAGCGCCGGCTGCCGGAGACCAGCCTGCCGTGGCTGCGCGGCTACGCCGACTCGGCGCCGGTCCGGACCGGGAACGCGGCGGTGGACCAGTTCCAGCTGGACGTGTACGGCGAGGTCATGGACTCCCTCTACCGCGCGCGTGAGGCCGGGATCCCGGCGGAGCGGCACGCCTGGAACCTCCAGCTGAGCCTCCTCGGCTTCCTGGAGTCCACCTGGCGGGAGCCGGACGAGGGCCTGTGGGAGGTCCGGGGGCCGCGCCGCCACTTCACCCACTCGAAGGTGATGGCCTGGGTCGCCGCCGACCGGGCGGTCCGCACCCTGGAGGCCGACCCCACGCTGCCGGGGGACGCGGGGCGGTGGCGGGCGATGCGGGACGAGATCCACGCCCAGGTGTGCGCGCGGGCGTACGACCCCGTGCGGAACACCTTCACCCAGGCGTACGGCTCGTCCGAGCTGGACGCCGCCACCCTCCTCATCCCCCAGGTCGGCTTCCTGCCGCCGGACGATCCCCGGGTGGTGGGGACGGTGGACGCGGTACGGGAGGAGCTGATGCACGGCGGCTTCCTGCGCCGGTACAGCCCCGACTCGACTGCCCTGGACGGGCTCCCGGGGCAGGAGGGGACCTTCCTGGTCTGCTCGTTCTGGCTGGCGGACGCGCTGCGGCTGACCGGGCGCGCCGAGGAGGCCCGCCAGCTCTTCGAGCGGCTCCTCACCCTCACCAACGACGTGGGGCTCCTCGCGGAGGAGTACGACCCGGTGGCGGGACGGCAGCTGGGGAACTTCCCGCAGGCCTTCAGCCACATCGGACTGGTGGGGACGGCTCTCGCCCTGGCCGCCGAGGACGCGGCAGGATAGGGGCATGGATCTTGGACTGAAGGACCGTGTGTACGTGGTGACCGGTGCGACGCGGGGGCTCGGCCGGGCCTCGGCCGAGGCGCTGCTCGCCGAGGGCGCGAAGGTGCTGGTCACCGGGCGCGAGGAGAAGACGGTCGCCGACGCGGTGGCCGAGCTGGGCGAGGGGGCGGCCGGGATCGCCGCCGACAACACCGACCCGGGGACCCCGGCCCGGCTGATCGCCGAGGCGCGGGCCCGCTTCGGGGGCTTCGACGGCATCCTGATCAGCGTCGGCGGCCCGGCGCCCGGTTTCGCGGCGGACAACACCGACGAGGAGTGGGCGGCCGCCTTCGACACGGTCTTCCTGGGGGCGGTGCGGCTGGCCCGCGCGGCCGCCGAGACGCTCGGCGAGGGCGGGGTCATCGGCTTCGTCCTGTCCGGCTCCGTCCACGAGCCGATCCCCGGCCTCACCATCTCCAACGGGCTCCGCCCGGGACTGGCCGGCTTCGCCAAGTCCCTCGCCAACGACCTGGGCCCGCGCGGGATCCGGGTCGTCGGTCTGCTGCCGAGCCGCATCGACACGGACCGGGTCCGCTCCCTCGACGCGCTCTCCGGCGACGCGGACGCGGCCCGCGCGGCGAACGAGCTCACGATCCCGCTGCGGCGCTACGGCGCCCCGGAGGAGTTCGGACGCACGGCGGCCTTCGTGCTCTCGCCGGCCGCGTCGTACCTGACGGGGCTGATGCTGCCGGTGGACGGCGGGGCGCGCGCCGGATTCTGATCCCGGGGCGACGGTCCGTCCTTCGGGCGACGGCGTCCGGACCCCCGCCCTCGGGCGAGGGTCCGGGCCCTCAGGCGACCCGGCGGGCGCGGTGCTTCACCGCGCGCAGCCGCGCCTCGGTGGGCAGGGCGGGCAGTCCCGCCGACGTGCGGGCGTGGGCGAGGGCCCGGGTGCTGAGGGTGGACAGGGCGTCGCCCGGGGAGGCGTGCGGCTCCAGGAGGAGCGCGATCCGGGTCCGGGGGGCGGCGCGGCGGCCCGTGAGGGCGACCTTGGCCCGGGCGACGCCGTCCTGCGAGGCGGCGTCCGCCTCCAGGACGCTCTTCAGGGCACTGCCGCGCAGGACCGCCTCCTCGCCGTCGCCGGTGTCGACGAGGACCTCGGCGAGCCGGGCCCGCCGGAACTGGACGAGCAGCCACCACAGGGCCAGCAGGACGATGAGCCCGAGGACGGCGATGACCACCGGCCACCACCAGCTCTCGTCCCGCCAGCGCTGCCGGTCGGCGGTGGAGAGCAGCACGTCGGAGGGGCCCGACCAGGGCCACCAGGACGGTACGGACAGGTCGAGGGCGGCGGCGAGGACGGCGCCGCCGACGACCACGAGGAGCAGCCCGGCGAGACCGAGCAGGACGCGGTTGACGCGCCGGAGGACGACGGTCACTTGGCCTTCCTTTCCTTCCGCGACGGCCGGGCCACCCGCACCGCCCGCGTGGGCGGGTGGGCGAGGCCGAGCTCGTCGACGCCGGAGGCGAGCGCCGTCTCCACGTCGGCGCGGACCTCGTCGAGGGCGCGGAAGTGGGACACCGCCCGGACGCCGACCTTGGCGCGGCGGACGCTCACCCGGGCGGACCGGACCCCGGAGACCTCCATGACGCGGTCCCGCAGGATGAGGGCGGCGGCCTCGCGGTCCAGCCCGGCCCGCACGTCGGTGTGCTCGCGGCGCATCGGGAGGACGTCGCGCAGCCCCGGGGTGAGGGCCAGGACGAGGAGCCAGAGGCCGAGCAGGACGGCGACGGCCGCACCGGCGACGATCACCACGTCGTCGAGGGGCCGGGTCGCGAGGGCGTGGGCCAGCCGGCGCCGCCAGGCCATCGCGGAGCGGTCGGCCCGTACGGCCGCGATGTCGTAGAGGAGCAGCCCGGCGGCGCCGAGGACGACGGCCGCGAGGAGGGCGGCGGGGATGCGGCGGACGGACCAGAAGCGGCGGGCGCGGGGCGTCGGCACGTCGGCCGGGACGACCGCCGCGCCGTCGGCGGGTCCGGCCGGGGGGCCCGCGCTCGCTGTGGGGTCCGTTTCCGGGGTGGTGGTCATGCGAGGCGGCCCCTCGGCGAGGTGTGGCGGGTGTGCGCGGAGTGGAGGTGCTCGACGTGGACGGTCACCTCATGGACCTCCAGACCGACGAGCCCCTCCACGCGGGTGCGTACCCGACTCCGGACGGCGCCGCACTGGCGGCCGACGTCGGAGGGGTAGTCGAGGTCGAGGCTCACCGAGACACGGGCGGTGTCCCGGTGGACGACCACCGAGGCATGTGGCTTCGATCCCCCTTCGGGGACGGAGTCGAGGGCCTCTCCGGCCGCCTGGGCGGCGATCTTCGCGACGACGCGGTCGGCGATGGTGGTCGCCCCCCGGTCCCGCACCCCGTCCCGTACCGGATCGTCTGCCAGGTCCGTCACCACCTCGGGTCACCGCCGCCGGTCGCCGCGTTCGCGTCCCCGGAACAGATCTCCGGGTTCGAGGTCCCCGTCGAGGAACCGCCCGGCCACGAAGCCGACCGCGCCGAGGGCCGCGACCAGTAGAAACGCTCCGAAGCCACCGAAGTATCCGGCGAATCCGAGAGCCATGCCGGCCAGCAGGCCGACCACCGCCATGCTCATTCCGAGTCCCTTTCCTGGCCCTTGTCGCCGGGGTTCCGACGACTACTGGAGTCGGGGCTCCGGCTCCTCTTCCTCGTCCTCGGGAAGCTTCACGTCGCTGACCGCGATGTTGACCTCGACGACTTCGAGGCCCGTCATCCGCTCCACGGCGGCGATGACGTTCTCCCTGACGTCGCCGGCGACGTCGGCGATGGAGACGCCGTAGTCGACGACGATCTCCAGGTCGAGTGCGGTCTGCACCTCGCCGACCTCGGCCTTGACGCCTCGGGTGACCCCCGACTTGCCGCCGCCTCCGCCGGGCACCCGGTCGCGGACGGCGCCCAAGGTACGGGAGAAGCCGCTGCCCATGGCGTGGACGCCGTCGACGTCACGCGCGGCGAGCCCGGCGATCTTCTCCACGACGCCGTCGGCGATCGTCGTCCGGCCCCGGGAGGCCGCCGGCCCGCCGCCCCGCTTGACCATGGAGCCGCGGCGCGGTTCGTCCGTCCCGGAGTCTCCTGAGTAAGTGGTGTCCGTCATGAGTTTTAGCCCCTTCCGTCACATTTCGGGGTTCTTCGCCCACATTAAGGCGACTTGCCCCGCTTCGCGCCAGGAATGCGGCAGGCTGGGGGAATGACGACGGCTGAAGGATGGACGGCGGCGGTACGGGAGCGGCTCGCGCCGGGCAGGCTGCTCCCGCTCGGGACGGCCGGGGACGGCTCGTGGATCACCGAGCGGGCGGTGCGGGGTGTCCTCGACCCGGCCGCCGCGGCGGTACGGGGAGTGGTGCCGGGCAGGCTCCGGGTCGGGCCCGACCTGGAGGCCGAGAACGAGGGGGCGGCGGGGGCCGAGCCGTTTCCGGTGCCGCCGGGCGCGCTCGGGCCGGGGGTGCTGCGGATCACCGCGGACTTCGGGGCGGTCGCGGGCCGTCCGCTGCCGGAGCTGGCCGAGGAGCTGCGGGCGGCCCTGCTCGGGGCGGCGCGGGACGGACTCGGGCTGCTCGTGACGGCCGTGGACCTGCGGGTGACGGAGCTGTTCGACGCGGAGCCGGCGGCGGGTCCGGCCGCTCCCCCGCCGGGGCGGCCGGCCCCGGCGACGGACGATCCGGTGGCCCTGGCCGTCCTGCGGGTCGAGGGCGTGGCGGGCGTGACGGACGCCTGGGGACCACCGGTGCACCGGGGCCCGGAGGGGGTGCGGGTGGAGCTGGCCGTGACGGCCGGTCACCGCCCGCTGGACGTGGCCCGCGCCGCCCGGAACGCCGCGACCGCGGCCGCCGATGGGGCGACCGCGGTCACGGTACTGGTGTCGGAACTGCGCTGAACGCGCGCGTGCGTGGGCACTGCGCCGGACGCGCGCGTGCGCCGCTTCCGGCGCGCGTTCGGCACTGCCCCGGGCGCGCGCGTCAGCCGTCCTTCACGCGCGCGTGCGTCAGTCGCCGAGGCCCGCCAGGTCGCGCAGGCGGCGGGCCTGGGCGGCGCGCTCGGCGATGCGCTGCTCCTCGTAGGAGCGGCCGGAGACGCCCTGGAGCAGCGCCTTGGTCTCGGTGACCGCGTCGCGGGGCGCCGCGAGCAGGGCGGCGCTGAGGTCCCGTACCGCCGCGTCGAGCTCGTCGGCGGGCACGGACAGGTTGGCGAGACCGATGCGCTCGGCCTCCTCCGCGTGCACGAAGCGGCCGGTGGCGCAGATCTCCAGCGCGCGGGCGTAGCCGACGAGCGAGACGAGCGGGTGCGTCCCGGTCAGGTCCGGGACGAGGCCCAGGCTGGTCTCGCGCATGGCGAACTGCACGTCCTCGGCGACGACCCGCAGGTCGCAGGCGAGGGCGAGCTGGAAGCCCGCGCCGATGGCGTGGCCCTGGACGGCCGCGATCGACACGAGGTCGCTGCGGCGCCACCAGGTGAACGCCTCCTGGTACTCGGCGATGACCGCGTCGAGGTCCTCGTCGGAACCGCGCGCGAGGTCGAGGAAGGACGGCTCGCCGTCGAAGCCCTCGGGCGTGAACGCCTGCCGGTCGAGTCCGGCGGAGAAGGACTTGCCCTCGCCGCGCAGAACGACGACCCGCACGCTGCCGGGCAACGACCGGCCGGCTTCCGTCAACGCCCGCCACAGAGCGGGAGACTGGGCGTTGCGCTTCGCCGGATTGGTCAGGGTCACCGTGGCAACGGCGTCCTCGACGGTGAGCCGTACACCGTCCTTGTCGAACACGAGCTCAGAGTCGTCGAGCGTAGTCATGGGGGCGCCTCCGGTTCCGGTGCAGCACTGCATGCGAGATGCTAAGTGACTGCACAGTAACCACCTGGCCGACCGCAGGGTCGACCGGGTGCCCACCGGGAGGTCCCGGTGGACCGGTCGAGCCGCCCCGATGTCAGGCCGAGGCCGCCTTCTTGCCCCGTGTCGCTCCGCCGCGTCCGCGCAGCGTGACTCCGGACTCGCTCAGCATCCGGTGGACGAACCCGTAGGAGCGGCCGGTTTCCTCGGCCAGCGCCCGGATGCTCGCACCGGAGTCGTACTTCTTCTTCAGGTCTGCCGCGAGCTTGTCGCGCGCGGCGCCGGTCACCCGGCTGCCCTTCTTCAGAGTCTCGGCCACCCGTGCCTCCTCATGGGAAGTGCGCTCTGGACTTCTCATGATCACCCCTCCCGTCCGTCCTGGCCACCCATTCGACAAGGTCCGTGCCGCCGGGTTTGTGGACGAGTACGCCGTCATCACGAACGGAAGCCTGCATTCCGGGGGGCTGGAAACGCGCCTTCGAACCGGTCGGTACGGGAAGTGCCAGGTCAGCGCAGCAAGGGGAACACGCGTACGGCGCGGGTCTGCCGGAAGGATTCGGCAGAGCACCGCGCCGGGAGGTACGAGAGATCCTCACTCAGATGACGGATCACCCATGAGCCGAATGATCCAGCCCGGGATGATCATCCGGGGCCGGACGAGGCCCCGGGACGCCCCTCGGAGGGTCAGGCGAGGGCCACCAGGTCCGCGTAGTCCGCGCCCCACAGGTCCTCGACGCCGTCCGGGAGCAGGATGATCCGCTCCGGGTCGAGCGCCTCCACGGCGCCCTCGTCGTGGGTGACGAGGACGACGGCGCCCTTGTACGTGCGCAGCGCGCCGAGGATCTCCTCGCGGCTGGCCGGGTCCAGGTTGTTGGTGGGCTCGTCGAGGAGCAGCACGTTCGCCGAGGAGACGACGAGGGTCGCGAGCGCGAGCCGGGTCTTCTCGCCGCCGGAGAGGACGCCGGCCGGCTTGTCGACGTCGTCGCCGGAGAAGAGGAAGGAGCCGAGCGTCTTGCGCACGTCGACGAGGTCGAGGTCGGGCGCGGCGGAGCGCATGTTCTCCAGGACGGTCCGCTCGGGGTCGAGCGTTTCGTGCTCCTGGGCGTAGTAGCCGAGCTTCAGGCCGTGACCCGGGGTGACCTCGCCGGTGTCGGGCTTCTCGACGCCGCCGAGGAGGCGCAGCAGGGTCGTCTTGCCCGCGCCGTTGAGGCCGAGGATGACGACGCGCGAGCCCTTGTCGATCGCGAGGCTCACATCGGTGAAGATCTCCAGCGAGCCGTAGGACTTGGAGAGCCCCTCGGCCGTCAGCGGGGTCTTGCCGCAGGGCGCCGGCTCGGGGAAGCGGAGCTTGGCGACCTTGTCGGAGGCCCGGACCGCCTCCAGGCCGGAGAGCAGCCGCTCGGCGCGCTTGGCCATGTTCTGCGCGGCGACGGTCTTGGTGGCCTTGGCGCGCATCTTGTCGGCCTGCGAGTTGAGCGCGGCGGCCTTCTTCTCGGCGTTCTGGCGCTCGCGCTTGCGGCGCTTCTCGTCCGCCTCGCGCTGCTGCTGGTAGAGCTTCCAGCCCATGTTGTAGACGTCGATCGTGGAGCGGTTGGCGTCCAGGTAGAAGACCTTGTTCACCACGGTCTCGACGAGGTCGACGTCGTGGGAGATGACGATGAAGCCGCCGCGGTAGGTCTTCAGGTAGTCGCGCAGCCAGACGATGGAGTCGGCGTCGAGGTGGTTCGTGGGCTCGTCGAGGAGCAGGGTGTCGGCGTCGGAGAAGAGGATCCGGGCGAGCTCGACGCGGCGGCGCTGACCGCCGGAGAGGGTGTGCAGCGGCTGGCCCATGACCCGGTCGGGCAGGCCGAGGGCGGCGGCGATGGTGGAGGCCTCGGCCTCGGCCGCGTACCCGCCCTTGGTCAGGAACTCGGTCTCCTGGCGCTCGTACTGTCGCAGCGCCTTGTCGCGGGTGGCGCCGGAGCCGGTGGCGATGCGCTCCTCGTTCATCCGCATCTTCTTGATGAGGGTGTCGAGGCCTCGGGCGGAGAGGATGCGGTCGCGGGCCAGGACGTCGAGGTCGCCGGTGCGCGGGTCCTGCGGAAGGTAGCCGACCTCGCCGGAGCGGGCGATGCTGCCGGCGGCCGGCTGGCCCTCGCCGGCGAGGCACTTGGTGAGCGTGGTCTTGCCCGCTCCGTTGCGGCCGACGAGGCCGATGCGGTCGCCCTTGGCGACGCGGAAGGAAGCGGATTCGATGAGGACGCGGGCGCCGGCGCGCAGCTCGATGCCGGAAGCGGTGATCACGGACAGACTCCAGGGCGGTGGGAAAGGGCGGAAGGACGGCTGGTGGCGGGCTTCGACGCCGCTAATGCACCCAAAGGAGAATGGCCATGCGGCCAGTCTAACGGGCGCCTGCAACTGGTTTTCGGCCATACGGGTACGGCAGGCGGATTCGGATCTTTCTCACATTCCTGCCGATGCGTCTAAAAAGGGGCGAGCGGGGCGAGATCACCCGATACTCGGCGCAGGGCGGCGGCCACCGCCGCGACAGCGACGCGGAGGGTGGTGGACCGTGCAGTTCGACGACGACGCCGACCTGGACACCTCGGAGGTACGGGACGTCCGCGGCAGCCGCATCCCCGGCGGCAGGGCGACCGTCGGCGGCGGCGTCATCGGCCTCGTCGCCCTGATCCTGGGCGTGCTCTTCGGGGTGGGGCCGGACCAGCTCGGGCTCTCCTCCGGCGGTGACGAGCCGGCCGCGAGCTCCTCGTCCGCGGCCCAGGTGAACCAGAGCTGCAAGAAGGGCTCGGACGCCAACGCGCGCCAGGACTGCCGGATCGTCGCCGTCGTCAACAGCGTGCAGGACTACTGGCGGAGCGAGTACCCGCGCCGGGGCGGCACCTACGGGAACGCCACCACCGTGATGTTCACCGAGCGGGTCGGCACCGCGTGCGGCTCGGCGACCTCGGCGGTGGGGCCCTTCTACTGCCCCGGCGACCGGCAGGTCTATCTGGACCTGGGCTTCTTCGACGAGCTGCGGACCAAGTTCGGCTCGACCGGCGGGCCCTTCGCCCAGGCGTACGTGGTGGCGCACGAGTACGGCCACCACGTCCAGAACCTGATGGGGACCCTCGGCCGCGCCCAGGACGGGCGGACCGGCGCGGACTCCAACGCCGTGCGGGTCGAGCTCCAGGCCGACTGCTACGCCGGGGTCTGGGCGCGGCACGCGACGACCACCCCCGACGAGAAGACGGGCCGGCTGCTGCTCACCCGGCTCACCGACGAGGACATCCGGGACGGCCTGGACGCGGCGGCGGCCGTGGGCGACGACCGGATCCAGGAGAGGTTCCAGGGGCGGGTGACGCCGGAGAGCTGGACGCACGGCTCGGCGGCGCAGCGGCAGCAGTGGTTCTACCAGGGCTACCGGACCGGTGACATGGCCCGGTGCAACACCTTCCGCTGAGTTGTCGGTGGCGACTGCCAGACTGAGATCCAGGTCACATCGAGAGGAAGTGATCGGGATGGCTGGGACCCCCGACATCTGTCCGGCGCTGCGGTACGAGGACGCGAAGGCGGCGATCAAACAGCTCACGGAGGGCTTCGGCTTCACCGAGCACGCCGTGTACGAGGGCGAGGACGGCCGCGTCATGCACGCCGAGCTCGCCTGCGGGAACGGCATGGTGATGCTGGGCAGCAAGGGCAGCGGCACCGAGTTCGACAAGCTGATGGGCGACGGCGGGCCCACCGCGGTGTACGTGCGCGTGGACGACGTCGACGAGCACCACGCCCGGGCGGTGGCGCAGGGCATCGAGATCGTGCTGCCGCCGAGAGACCAGGAGTACGGCGCGCGGGACTACACGGCCCGGGACGCCGAGGGCAACGTATGGAGCTTCGGTACGTACGCCCCCGGCGCGACGGAGTGAGCGCCCCCTGAGGTCAGGCTCCGCCGGTGTGGACCTGGAAGGCGGCCCGGCGGACCGCCTTGGCCAGGGCCGGGTCCGGGTGGGCGGCCGCCAGGGCGACCAGGACCTGGACCGTGCGGGGGTGGCCGACGGCGCGGACCTCGTCGAGCAGCGCCGGGACGGTGCCCTGCACGGCGGAGTCGAGGTGGCGGACGAGCAGTTCGCTCTCGCCGTGGTCGGCGACGGCCGCCGCGGTGTCGACCCAGAGCCAGGTCGACTCCTCGCGGGTCAGCACCTCCTGGGCCTCGTCGGGGTCCGCCCCCTCGTACTCGGCCAGCCAGAGCAGCGCGTACGGGCGGAGCGAGGGCTCGGCGACGGTGGCCCGCACCTCGGCCTCGGCGGGCGCCCCGACGACGCGGAGCGCCTCGAAGGCGAGACCGCGCAGGAGGGCGTCCTCGCCGCGGGCGACGGCGAGGAGTTCGCTCACGGCGCTGGACAGGGTGCGGGCCGCGAGCCAGGCGCGGTACTCGTCACGGGCCGGACCCGGGGTGAGCCGGGCGCAGCCGCGGAGCATGTCCTCGGCGGACTGCTCGATGTTGCCCGCCGGGCTCTGCGCGGCGACGCAGATCTGCTCCAGCTTGACCCAGACCGCCCAGTTGCCGAGCGGGGTCAGGGTGGCTTGGCGCTCGTCGGTGCCGGGGTCCAGGGTGAGCGCGCCGACGGCGGCCAGGCCCTCCAGGGCCCAGTCGAGGAGGGCGGGCAGACCATCGAGGGTGGGGACGGCGGGGGCGTCCGCCGTCTCGGGCGTCTGCTCGGCCGCGGGGACCTCGCAGCGCTCCTCGCGGAGCTCCTCGACGCGCTGGCCGAGGAGGTCGAGGAGGGCGGGGACGAGGACCGGGCCCTGGGAGAGCTGGAGCAGCGAGAGCACCTGCGGGACGGCCTCGACGACCTCGGCGACGGCGCTCGGGGCGACCCCCTCGGGGGCGGGGTGGACGAGCGACCAGGCGTCGAAGAGGGCGACCCAGCCGCGCAGGACGGCGGAGTCGTCGCGGTCCCAGGCGCGCAGCCGCCAGCCGGGGCGGGCGGTGTCGCCGTGCAGCTCGACGAGTCCGGCGAGCCGGGCGCGGTCCCAGCCGGCCCGGATCTGGCCGGGCGTCAGGTCCAGTGCGGCCGCGGCGCGTTCCTGGGCGGGGCGGGCGCCGGGGCCGGTGCGGGGCGCCGTGTCGGCCCCGTGCTCGACGGCGGCCCAGCGGGCGATCCGTACGGCGTCGGCGAGGACGTGCCGGGCCTGGCGGGCGAGCTCCGCGCGGGGCGGAGTGCCCTCGGGCGGCCGCGGCGCCGGCCGGGTGCGCCGGGTCGTCACGGCCCGTCGGGCGGTGGCCAGCGCCCGCGGGCGGACGAGTCGGAGTCTGGAGTTGCGCGCCAATGGTTCATCGGGCTTTCGAGACGTCACGGGGGCAGTCTTCCCGCTGACGGCCCGAAAGCCCAATCGGAATCAGAAGTGCCGTCAGAGCAGCGGGGTGAGGAAGCGGCGCAGGGACTCCTCGTAGCGGTTCGGGTCGGCGTTCCACATCGCGGCGTGCGGGGCCTGCTTCACGGTCCGCAGGCCGACCAGGCCGGGCAGCCGGGCGGCGAGCTCGACGGAGGGCTCCCAGGGGGCGAGGGTGTCGTCGGGGCCGTGGAAGAGGAGGGCCGGGGCGCGCAGGGCGCCCGGCTCGGAGACGGCCCGGAGGAGGTCGCCGTGCGGGCCGGTCCTGCCCTGGGCGGCGCGGACGGCGAGCGGGAGCAGGGGTCCCGGGACGTGGCGGGCCGCCGCGAGGTTGCGGAGGGTGGCCTCCCAGTCGAGGACCGGGGAGTCGAGGACGAGGCCGCCGATCCGGTCGCGCACGCCCGATTCGGCGGCGGCGCGCAGGGCCATCGTGGCGCCGGTCCCCCAGCCGTGCAGGATGACCTTCCGGGCCCCGCGGCGGACGGCGTAGCGGATGGCGGCGTCGACGTCACGCCACTCGGAGTCGCCGAGGTGGGCGAGGCCGTCCGGGGAGGCGGGCGCCCCTTCGTCACCCCGGTAGGCGGGGACGAGGACGGGGATCTTGCGGCGGTCGTAGAAGGGGACGAGGTTCAGCGGGTGCTCGCGGGTGGTGCCGAGGCCGTGCAGGGCGATCACCCAGGTGCTCCGGTGGCCGGGCACGAGCCAGGCGGGCAGGGGGCCGAGCTCGCCGGGGATCTCGACGTCCTCGTGGACGAGGCCGAGGGCGCCGGTCGGGGTGCCGCGGTGGAGCTGGGGGGTGAGCCGGACGCGGGCGCCGGGCCCGAGGACGCCCAGTTCGACCCGCTCCAGGCGGCGGACGACGGTGTCGGCGGTGTGCGGGACACGGTCGAGGACGGGGCCGAGGACGGCGTGCAGGCCGGGGGCGTCCATGCCGTACGTGCCGGGGCGCAGCGAGGCGAGGCTGCGGGTGAGGGTGATCCGTTCGGGCCCCGTGGCGTGCACGGTGAGTCCGGGATCTCCGGGCAGTGGTCTTCCGGACGGCGCCTTGAGGGCGACGTCGCTGGCGTACCGGCCGGCCGCGATCGCGGCCGCGCCGACACCGATCAGGATGGTGACGGCCGCTGCCGTCGCTGTAGCCGGGCGCACGCTCCCAGTCTCGGCAGGGCGGGGTGGTGCTGCCACCGGACGGACCCGGCCGGGGCGGATCGCTGCGGGACCGGAGGGGGCGCTCCGGGGAGTGACATGGGTCTCCTCCGGGGGGCCTCCCTGTCGGACCGTCCTGTCCAGGGGGTGGAACGGGGTGCCGGGGGAGGAAGCGGGGCAGGTCGCATGTGCCCCGGGAAGGACGGGATCAGCCGGGGTTGCGCGGTGACCGCATCGTGGACGCCGCGCCCTCCGGGGCAGGAAGCGGAACCTCTTGACACCGGATAGGGACACCACGCCGCCCGCCCCAGTTCATCTTCCGTTCACCCAGGTTGCTTACGTTCGACGAGCCACTGACGTCAAACGATTGCCTGGGTAAATGGAACACATCACGCTGCTGCTCGCCATTGTGGTCGTGACAGCTCTCGTGTTCGATTTCACGAACGGTTTCCACGACACCGCCAACGCGATGGCCACGACCATCTCGACCGGTGCGCTCAAGCCCAAGACGGCGGTGGCCATGTCCGCCGTGCTGAACCTCGCCGGCGCGTTCCTGTCCGTGGAGGTCGCCAAGACGATCTCCAAGGGACTGGTCAACGAAGAGGGCATCCAGCCCGAAGTGATCCTCGCCGCGCTCGTCGGCGCGATCCTCTGGAATCTGGTGACCTGGCTGGTCGGACTGCCCTCCAGCTCCTCCCACGCCCTGATGGGCGGCCTCATCGGCGCGACCGTCGCCTCGATCGGCGTCAGCGGTGTCAACGGCGAGGTCGTCGTCAGCAAGGTCCTCCTCCCGGCCGTCGCCGCGCCGATCGTCGCGGGCATCGCCTCGATGCTGGCCACGAAGCTGACGTACAGGATCGGCGCCAGGACGGACGAGAAGGACACGGCCAAGGGCTACCGGGTCGGCCAGATCGCCTCCGCCGGTCTCGTCTCCCTCGCCCACGGCACCAACGACGCCCAGAAGACGATGGGCATCATCACCCTCGCCCTGGTCGCCGGCGGCACCCTCGCCCCCGGCTCCAACCCGCCCGTCTGGGTCATCGTCTCCGCCGGTCTGGCGATCGCGCTCGGCACCTACCTCGGCGGCTGGCGCATCATCCGCACCATGGGCAAGGGCCTCACGGACCTCCAGCCGCAGCAGGGCTTCGCCGCCCAGACCAGCGCGGCCACGACCATCCTGGCCTCCTCCCACCTCGGCTTCTCGCTCTCCACCACCCACGTCGTCTCGGGTGGCGTCATGGGCGCGGGCCTCGGCCGCAAGGGCGGTGTCGTCCGCTGGTCGACCGCCACCCGCATGTTCATCGCCTGGGGCCTGACCCTGCCGGCCGCCGGCCTGGTCGGCGCGGGCGCCGAGTACGTCGCCCGCCAGGGCGACTGGGGCGTCTACGTCGTCGCGGCCTTCCTGATCGCCTCCTGCGTCGGCATCTGGCTCGTCTCCCGCCGTCAGGTGGTCGACCACACCAACGTCAACGACGTCGAGACCGACACCGAGACCGCCGGCGTCGTGACCACCGCGATCGCGGCCGTCACCCCGCCGCCGGCCGGTTCCGTCGCCGCCGTCACGGACGAGGACCTGAAGACCACCATCCCCGCGCCGGTCCCCACGGACCCGGCCGCTCCCCCGGCCCCCGCCGCGGTCTAAGGAACTGGAACCAAGCATGAAGATCGACTGGGCAGCCCTCGGCTCCGTCTTCGGAGTCAGCCTCGGGGCGACCGTCGCCCTCGTGGGCCTCTTCACCCTCGGTGTCATCGGCCTCTCCAAGCAGGAGCGGGCCGCCGCCCAGGGAGGATCCGCCGCCGTGGCCCGCACCGGCGCCTACGCCTGCTTCGCCCTGTGCCTGGCGGCCGTGGCGTACGGCATCTACCTGATCGTCGCCTGACGCTCCCGTCACCTCGGCCGGGCGGTCCGCATCCTCGGATGCGGACCGCCCGGCCGTCGTGTTTGTGGTGCTTCGCACAGTGACGCGGTGCAGGTCAAGGGTGAGTTGACGGCTGTTCTCGGCCCGTGGTGGACTGCCGAGGCCATTACGGCGGCAGTAGAGGAAGTCCGGTGCGAATCCGGCGCGGTCCCGCCACTGTGACCGGATCCGACGGGTCCGGGAGTCAGGAACTCTCGCCGCCGGTCACGTCGATCCAGGGCGCGGACCCTGAGTGAGGACAGAGCGCCATGCCCGGCCGCGGCCGCAGCGTCTCCCCAGCCACCGGTGTCTTCGCGTACGGCGCGGCCCTGGGCCTCGCCGTCGATCTGCTCGTCGGCGACCCCCGCCGCGCACACCCCGTCGCCGCCTTCGGCCGGGCGGCGGCCCGCGTCGAGCGGGCCCTGTGGCGCGACCACCGCGGCTGGGGCGCCCTGCACACCGCCGTCTGCGCCGGTGCCACCGTCACGGCCGGCGCCCTCGCCGCCCGTACGGCACGGGGCAGCCGCGCCGGATCCGTCGCGCTCACCGCGGCGGCCGTCTGGGCCGTCGTCGGCGGTACGACCCTGGGGCGCGAGGCCCGCGCGATCGGCGGCGCCCTCGCCGCCGGGGACCTGGAGGTGGCCAGGGAACGGCTGCCGCACCTGTGCGGACGCGACCCGCAGTCCCTCGACGGTCCCGCGATGGCCCGCGCGGTCGTCGAGTCCGTCGCCGAGAACACCTCCGACGCCGTGGTCGGCGCCCTCTTCTGGGGAGCCGTCGCGGGCGTGCCGGGACTCGTCGGCTTCCGGGCCGTCAACACCCTCGACGCGATGGTCGGCCACAAGTCGCCCCGGTACCGCAGGTACGGCTGGGCCTCGGCCCGCCTCGACGACCTGGCCGGCTGGCCCGGGGCCCGGCTGACCGCCGCGCTCGCGACCGTCGTCGGCGGAGACCCGCGCGGAGCCGTACGGGCCTGGCGGGCGGACGCCGCGCAGCACCCGAGCCCGAACGCGGGACCGGTCGAGGCCTCCTTCGCGGGCGCCCTCGGCGTACGGCTCGGGGGGACCCTCTCGTACGCCGGACGGGTCGAGCACCGGCCCGTCCTCAACGGGGAGGGGCGGCCCGTCGAGGTCGCCGACATCGACCGCGCGGTCCGGCTGTCCCGCCGGATCACCGGACTGACCCTGGCCGCCTGCGTGGGCGGCCGCATGATCGCGAGCGCGCTGAAGCGGAGGAACGCATGAGGGGTGGGGGGCTGCTCGTCGCCGGGACCACGTCCGACGCGGGCAAGAGCGTCGTCACGGCCGGCATCTGCCGCTGGCTGGTCCGGCAGGGCGTCAAGGTCGCGCCGTTCAAGGGACAGAACATGTCCCTGAACTCCTTCGTCACCCGGGAGGGCGCCGAGATCGGCCGGGCGCAGGCCATGCAGGCGCAGGCCGCGCGGGTGGAGCCGACCGCGCTCATGAACCCGGTGCTGCTCAAGCCCGGCAGCGACCGCTCCAGCCAGGTCGTCCTCATGGGCAGGCCGGTCGGCGAGCTGAGCGCCCGGGGCTACCACGGCGGACGGCAGAAGGAACTCTTCGAGCCGGTCCTGGCGTGCCTGGAGGAGCTGCGGGGCACGTATGACGCCGTGATCTGCGAGGGGGCGGGCAGTCCGGCCGAGATCAACCTGCGGCGCACGGACATCGTGAACATGGGCATCGCGCGGGCCGCGAAGCTGCCCGTGGTCGTCGTCGGGGACATCGACCGGGGCGGGGTCTTCGCCCAGTTCTTCGGGACGACGGCGCTGCTGAGCCCCGAGGACCAGTCGCTCGTCGCCGGATACCTGGTCAACAAGTTCCGGGGTGACGTGACCCTGCTCGAACCGGGCCTCGACATGCTGCACGGGCTCACCGGCCGCCGGACGTTCGGCGTCCTGCCGTACGCGCACGGGCTCGGCATCGACGAGGAGGACGGCCTGCGGGTCTCGCTGCGGGGCACCGTCCGCGAGTCGGTCGTCGCTCCGCCGGTCGGCGCGGACGTGCTGCGGGTCGCCGTGTGCGCCGTGCCGCTGATGTCCAACTTCACGGACGTCGACGCGCTGGCCGCCGAACCGGGCGTCGTCGTCCGGTTCGTGGACCGGCCCGAGGAACTCGTCGACGCGGACCTCGTCGTCGTCCCGGGCACCCGGGGCACGGTCAGGGCGCTGGCGTGGCTGCGCGAGCGGGGGCTCGCCGACGCCCTCGTCCGGCGCGCGGCCGAGGGCCGGCCGGTGCTGGGCATCTGCGGCGGCTTCCAGGCCCTCGGCGAGCGCATCGAGGACGAGGTCGAGTCGAAGGCCGGCGTGGTCGACGGGCTCGGACTGCTGCCCGTACGGGTCCGGTTCGGGGTCGAGAAGACCCTCGCCCGGCCGGTCGGCGAGGCGCTCGGCGAGCGGGTCGAGGGGTACGAGATCCACCACGGCGTGGCCGAGGTGCTCGGCGGGGACGCGTTCCTGGACGGCTGCCGGGTCGGCTCCGTGTGGGGCACCCACTGGCACGGCTCGCTGGAGAGCGACGGCTTCCGGCGGGCGTTCCTGCGGGAGGTCGCGGCGGCGGCCGGGCGGCGGTTCGTGCCGGCCCCGGACACGTCGTTCGGCGCGCTGCGGGAGGAGCAGCTCGACCGGCTCGGCGACCTGATCGAGGAGCACGCGGACACGGACGCGCTGCTGCGGCTGATCGAGGAGGGCGCCCCGAAGGGGCTGCCGTTCGTGCCGCCGGGGGCGCCGTGAGCGCCCGCCCGGTCCCGGCACCCGTACCCACCGAAGGAGCGAACCCCCGATGAGCACCCGCTATCCGTTCACCGCCGTCGTCGGCATGGACGATCTGCGGCTCGCGCTGCTGCTGAACGCCGTCAGCCCGGCCGTGGGCGGTGTGCTCGTCCGGGGTGAGAAGGGCACCGCCAAGTCGACCGCCGTGCGCGCGCTCGCCGAGCTGCTGCCCGAGGTCCCGGTGGTCGCGGGCTGCCGGTTCAGCTGCGACCCTGCCTCCCCCGATCCGGGCTGCCCGGACGGGCCGCACGGCAACGCGCCCGGCACCTCCCGCCCCGCCCGGATGGTCGAGCTGCCCGTCGGCGCCTCCGAGGACCGGCTCGTCGGGGCGCTCGACATCGAGAAGGCGCTCGCCGAGGGCGTGAAGGCCTTCGAGCCGGGGCTGCTCGCCGCCGCGCACCGGGGCATCCTCTACGTCGATGAAGTCAACCTGCTGAGCGACCACCTGATCGACCATCTGCTCGACGCCGCCGCCATGGGCGCCTCCCACGTCGAGCGCGAGGGCGTCTCCGTGCGGCACGCCGCCCGCTTCCTCCTCGTCGGGACCATGAACCCCGAGGAGGGCGAGCTGCGGCCGCAGCTGCTCGACCGGTTCGGTCTCACCGTCGAGGTGGCCGCCTCGCGGGACCCGGAGCAGCGGGTCGAGGTCGTCCGGCGGCGGCTCGCGTTCGAGGACGACCCGGCCGCCTTCGCCGCCCGCTGGGCCGACGAGGAGCACGCCCTGCGCGAACGGATCGTCGCCGCCCGGGAGTTGCTGCCCCAGGTGAAGCTCGGCGACCCGGTGCTGCTCCAGATCGCCGCGACCTGCGCGGCGTTCGAGGTGGACGGCATGCGCGCCGACATCGTGATGGCCCGGACCGCGACGACGCTCGCCGCCTGGGCCGGACGGACCGAGGTCACCTCGGAGGACGTGCGGCAGGCCGCGCTCCTGGCCCTCCCCCACCGGCGGCGGCGCTCGCCCTTCGACGCGCCCGGCCTCGACGAGGACAAGCTCGACGAGACCCTGGAGCAGTTCAAGGGGGACGCCCCGGACGAGGATCCGGAGCCGGACGGGCCCGGTGACGGCGGTCCGGGCGGGGATGGCGGCGGGGGCGTTCCGCCGCAGGGCGAGGGGCCCGACGGTCCCGCGCCCGAGTCCGCCGAGGTCCCGGAGAGCGCACCCGCGCCCCAGAGCTCCGGCGCCGGCGCCGGTGAGCGTGCCGCCGTCAAGGCCGGCGAGCCCTTCCGTACGAAGGTGCTGAGCGTGCCCGGTCTCGGCCAGGGCGCGGCCGGGCGCCGTTCCCGGGCCCGCACCGAGCACGGCCGTACCACCGGCTCGACCCGGCCCCGGGGCGCGCTGACCAAGCTGCACCTGGCCGCGACCGTCCAGGCCGCCGCCCCGCACCAGCGGGCGCGCGGCCGGTCCGGCCCCGGCCTGGTGGTCCGCAGGGACGACCTGCGGCAGGCGACCCGGGAGGGACGCGAGGGGAACCTGGTGCTGTTCGCCGTGGACGCCTCCGGCTCCATGGCCGCGCGGCAGCGGATGAGCGCCGTGAAGGGCGCCGTGCTCTCGCTGCTGCTCGACGCCTACCAGCGGCGCGACAAGGTCGGCCTCGTCACCTTCCGGGGGCGGGACGCCGAGGTCGCGCTGCCGCCGACCTCGTCCGTGGACGCGGCCGCCGCCCGCCTGGAGAAGCTTCCGACCGGAGGCCGTACGCCGCTGTCCGCCGGGCTGCTCAAGGCCCATGACGTGTTGCGGGTCGAACGGCTGCGGGACCCCTCGCGCCGCCCGCTGCTGGTCGTCGTGACCGACGGACGGGCGACCGGCGGGGGCGCCGACCCGGTCGCGCTCGCGGCCCGCGCGGCCCGGCTGCACGCGGCCGAGGGCACGGCGTCGGTGGTCGTGGACTGCGAGACCGGGCCGGTGCGGCTCGGGCTCGCGGGGACCCTGGCGCGCGAACTCGGCGGCACCGCCGTGACCTTGGACGAGCTGCGCGCCGACTCGATCGCCGGCCTCGTCAGAGACGTACAGGCAGCAGGACAGACAACGCAGACAGCATGGAGGGCCGCCTAATGCCGCAGGGACAACCGACCGTCGTGCCCGACGACGGTCTCACCACCCGCCAGCGCCGCAACCGCGCACTGGTGATGGTGCACACCGGCGTCGGCAAGGGGAAGTCGACCGCCGCGTTCGGCATGGCGCTGCGCGCCTGGAACCAGGGCTGGCCGATCGGGGTGTTCCAGTTCGTCAAGTCCGCCAAGTGGAAGGTCGGCGAGGAGAACGCCCTCAAGGCGCTCGGCGAGACCGGCAAGGGCGGCACGGTCACCTGGAACAAGATGGGCGAGGGCTGGTCCTGGATCCAGCGCGAGGTCGCCGAGGGCGAGCAGTCCCACGAGGAGAAGGCCCGCGAGGGCTGGGAGCAGGTCAAGCGTGACCTCGCCGAGGAGAAGTACAAGTTCTACGTCCTCGACGAGTTCGCGTACCTGCTGCACTGGGGCTGGATCGACGTCAAGGAGGTCGTCGAGGTGCTGCGCGACCGTCCCGGGCAGCAGCACGTCGTCATCACCGGCCGCAACGCGCCGCAGGAGCTCCAGGACTTCGCCGACCTGGTGACCGACATGTCGAAGGTGAAGCACCCGATGGACGCGGGTCAGAAGGGCCAGCGGGGCATCGAGTGGTAGCACGTCTCGTCATCGCCGCGCCGTCGTCCGGCGCGGGCAAGACCACGGTCGCGACCGGCCTGATGGCCGCGTTCGCCGGCCGTGGTCTGGCGGTCTCCCCGCACAAGGTCGGGCCCGACTACATCGACCCGGGCTACCACGCGCTCGCGACCGGCCGCCCGGGCCGCAACCTCGACGCGTACATGTGCGGTACGGGGCTGATCGCGCCGCTCTTCCTGCACGGGGCGCGCGGCTGCGACCTGGCCGTGGTCGAGGGGGTCATGGGCCTGTACGACGGCGCCGCCGACCAGGGCGAGCTGGCGTCCACCGCGCAGGTCGCGAAGCTGCTCAAGGCGCCGGTGGTCCTCGTCGTCGACGCGTCCTCGCAGTCGCGGTCGGTGGCGGCGCTCGTGCACGGGTTCGCGTCCTGGGACCCGGAGGTGCGGATCGGGGGCGTGATCCTCAACAAGGTCGCGACGGACCGGCACGAGCATCTGCTGCGGGAGGCGCTCGGGGAGTCGGGGGTGCCGGTGCTCGGCGTGCTGCGGCGGGCGCCTGCCGTCTCGACGCCGTCGCGGCATCTGGGGCTTGTGCCGGTTGCCGAACGGCAGGCTGCCGCGGTCGCCGCTGTGGCGGCTCAGGCGGAGCAGGTGCGCCAGGGCTGCGATCTGGAGGCGCTGACGGCCCTTGCCCGGTCGGCTCCGCCGTTGAGCGCCGAGCCGTGGGTGCCGGGGGTCGGGGAGCGGCTGCACGCCGGTGGTTCCGGTGTGCCCACCCTCGCCCTTGCGGAACGTATGCCCACACCGCGCGTGGCGGTCGCCGGTGGCGCCGCGTTCACGTTCTCGTACGCCGAGCACACGGAGCTGCTCCGGGCCGCCGGTGCGGAGGTCGTCACGTTCGACCCGCTCCGGGACGAGAGCCTGCCCGAGGGGACGAGCGGGCTCGTCATAGGCGGCGGTTTCCCCGAGATGTACGGGGCCGAGCTGTCCGCCAACGAGCCGCTGCGGAAGGCCGTCGCGGAGCTCGCCGCCTCCGGCGCGCCGGTCGCCGCCGAGTGCGCCGGGCTGCTGTACCTGGCGCGGTCGCTCGACGGCAGGCCCATGTGCGGGGTGCTCGACGCCGACGCGCGGATGTCGGAGCGGCTCACGCTCGGCTACCGGGACGCCGTCGCCGTGAGCGACAGCGTCCTCGCGCCGGCCGGGACGCGGATGCGGGGGCACGAGTTCCACCGCACCGTCATCGAGCCGGGCGCCGGGCCGCTGGCGGCCTGGGGGCTGCGGCAGCCGGAGCGTCGGGTCGAGGGCTTCGTGCAGGGCGGGGTGCACGCCAGCTACGTGCACACCCACTGGGCGGGGTCCCCCGAGGTCGCCGCGCGGTTCGTGGAGCACTGCGCGTGAGCTCAGCCGCCGGAGACGCCCACCACGAGCCAGATGAAGGCCACGCCCGCCACCGTGCACAGCACGGTGGAGCGGGCGGGGTGTTCGTGGTGGGCCTCCGGCAGGATCTCGGCCGCGGCGAGGTAGAGCAGGGCGCCGCCGAAGAAGCCGAGATAGCAGCCGAGCAGTTCCTCCGGAAGGGTGAACAGGGTGGCGAGCCCGGCGCCGACGAGGGGGGCGACGGCGTCCGCGACGAGCATGGCGAGGGCTTTGCGGCGGGCGTTCCCGTAGAGGCTCGTGATCGTGTACGTGTTGAAGCCGTCCGCGAAGTCGTGGGTGATGACGGCGAGCGCGACGGTGGCGCCCATGCCGCCGCTGACCTGGAAGGCGGCGCCGAGCGCGATGCCGTCCATCAGGCTGTGGAGGACCATCGCGGCGGCCGCGGTGAGGCCGACCTGCGGAACCCTCTCGTCGGCGCCGACGCCGTGCGCGGCGCGGTTCACGGCGAGGAGGCGTTCGACGACGTGCGCGAAGAGGAAGCCGCCGACGAAGAGCAGCAGGGCCTCCGGGACGCCGAAGACCTTCGTCCCCGCGGCCTCCAGGGCCTCCGGCAGGAGGTCGAGTCCGACGACGCCGAGCATGAGTCCGCCGGCGAGGCCGAGGACGAGGTGGCGGCGGTCGGTGACGCGCCCGGCGACCCAGCCGCCGAAGAGCGTCATGAGGAACGCGCCGAGCGCGACGACTACTGCCATGGGCCTTTGCTATCGGATGGGGTGGCTGGTGCGCACCTCGGCGTCGGGGCCCGGTCGGGGACGACGGCTGACGAGCTGCTGGCGCTGATCGGGGAGGTCCTGCGGGAGGCGGGGCTCCCGGCCGGGTGCGTGCGGTCGCTCGCCACGCTCGACGCCCGGGCCGCCGAGCCGGGGATCGTGGCGGCCGCGGCGGCCCTGGGGGTGCCGGTGCGGGGGTTCTCGGCCCGGGAGCTGGCGGCCGTTCCCGTACCGCATCCTTCGGCGCTGCCGCTGGCCGCGACGGGCACGGCCTCCGTGGCGGAGGCGGCGGCGCTGCTCGCGGCGGGAACGGAGGGCCGGAGGGGGTCCGGCGGGCCTGCGGAGGCGGGTGCGGAGCCGGGAGTCGGGACCGTCGCGGGCGCGGGTGCGGAGACGGACTCGGGCGGGCGTACGGAGACGGGAGGCGGGACCGTCACGGGCACGGGTGCGGAGACGGGCTCGGGCAAGCCTGCGGAGGCGGGCTCGGGCGCGGGCTCGGGCGCGGGCTCGGGCGCGGGTGCGGGCTCGGGTGCGGAGGCCGGTACCGAGACGGCCGCAGGTGCGGAGGCGGGGTCCGGGGTGCCGTTCGTCGGCCGGGGCGGGGCCGTGTTGGTCGTCCCGAAGCGGAAATCCCGCCGCGCGACCTGCGCGATCGCCGCTTTCATCCCGTTTCGTCCGAACGAAGTGACGTCTATCGCACAGTTGTTGCCCTTGACGCACGGGTACATCGCTGGCGAGCCTGGCTCACCCCCCACCATCCCCACCCCCCACACGACGGCGGCCATGGACACGCACACGCACACCGACGCCCACGACCTGCGCCACCACGGTGACGCCGAGGTCCGGGACGAGAAACTCATCGACCTGGCGGTCAACGTCCGGACGAACACCCCGCCGGACTGGCTGCGGAAGCGGATCGCCGACTCGCTGACCGGTCTCGCGGCCTACCCGGACGGCCGGGCCGCGCGGGCCGCGGTCGCCGAGCGGCACGACCTGCCGTCGAAGCGGGTGCTCCTGACGGCCGGCGCGGCGGAGGCGTTCGTGCTGCTCGCACGGGCCCTGCCGGTACGGCGGCCGGTGGTGGTGCACCCCCAGTTCACCGAGCCGGAGGCGGCGCTGCGGGACGCCGGGCACGAGGTGGACCGGGTGCTGCTGCGGGAGGAGGACGGCTTCCGGCTGGATCCGGCGGCGGTTCCGGAGGACGCGGACCTGGTGGTGATCGGGAATCCCACGAACCCGACCTCCGTGCTGCACCCGGCCGCCTCGATCGCCGCGCTCGCCCGTCCGGGGCGGACCCTGGTGGTCGACGAGGCGTTCATGGACGCGGTGCCGGGCGAGCGGGAGTCGCTGGCCGGGCGGACCGACGTGCCGGGGCTCGTGGTGCTGCGGAGCCTCACCAAGACCTGGGGGCTCGCCGGGCTGCGGATCGGGTACGTGCTGGCCGAGCCGGAGACGATCGCGGCCCTGGAGCGGACGCAGCCGCTGTGGCCGGTGTCGACGCCCGCCCTGGTGGCGGCGGAGGCGTGCATGACGCGGGCGGCGCTCGCGGAGGCGGAGCACGCGGCGCACCGGATCGGGGTGGAGCGGGCCCATCTGCTGGCCGGGCTCGCGGAGTTCGACGAGGTGCGGACGGTGGCGGGGGCGGAGGGCCCCTTCGTACTGCTGCGGATCGACGGGGCGGACGCGGTACGGGAGCGGCTGCGGTCGCTGGGGTTCGCGGCCCGCCGGGGCGACACGTTCCCGGGACTCGACCGGAACTGGCTGCGGCTCGCGGTCCGGGACCGGGTGACGACGAACCGTTTCCTGCAGGCACTGGACCAGGCGCTGCTGATCGGCGGCTGATCGCCCGCCCGGGTGTACGCGGAAGGGTCCGGGAAGGGCGGTGTCGTCACCGCCCTCCCCGGACCCTCGCCACCCTCCCGGCGCCCCCCGGCGCTTCCCCCTCGGGCCGTCAGTCGCGGGAGCGGGCGCGCGAGCGGGTCACGGCGAGGGCGCCGCCGCCGGCGACGAGGAGGGCGAGCGCTCCGGCCGCGATGTACGGGGTGGCGGAGCTGCCGCCGGTCTCGGCGAGGTTCTCGGTGGGCGTGGTGCCGCCGTTGTTCGTCTTGATGCCGCCGGCGTCGCTCGGCTTGGCCGAGGGCTGCTGCGTGGGCCGCTCGCTCGGCTCCTGGGTGGGCCGGTCGGTCGGCTTCTCGGTGGGCTTCTGGGTCGGGGCCGTGCCCTTGGGCGTCTCGCAGGTGGCCTCGGCGAGGGTCACCGTGCCGTCGACCGCGGCGACGCCGAGCTTCAGCGGGTCGACCTCCACCTTGAGTTCGAGGGCCGTGGCCGCGGCGGTGCGGGAGGTGGTGGAGGTGCGGGAGAGGTCCAGGGTGACCTGGCCGACGCCCGGCACGGCGACCTGGGTCCGGCCGCCCGCGGACAGGGTGGTCTTCTTGCCGAACACGGTCACGTGACCGAGGACGTCGGACTCGGCGACCGGCTTCTTCCCCACCTCGCACAGCGCCTTGGACGTGACCTTCTCCACCTCTACGAGGGAGAGCAGCGGGATCCCGGGGACGTGCACCCGCGCCTTCACGAGGTTGACGTACCCCTCGGCCTTCTTCTCGTCCACGGTCGCGTCCGCGGTGGCGACGTCGGCCTTGAGGAGGTCGATCGACTTCCCGCCCTCGGCCCCCCGCACCTTCACGGAGAGGGCGGTCTCGTTCTCGCTCGCCGGCGCCTCGACCTCGTTGAGGGAGGTCCGCACCGGCACGTCCACGGTCTTGCCGAGGAGGGAGACGTCGAGGCCGGCCCGCAGCACGACGGCGGTGGAGCGCCCTTCGCCGCCCGTGGCGTGCGCCGCCGGGGCCGCGAGGAGCACGGGTCCGACGGCCAGGGCGGCGACGGTCGCGGCAGCGGCGGAACGACGTCCGGGCAGGCGGAAGGTGTTGCTGTTCAAGATGGTGGAACCCCCACAGGAGACATGGCGTCGCCGGGCCGCTCACCACGGGGACGGTGGGTCGGCGCGGCCTCGGCGACTTGAGACACCGGAATCTTTACGCACGGAGAGTGAAACGATGGTCGCCTGACGTGAGTTCACTCCAAAGGGGGGTTTCCGTGTTCATTTTCGATTTTTTTCGACACAACCGTTCTCGGCCACCCCGCGCGTTTCGTACGGAGTGCCGTGCGTGCGAGAAGTGAGAACGATCCGCAGCTGACCAGGGTCACGGATCGTCAACCCGAGGACCTCCTGTAGATTAATTTAGGCCAGCCTAACCTAAGCGATCGAAGGGCTCCGTGAGCATCGAGGTCTACCGGGACGCCTGGGGCGTCCCCCATCTGCGGGCCGCCGACCCCGGGGAACTCGCCTTCGCCCAGGGGCGGATCACCGCCCGCGACCGCGCCTGGCAGCTGGAGGTGGAGCGGCACCGGGCCCAGGGAACCACCGCCGCCTTCCTCGGCGCCGCCGAGCTCGGCTGGGACGCCTTCGCCCGGCGGGCCCGGCTCGCCGACACCGCCCGCCGCTGCTTCGAGCGGCTCGTGGCGACCGACCCGGCGACGGCCGCGTGGGTGCGCGCGTACGTGGCCGGGGTCAACGACGGCCTCGGCGAAGGGGCGGACCGCGCAACCGAGTTCGCCGAGACCGGCCTCGCGGCCGGCCGGTGGGAGCCGTGGACCCCGCTCGCCGTCTGGCTCTCGACCCACATCCTCTTCGCCGGCTTCCCCACCAAACTGTGGCGGGACGAGGTCGCCCGGCGGCTCGGCGAGGAGTGGACGGAGCTCTTCGCGACCGACGGGCCCGGGACCGCGGGCTCCAACGGCTGGGTCGTGGCGGGCGGACGGACCGCGAGCGGGGCGGCCCTGGTGGCCGGCGACCCGCACCGGTTCATCGAGGCGCCGGGCGTCTACCAGCAGATCCGGCTCGCCTGCCCCGCGTACGACGTGGTGGGCCTCGCCGTGCCCGGCGTCCCCGGCCTCGCCCACTTCGGCCACGCCGGGCCGGTGGCCTGGGCGATCACCAACGCGATGGCGGACTGCCAGGACCTGTACCGGGAGCGGCTGCGACGGCTTCCCGACGGCACCGTGGAGGCCCTCGGCCCCGACGGCTGGGCCCCGGCAGCCGCGCACACGGAGACGGTCGAGGTCGCGGACGCGGAGCCGGTGGGGATCGAGGTGATCGAGACGGACCGGGGGCCGGTGATCATCGGCGAGCCCCGGGACGGCTCCGCCGGGTGGGAGGGCCTCAGCCTGCGACACCCGCCGCGGGTCACCGGGGAGCTCGGCTTCGGGGTGCTGCCCGCGCTGCTGCGCGCCCGGACCGTGGCCGACGTGGACGCGGCCCTCGACGCCTGGGTCGAGCCGGTGAACGTCGTCCAGGCCGCCGACAGCCGGGGCGGCCTCCTGCACCGGGTCGCCGGCCACGTGCCCGTACGGGACCGGGCCAACTCCCTGCGCGTCGTGCCCGCCTGGGACCTGGCGCACGCCTGGGCCGAAGCTCCGGCCTCCCTGCCCCGCGCCGAGGTCCACGGCCACGCCGTGATGGCCAACGCCCGGGGCCTGGCCGCGCCGCTGGGCGTCGAGTTCGCGCCACCGCACCGGGCGGCCCGGATCGACGAACTGCTGCGCGCCTCGGCGGCCTGGACCCCGGAGGCGACGGCCGCGATCCACCGGGACACCGACAACCCCTCGGCGACCCGCCTCCTGGAGGCGGTCCGACGCGCGGGCGAGGACCCGGAGACCGGCGGCGAAGACGGCCGGCCCGCCCCCCTCTCCCCCGCCGGTTCCGACGTCCGGCGGCGGCTGCTGGGCTGGGACCGGCGGATGGACGCCGAGAGCGTCGACGCCGGACTCTACGCGGCCGTGCGCGGGGCCGTCGTGCGCCGGCTCGCCGGGCACGAGGCCTTCGCGGCGCTGCGCGAACCCGCCCCGTACCCCGAGCTCTTCCGGCCCTGGCTGGCGCTCGGGCCGCGCGTCGCCTTCGCCCTGGAGACGCTGCTCGTGGCCGGGCCCGTGCCCGCCGGGGACGTCGACCGGATCGTGCGCGAGGCGCTCGACGAGGTCGGCGCCGGGGAGCCGCCCGCCGCCTGGGGCGTGACGCACCGGCTCGCGCCCTGGCAGGCGCTGCCCGACCCGGACGACGACCGGTGGCCGGGACTCGGCGGGGACCACGACTGCGTGCTGTCCACGTCCAGCGTGCCCGGCTGGACCGACCGCAGCGCCCGCGCCTCCGCCGCGCGGTGCGTCTGGGACCTGGCCGACCGGGAGCGGAGCCGCTGGATCGTGCCCTTCGGCGCGTCCGGCGTCCCCGGCGACCCGCACCACCGCGACCAACTCCCCCTGTGGCTGCGGGGCGAGCTCGCCCCCGTCACCACCGACTGGCAGAAGCTCACGAAGGAGCAGGGATGACCACCGCCGTACACGTCCAGACCGTCGAGGGCTTCGGGACCGTCACGGTCCGCCCCGTCGACCCCGACGCCGACGCCCCGCTCCTGCACGGCTGGGTCAACGAGGAGCGGGCCCGTTTCTGGGGCATGGTCGGGACCACCGTCGAGCAGGTCCGGGAGATCTACGCGCACCTCGACTCGCTGACCACGCACCACGGTTACCTGGTCAGCCGGGACGGGGAGCCGGTCGCCCTGTTCCAGACGTACGACCCTGCGGCGGACCGGGTGGGCGGGTGCTACGAGGTGCGGCCGGGCGACATCGGCGTGCACCTGTTCGTCGCGCCGGGGCTCGCCCCCGAGGCCGGCTTCACGGGCCGACTGCTCACCGCGCTCGTCGCCTTCTCGCTGACGGACCACACCCGGATCGTGATCGAGCCCGACGCCGCCAACGAGAAGGCGATCGCCCGCATGCTGCGGGCCGGTTTCGAGCTGGGCCCGGAGGTCGTGCTCCCCGAGGTGGACCTGCCGGAGGTCTTCATCCCGGAGAAGCGGGCCCGGTTGGCGTTCCTGAGCCGCTGACCGGGGCCCGGTGCGGGCTCCGGCCGGGCGGGGCTCAGCCCACGACCCGGCCGTTGACGACGACCCAGCGCGGCGCCGCGAGGACGCGGACGTCCGCGCGCGGGTCCTCGCCGTAGACGACGAGGTCGGCCGGGGCGCCCTCCTCCAGGGCGGGGCGGCCCAGCCAGGCCCTGGCCCCCCAGGCGGTGGCCGAGAGCGCGTCGATCGGCGGGATGCCGGCCCGGGTCAGCTCCTCGACCTCCTCGGCGACCAGGCCGTGGGCGAGGGAGCCGCCCGCGTCGGTGCCGACGAAGACGGGCACGCCCGCGTCGAAGGCGGCCCGCACGGTGTCGTAACGCCGCTCGTGGAGGCGGCGCATGTGCGCCGACCAGCGGGGGAACTTCTCCTGGCCGCCGTCGGCGAGGTGCGGGAAGGTCGCGATGTTGACGAGGGTCGGGACGATGGCCACGCCCCGCTCGGCGAAGAGCGGGATGGTGTCCTCGGTGAGGCCCGTGGCGTGCTCGATGCAGTCGATGCCCGCCTCGACGAGGTCGCGGAGCGAGTCCTCGGCGAAGCAGTGCGCGGTGACCCGGGCGCCGAGCCGGTGCGCCTCCGCGATGGCCGCCTCGACCTCGGCGCGCGGCCAGCAGGCGGTGAGGTCGCCCACCTCACGGTCGATCCAGTCGCCGACGAGCTTGACCCAGCCGTCGCCGCGACGGGCCTCCCGGCCGACGTACGCGACGAGGTCGGCGGGCTCGATCTCGTGGGCGTAGTTACGGATGTAGCGGCGGGTGCGGGCGATGTGCCGACCCGCCCGGATGACCTTCGGGAGGTCCTCTCGCTCGTCGATCCAGCGGGTGTCGGAGGGCGAGCCCGCGTCCCGGATGAGCAGGGTGCCGGCGTCCCGGTCGGTGAGGGCCTGCTTCTCGCTGGTGGCCTCGTCGACGGGGCCGTGCCGGTCGAGGCCGACGTGGCAGTGGGCGTCGACGAGTCCGGGGAGCACCCAGCCCTCGACGGTGACGGCCTCGGCGGCGGGCCGGTCGAAGGTGATCCGCCCGTCGACGCACCACAGTTCGTCGCGGACGTCCTCCGGGCCGACGAGCACCCGCCCCTTCACGTGCAGCACCTCGTGATCGCTCATACCCGCACTCTACGAGCCGCCGGGCGGGAGCCGTCGGGCCGGCCGGTCGGCTACGGGCGCCAGTCGGCCTGCTGGTCGTGGGACGGGGTCTTGGTGAGCTGCTTCAGGGCGGTGCCGTCGGCGCGGACCAGCCAGAGGTGCTCGGGGTCCGCGTCGTCGGTGCCGCCCCGGGTGAAGACGAGACGGCTGCCGTCCGGCGACCAGGAGGGGTACTTGTCGTTGGCGCGGGCCGAGGTGATGCGGACCAGGCCGCTGCCGTCGGGGCGGACGACGTAGAGGTGGGCGAAGCCGGTGGCGTCGACCCGGCTGAAGACGATCCGGCCGGTGCGCGACCAGTCGGGCGTCCAGTCGTGGGAGGCGGCCAAGGTGACCGGCGTCTGGGCGTGGGTGGAGAGCCTGAGCCGGAACAGCCGGCTGTTCCCGGCCGCGTCCGCGCGGTTGAACGCCAGGTACGCGCCGTCCGGGGACCAGGTCGGGTGGAGGTCGTCGGCGGCGTCGAAGGTGAGGCGGGTGGAGGGGCTGCCGTCGACGTCGGCCACGTAGATCTCGCGCTGGGAGCCGACCGGCTTGGTGAAGGCGAGCCGTGTGCCGTCCGGGGACCAGGCCGGTTCGGAGGCGCCCTTGGTGCCGGGCACGAAGGCCGGGGCGCCGCCGGTGGACTTCATGGTCCAGATGCCGTCGACGGCGCCGCCGGATCCGTAGCGGACGAAGGCCACCCGCTTGCCGTCCGGGGACCAGCTGGGCATGACGTCGCTGACCGTCGGGGTGTTGGTGACCTTGACGGCCGTACCGGCGCTCGGGGAGACCGCGTAGAGGTCCTCGGTCGAGGCCGTCGCCGTGTAGCGGGAGAAGACGATGGGGCGGTCGATCACCGCGTGCTCCAGTGGCGGGATCGTCGGCCGCGTCACCGGCACCGTCGCCATCGCCGTCACCGGCGTCACGGCCGACGGTCCCGTCGCGCCCGCGGCCGCCGCCCCGCCGAGCGCCAGCGGCGCCGCCACGGCCAGCGCCGCTGCCGCCACCACGGCCCGTCGGCCCCGCGTCCCGCCGGTCCCGCCGACCTGGCCGCGTCTGTCGTGTCCGCCGGTGCCGTGCGTCATGGTGCCCACCCCGTTCTCCCTCTCGGCGGCCCGCCGAGTGCGGCCGCTCCGGCCCGCAACATCCCACCGGCCGGGCTCCGGGGGAAGCGTCCGTACGCGGTGGTGCGAACCCTGTGACACGTTCCGAACACCGCCGTGACGGTGCCTCGTCCCCGGCGGGGCGCTCCGGGGGAGCACGGACCACTTACGCTGGCACGAGCCCGATCCCGATGTATGCCACACGCATGCGACACCGAAGAAGGAACCTCCGTGACCGTGACACATCCGCTGCTGGACCTGGCTCCGATGACCGCCGCGCACTTCGCGTCGATCGAGCGCCGGGTGGCCGCCCTGCTCTCCACGGAACAGGACGTGGTGATCACCCAGGGCGAGGCGCTGCTGCCCCTGGAGGGGTGCATCCGCAGCGGCGCGCGGGCCGGTTCGACCGCGCTGAACGTCGTCACCGGTCCGTACGGCCAGACCTTCGGGAACTGGCTGCGGGACTGCGGGGCGAGCGTGGTCGACCTGGAGGTGCCCTTCCACGCGGCGGTGACGGCGGAGCAGGTGGAGCGGGCGCTCGCCGAGCACCCGGAGATCGACTTCGTGTCGCTGGTGCACGCCGAGGCGGCGACCGGGAACACCAACCCGGTGGCGGAGATCGGTGAGGTCGTGCGGGCGCACGGCGCACTGTTCTACCTGGACGCCGTGGCGTCGATCGGCGCCGAGCCGGTGCTGCCGGACGCCTGGGGCGTGGACATGTGCATCATCGGCGCGCAGAAGGCGATGGGCGGCCCCGCGGGCGTGTCGGCGGTGTCGGTGAGCGCGCGGGCCTGGGAGCGGTTCGCCGCCAACCCGGCCGCGCCGCGCCGCTCGTACCTCTCCCTCCTGGACTGGAAGGATCGCTGGATCGACGGCGGCCGGAAGGCTCTCCTGCACGCTCCGGCGCAGCTGGAGATGCTGGCCCTGGAGGCCTGTCTGGAGCGGATCGAGGCGGAGGGCCTGGACGTGCTGATGGCCCGGCACGCCTCGGCGGCGGCCGCGACCCGTGCGGGCGCGCTGGCCCTGGGCGGAGGTCTGGAGCCGTACGTGTACGAGGCGAAGGACGCGGCGCCGGTGGCGACGACGCTGCGCACGCCCGCGGGTGTCGACGCCTCGGAGCTGGTGGCGAAGGCCCTCGCGGCCGATCCGTCGCTGCCGCTGATCGCGGGCGGCGGGGCGCTGGCCAAGGAGATGGTCCGGGTCAACCACTACGGGGTGGACGCGACTCCGGGGGCCGTGCAGTCCTCGCTCGCCGCCCTGGGCGCGGCGCTCGGCGAGTCGGGCCGCGCGGTGGACCTGGAGGGCGCGCGCCGGGCGGTCACGGAGGCCTGGTAGCCGTGCGTACGGGGAAGGGGCGGGGATCGGACCCCCGCCCCTTTCGCGTACCCGGGGTTCAGAGCGCGGGGTAGTCGATGTAGCCCTCGGGACCGCCGGCGTACATGGTGGCGGGGTCGGGGGCGGCGTAGGGGCCGTCGGTCTTCAGGCGGGCGGGCAGGTCGGGGTTGGCGATGAAGAGCCTGCCGTACGCGACGAGGTCGGCGGTGCCGTCCTCGATCAGGGCCAGCGACTCGGCGCCGGTCGGGTCGGCACCGGTGGCCGGGTTGAGGATGAAGGTGCCGGCGAACCGCTTGCGCAGGTCGAGGACGAGCGGGCGGCGCTCGGGGCCGGTCTCCAGGACGTGGAGGTAGGCGATGCCGACGGGCTCGATCGCGGTGACGAGCCGGGTGTAGAGCTCCTCGGTGTCGGTCTCGCTGATGTCGTTGAGGGTGTTGGCCGGGGAGATGCGCAGGCCGGTGCGCTCGGGGCCGATCTCGGCGGCGACGGCCTTCACGACCTCGACGGCGAAGCGGATGCGGTTCTCGACCGGGCCGCCCCACTCGTCGGTGCGGTGGTTGGAGCCGGAGGCGAGGAACTGCTGGATCAGATAGCCGTTGGCGCCGTGGATCTCGACGCCGTCGAAGCCGGCCTCGACGGCGTTGCGGGCGGCGGAGGCGAAGCCGGCGATCGCCTCGCGCACCTGGTCGCCGGTGAGCTCGCG
Organism: Streptomyces sp. TLI_105; assembly: GCF_900105415.1. GTDB lineage: Bacteria > Actinomycetota > Actinomycetes > Streptomycetales > Streptomycetaceae > Streptomyces. The sequence continues at coordinate 6,305,703 of NZ_FNSM01000001.1, read as the reverse complement.
CGGGGTGACGAAGTCCTTGGGGCCCTCGTGGGTGTAGACCTGGCCGGCGGCGGCGACGGGCGAGGGGCCGACGGGGTGGAGGTCGCCGTCGAGGAGGTCGGGGTGACCGATCCGGCCGGAGTGCATGAGCTGGGCGAAGATCCGGCCGCCGCGCTCGTGGACGGCGGTGGTGACCTCGCGCCAGGCGGCGATCTGCTCGCGGCTGTGGAGTCCGGGGGTGTTGGGGTAGCCCTGGCCCTCGGGGACGGGCTGCACGCCCTCGCTGATGATCAGTCCCGCGGAGGCGCGCTGGGCGTAGTACTCGGCGACGATCGCGGTCGGGGTGCCGTCCTCGCCGTTGGCCCGGCTGCGGGTCATCGGGGCCATCGCGATGCGGTTGGCGAGGCGGGTGCCGGCAAGGTCGATCGGGTCGAATGCAGTGGTCACGGCTGTCCCTCACAAGAATATGTGGTCGGCCAACTAATCGGGCCGCTGCCACTGTAACCCATTTACTTGGCCAGCCAATGGAATCTGTCGCCCGAAGGTAATCTTGGGAAGGAGAGCCGCCCCGAGGAGCCCGCATGTCAGGAACCGACCCCGTCTGTACCGTCCCGTCCACCGAGCCCCCGGCGCCCGCCGGGTGCGGCGGGACCGTCAGCCACGCCCTGGCCTGGGTCGCGCGGCTCCACCGGATCGCCATGGGCCGGCGGCTGCGGGACCTCGGCCTCTACCCGGGCCAGGAGCTGATGATGATGCGCCTGTGGGACTGCGGGGCGGTCCGCCAGTCGGAGCTCATCCAGTCGCTCGGCCTCGACCCCTCCACGGTGACCAAGATGCTCCAGCGCATGGAGCAGTGCGGATACGTCCGCCGCAGCCCGGACCCCGCCGACCGGCGCGCGGTCCTGGTCGAGGCGACGGAGGAGGGCCTGGCCCTGCGCGCCGGGGTCGAGGGCGCGTGGGCGGACCTGGAGGAGAGCACGCTCGCCGGACTCGCCCCGGCCGACCGGGCGGAGCTCGCCCGCCTGCTCGGCCTGGTGGGCGGGAACCTGACCGAGGAGGCGGGCGAGGAGGCCGCCGGACCGGTCTGCTGAGGCCGGGCGAGGAGGCCGCCGGACCGGTCTGCTGAGGCCGGGTGCGCCGGGCCGGGCACGGCCGGCCGAGACTTGCCCCGCGGGGACCGGGACGGTCTGCCGGTCCCGGGGGCGGCACGGTCCACCGGCCCGGGGCACGGCCTGCCGGTCCGGGGCGCGGCCTGCCGGCCTGGGGCACGGCACGGCCTGCCGGTCCGGCGCGTGGTCCACCGGCCCGGGGCGCGGTCCACCGGTCTGTGGCGCGGCGCCCGCCCCCCGCCGCCGGTCGGGTGTCGTTCGCCGGGGGTCAGCCCGCCAGGACGTCCAGGGCGCGGTCCACGTCCGCCGCCGTGTTGTACAGGTGGAACGACGCCCGCAGGTTGCCCGCGCGGGCCGAGAGCAGGACGCCCGCGTCGTGCAGGGCGTCCGCCCGGTCCCCGAGGCCGGGGACGGCGACGACCGTCGAGTCGTCCATGACCGGCGCGTGCCCGAGGTCGAGGAGCCCGGCGCGGAAGCGGGCGGCGAGCCCCTTGTCGTGGGCCTCGATCCGCTCGATGCCGATCTCCTCCAGGAGGGCGAGCGAACGGGCCGCCCCGTGGTACGAGAGGAAGGCGGCCGGCTCGTCGAAACGGCGGGCGGAGCGGGCCAGTTCACGGACCGGTCCGTAGCTGTTGACCCACAGCTCCTCGCCCGTGACCCAGCTCGCGTGGATCGCGAGCAGGGAGTCCTGCGCCTCCTCCGTGACGGTCAGGAAGGACGCGCCGCGCGGGCAGAGCAGGTACTTGTAGCCGCCGACGACCGTGTAGTCCCACTCCCCCGCGTTCAGCGGCAGCCAGCCCGCCGACTGGGTGGCGTCGAGGAGGGTGCGGGCGCCGTGGGCGGCCGCCGCCTCCCGGATCGCCGTGAAGTCGGCCGTGCGACCGTCCGCCGACTGCACGGCGGAGAAGGCGACGAGCGCCGTCCCGGGCCGGACGGACTCGGCGAGCCGGTCCAGGGGCACGAAGCGGGTCTTGAGGTCGCCGCGGATCGTGAAGGGGGTGATGACGGAGGAGAAGTCGCCCTCGGGGAAGAGGACCTCGGACCCGGCCGGCAGCGACTGGGCGATCATCCCGCAGTGGACCGCGACCGAGCTGCCGACGGCGACGCGCTCGTGGGAGACGCCGGCGATCCGGCCGAAGGCGGCGCGGGCCTCGTCGACGATGTCGAAGCTGCCTGCGCCGCCCGCACGGCCGTCGGCGGTCTCCTCGGCGAGGAGGGTGACGGCCTCGACGGTCCGGCGGGGCAGCAGTCCGCAGGCGGAGGTGTTCAGATAGGTCTTCTTGGGCGCGAACTCGGCGCCGCCGAGCGGCTGGTCAAGGGATTCCATGTCCCCACCCTGGATCCCCCACGATCACCCGTCAATGGCGATTCGATCGTGGGGAGACCCCAAGCCGCTCTTATCTCCGCAGGTCAGATGTGGTGCGGGTCAGACGCGCTGCAAGCCGGACCCTGTGCGGCCCGAGCGGTCAGGCCTGCGGGACCTCGCAGGCGCCGTCCGGGCCGCAGACCTCCGCGTCGGCGCCGACCGGCTGGAGGACGCGGCCCTGCCAGGCCTGCTCCAGGGCCTGGGTGAAGACCTCGGCGGGCTGGCCGCCGGAGACGCCGTAGCGGCGGTCGAGGACGAAGAACGGCACGCCGGTGGCGCCGAGTTCGGCGGCCTCCCGCTCGTCCTCCCGTACGGCCTCGGCGTAGGCCGACTCGTCGGCGAGGACGGCCCGGACCTCGGCCTCGTCGAGACCGGCCTCCACGCCCAGCGTCACCAGGGTCTCGGCGTCGAAGACGGAGCGCTCCTCGGCGAAGTTGGCGCGGTAGGCCAGGTCCAGGAGCTCGCTCTGGCGGCCGCGCTCCTTGGCGAGGTGCAGCAGCCGGTGGATGTCGAAGGTGTTGCCGTGGTCGCGGCCGTCGGTGAGGTAGGCGAGGCCCTCGGAGTGCGCGTTCGACGCGACGTGCGCCTCCATGGCGCGGGCCTCATCGAGGGTGCGGCCGTACTTCTTCGCCAGCATCTCCAGGACGGGGCCGGTGTCGCCCTTGGGGCGGTTCGGGTCGAGCTCGAAGGAGCGGTGCACGACCTCGACGTCGTCGCGGTGGGCGAAGGCCGCGAGCCCCTTCTCGAAGCGGGCCTTGCCGATGTAGCACCAGGGGCAGGCGATGTCGCTCCAGATCTCGACGCGCATGTGACTTCTCTCCGGGGGTGGGGTGTTCTGTGACGGTTTTCCGTACGGCCCAACGCCCCGCCCGGCCTCCTTCATTCCGCCGCGGCCCCCGGTGTGAGGTGCGGCACCATGCGGTTGAAGGAGGCCCGGTAGGCGCTCGGGGTGAGGCCGGTGCGGCGCTGGACGTGCTGCCGCAGGGAGTCCGCGGTGCCGAGGCCGCAGGAACGGGCCACCTGGTCCATGGGGAGGGACGTGGTCTCCAGGAGCTCCTTCGCCCGCTCGACGCGCTGGTGGAGGAGCCACTGGAGCGGGCTGACGCCGGTCTCCGCGCGGAAGCGGCGCGACAGGGTGCGGACGGAGACCCCGGCGTGCCGGGCGAGGTCGGTGAGGCCGAGGGGTTCGTCGAGGTGTGCCATCGCCCACGCGCGCGTGTCGGCGAAGGAGACCCCGCGCTCGGGCGGCAGCGGGGTCTGGGTGAACTGGGTCTGGCCGCCGGGCCTGACGGGCGCGACGAGGGCGAGCCGGGCGACCGCGTTGGCGACGGCGGCGCCGTGGTCGGTGCGGATGACGTGCAGGCAGAGGTCGATGCCCGCCGCGTATCCGGAGGAGGTGAGCACGGGGCCGTCCTGGACGAAGAGGACGTCGTCCTGGAGGTCGACGGCCGGGTGCCGGGCCGCGAGCAGCGGCCGGTACGCCCAGTACGTCGTCGCCGCCCGGCCGTCGAGCAGTCCGGCCTCGGCGAGCGCGAAGGCGCCGGTGCAGATGGAGGCGATCCGCTTGCCGGCGTCGGCGGTCGCGCGCAGGACGTCGAGGACGCGCGGGTCGGGGTCCGTGTACGCGCCGCTGCCCGCGAGGATCACGGTGTCGGCCCCCTCGACCGCGTCGAGCCCGCGCGGGACGACGAGGTCGAGGCCGCCGGTGGTGGTGACGGGCCCTGGGTCGGGGGCGCAGATGACCGTCTCGTATCCCGGGCCGCCGTCGATCTCGACCTTCCCGAAGAGCATCTCCGGAATGGCCAGGTTGAACATCGAGACGGGCGGGGCGGCGATCACGGCGACGCGCTGCACGCTCCGGACGCGGGACTCGACGGTCATGGCCAGAACCTCCGGTCATATGTCATTCGAGCCACTACTGTACGGGCCCGCAGGTGACGAAGCTGGGCGCATGTCCTCAACAGTGCTCACCACCAAGCCGGTTGTCCGTCCCGGCGCCCCCTCCCCCGGGCCCGCGCTCGCCGCGGCCATGCTCGGCTTCGCCCTCATCACCCTCGACACCTCCGTCGTCAACGTCGCCCTGCCCGCGATCGGCGCCGACCTGCGGGCCGGGATGTCCGGTCTGCAGTGGGTGGTCGACTCGTACACGCTGGCCTTCGCCGCGCTGCTGCTCTCCAGCGGGGCCCTTGCCGACCGGGTCGGGGCGAGCCGGGCGTACGGGGCGGGCGTCGTCGTCTTCACGCTCGCCTCGGCCGCCTGCGGTCTGGCCCCCGGCCTCCCGGGGCTGCTTGCCGCCCGCGCGGTGCAGGGCGCGGCGGCGGCCGTGATGCTGCCTGCCTCCCTGGCGCTCGTACGGGAGGCGTACGGCGATCCCGGGCGGCGGGCTCGGGCGGTGTCGCTGTGGGCGGCGGGTGGCACGGTCGCGGTGGCCCTCGGCCCCGTCGCGGGCGGGGCGCTGACCACGGCCTGGAGCTGGCGCGGCATCTTCTTCATCAACCTGCCCCTCGGGCTCCTCGCGCTCGCCCTGCTGACCCGGGTGGCCCGCTCGGCGCGCAGGCCGGCCCCGCTGGACGTGCCGGGGCAGCTCACGGCGATGACGGCGCTCGGGGCGCTGACCTTCGCGGCCATCGAGGGCGGCACGGAGGCCTGGTGGGCGCTGGGGGTCGCGGTGGCCGCCTTCGTCGCGTTCCTGCTGATCGAGGCGCGGCGGCGGCATCCGATGGTGCCGCTCGGGCTGTTCCGGAACACGACGGTGGCCGTGGCGGTGACGGCGGGCGCGGCGAACAGCGTGGCCTTCTACGGCATGGTCTTCGTGTTCAGCCTGTTCTTCCAGCAGGTGCTCGGGCTCTCGGCGCTGGGCGCGGGGCTGATGTTCCTGCCGATGACGGGGCTGCTCGCCGGGGTCAACATCCTGTCGGCGAGGGTGGCGGCGCGGTACGGGGCGCGGCTGCCGATCGTCCTGGGCCAGGCGGTCGGGGTGGCCGGGCTCCTCGGCCTGCTCACCGTGGACGCGGACTCCTCGCGGGTGGCACAGGCCCTGCTCCTGGTGCCGCTGGCGCTCGGGGCCGGCTTCTCCCTGCCGCCGCTGATCGCGGCGATGATGGAGGCCGTCCCGGCGGAGCGGGCGGGCACGGCGGCGGGTCTCCTGAACGCGATCCGGCAGACGGCGGGCGCCCTCGCGATCGCCGTCTTCGGCTCCCTCGCGGCCCAGGGCTTCGACACGGCGCTCCCGACCGCTCTGCTGATCAGCGCGGGCCTGCTGACCCTGACGGCCCTGGCCTCGCTGCGGCTTCCGCGCCGCGGGACGCGCTAGCGAAGCACTGCTAGGCGCCCTTGCGGTACCGGCCGGGGGCCACCCCGTACTCGCGCTTGAAGGCCTTGGCGAAGGCGAACTCCGAGGAGTAGCCGGAGCGCTCGGCGACCGCGCGGAGGGGGAGGTCGTCGGAGCGCAGGAGGCGGCCCGCCGTGGTCATGCGCCACCAGGTGAGGTACGCGAGGGGCGGGCGTCCGACGAGGGTGGTGAAGCGGCGGGCGAAGGCGGCGCGGGAGAGGCCGCCGAGCGCGCCCAGCTCCTCGACGGTCCACGCCCTGGCGGGGTCGCCGTGGAGGGCGCGCAGGGCGCCCGCGACGGCCGGGTCGCTCAGCGCGGCCGACCAGCCGGTGGAGCGGTCGGCGCGCTCGGCGAGCCACCAGGTGCGGAGCAGGTACAGGAGCAGGGTGTCGAGGAGGGCGGGGACGATGGCGTCGGACCCCGGCTGGGGCTCGGTGAGTTCGGCGCCGAGCAGCTCGACGGCGGCGCGCAGCCGCGGGTGGGCGCCGACCCGGGCGGGGAGGTGGACGAACGGCGGCAGTTCGGTGAGCAGGGGGTGGGCGCGGGCCCGGCTGAGCCGGTACGCGCCGCAGAGCAACACGATCTCCTCGGCGCCGGCGGCCCCCCGGTCGGGCCGGGTGGGCCAGGAACCGTCGGGGGCGGGCAGGACGTCGACGAGCGGGGTGTCGGGGTGGTCGGCGAGGCCGTGGCCGGTGCCGTGGGCGAAGAGGACGACGTCGCCGGGGCCGAGCCGGACCGGGGCGGCGGCGTCCGGGGGCAGCATCCAGGCGGTGCCCTGGAGCACGACGTGGAATCCGGCGCTGTCGCTCGACGGGTAGCGGACGCCCCAGGGGGCGAGACGAACGGTGCGGGAGGAGTGCGGGAGCCCGGTGCGCATGGCGGCGATGGCATCGCTCAGTACGTCCATGACCTGAACGGTAGCGCCCGAGACGATCGGACATGACGGGGAGTCGAGGAGACATGGATCGTCTTCCTCACGGCTCCTAACGTCGAGGGCATGACGACAACAGGCATGACGACGAGGGCAGTTCTGTTCCACGAGCTCGGCGGTCCCGAGGTGTTGAGCGTGGAGGAGGTGCCGCTACCGGATCCCGGTCCCGGGGAGGTGCTCGTCCGGGTGGAGGCGATCGGACTGAACCGGGCCGAGGCGCTGTTCCGCGCCGGCACGTACTACTACCCGGCGACTCTGCCGGGTTCGCGGCTCGGCTACGAGGCGGCGGGCGTGGTCGAGGCGGTCGGCGCGGGGGTCACGGCGTACGCCCCGGGCGACCCGGTGATGGCGGCGGCCAACTTCGAGTTCGGGACGTACGGCGTGCACGCGGAGCGGGTGGTGCTGCCGGAGGAGTACGTGGTGGCCCGACCCGAGGGGGTGGACGCGGTGACGGCGGCGGCCGTGTGGCTGACCTACTTCACCGCGTACGGCGGGATGGTGCTGACCGGCGGGCTGGGTCCCGGCGACCACGTGGTGATCACGGGCGCGTCGAGCGGGGTGGGGACGGCCGCTATCCAGACGGCGCTGCGCGTCGGCGCGGTGCCCGTCGCCACCACGCGCGGCGAGGGGAAGCGGAAGCGGCTCCTGGAGCTGGGGGCCGCGCACGTGATCGCCACGGACACCGAGGACCTGGTCGGGGAGGTGCGGCGGATCACCGGCGGGGCGGGCGCGGACCTGGCCTTCGACGCGATCGGCGGGCCCGGCTTCGCCCGGCTCGGCGACGCGCTGCGGACCGGTGGCACCGCCGTGCTGTACGGCTGGCTGGACCCGCGGCCCGTCGAGCTGTCGCGGAACTGGCCGCTGACCACGCACACGTACGCGAACGGGGCGCTCGCCAGGACGGCTGAGGGGCGCCGGCGGGCCGCCGGGTTCATCGGCTCGGGGCTGCGGGACGGCTCCCTGGCGCCGGTGATCGCCGAGACCTTCGACGGTCTGGAGCGGATCGCCGACGCCCACCGGCTGATGGAGTCGAACACGCACCTCGGGAAGATCGTGGTGCGCGTGGAGCACTGACCGTCAGCGCCTCGGCACTCCCAGCGGGTTGCCGTCGCGGAGCTCCGGCGGCAGGAGGTGGTCGGGGGTCGACTGGTAGGCGACCGGGCGCAGCCAGCGCTCGATCGCGGTCGCGCCGACGGAGGTGGAGGTGGAGGTGGTGGCGGGGTAGGGGCCGCCGTGGTGCTGGGCGGGTGCGACGGCGACGCCGGTGGGCCAGCCGTTGACGAGGACGCGGCCGGCCAGGGGGGTGAGCTCGGCGAGCAGCGGGGCGGCCGCCGCGTCGTCCTCGGCGATGTGCAGGGTGGCGGTGAGGTTGCCGGGCAGCAGGCCGAGGACGGCGGTCACTTCCTCCCGGGTGGAGTAGCGGGCGACGACGGTGACCGGTCCGAAGCACTCCTCCAGGAGGAGGTGGTGGCCGCCGTCGGCGAGCGCGGCGGCGTCGACGGCGAGGACTCCGGCGCTGACGGTGTGGGCGCCGCCCGCGCCGGGGGTGACCGGGGTGTGGACGCCGGCGAGGGAGGCGCGCTCGGCGACGCCGGCGACGAAGGCGTCCCGCATGCGGCGGTCGAGCATGACGGCCGGTTCGGTCTCGCTGACGGCGGCGGTGAGGGCGTCGAGGAAGCGGTCGCCGTCCTCTCCCCGGGGGGCGAGGACGAATCCGGGCTTGGTGCAGAACTGGCCGGCGCCCAGGGTCATGGAGCCGGCGAGCCCGGCGCCGATCTCCTCGGCGCGCTCGGCCGCGGCGGCCTCGGTGATCACGACCGGGTTGAGGGAGCCGAGTTCGCCGTGGAAGGGGATGGGGACGGGCCGGGTGACGGCCGCGTCGAAGAGGGCCCGGCCGCCGCGGATCGAGCCGGTGAAGCCGGCGGCCGCGACGAGCGGGTGCCGGACGAGCTCCACGCCCGCCTCGAAGCCGTGGACGAGGACGACGACGTCCTCGGGGAGTCCGGCCTTGGCGGCGGCCCGGCGCAGCAGGGAGGCGCAGAGCTCGGAGGTGGCGGGGTGGTCGGGGTGGGCCTTGATCACCACGGGGCAGCCGGCCGCGAGGGCGCTCGCGGTGTCGCCGCCGGGGACGGAGAAGGCGAGCGGGAAGTTGCTGGCGGCGTAGACGGCGACGACGCCGAGCGGGATCTTCCAGCGGCGCATGTCGGGGCGGGGCGGGGTGGCCTCGGGGTCGGGCGGGTCGATCCGGACGTCGAGGAACCAGCCGTCCTCGACGACGTCCGCGAAGGCGCGCAACTGGGCGGTGGTGCGGGCGAGTTCGCCGGTGAGGCGGACGGGTCCGAGGGCGGTCTCGGCGTCGGCCGCCTCGACGACGTGCTCACCGGAGCCGTCGAGGAGGTCGGCGGCGGTACGGAGGAAGGCGGCCCGCACGGTGCGGTCGGCGAGGGCCTCGCGGGTGGCGTGCGCGGCTCTGACGGCGCGGTCGACCTCCTCGGCTGTGGCCTCCACCGCAACCTGCTCGCGCGGCTTCCCCGTCCGGGGGTCCACACTCCACACTGGTTCTGCCGCCACCGCCACGCCCCTGTTCGCTATTCTGAACACAGTTCCCGTAGATGAACACATCTGGGCGGGACTCTATTGACGGCCCGGCCGTCTCCACAAGGGGCCCCGTTCGGCCGGGGCGGCCGGGGGCGGCCGGACAACGGAAAAGGGGCGAGGGCCATGGCGACTGCCGACGCGGGTGGGGCACAGGTGAAGTCCGCGGTGCGGACCGTGGAGCTGCTCGAGTACTTCGCGGGACGCCCCGGGATGCACTCGCTCGCCGCCGTCCAGGAGGCCGTCGGCTACCCCAAGTCCAGCCTGTACATGCTGCTGCGCACCCTGGTCGAGCTGGGCTGGGTGGAGACGGACGCGACGGGCACGCGGTACGGGATCGGGGTGCGGGCGCTGCTCGTCGGCACCTCCTACATCGACGGCGACGAGGTGGTGGCCGCCTCCCGGCCCACCCTCGACCGGCTCTCCGACGACACCACCGAGACCATCCACCTGGCGCGGCTCGACGGCACCAACGTCGTCTATCTGGCGACCCGTCAGTCCCAGCACTACCTGCGGCCGTTCACCCGGGTCGGCCGCCGGCTGCCCGCGCACTCGACCTCGCTGGGCAAGGCGCTGCTCGCCACCCACAGCGACGAGCAGGTGCGCAAGCTGCTCCCGGAGACCCTGCCGGCGCTGACCGAGCACACGATCACCGACCGCGAGAAGCTCATCGAGGAGCTGCACGTCATCCGCGAGCAGGGCTACGCGGTGGACCGCGAGGAGAACACCCTGGGGCTGCGCTGCTTCGGCGTCGCGATCCCCTACCGGACCCCGGCGCGGGACGCGATCAGCTGCTCGGTGCCGGTGGCGCGGCTCACCCCGGCCCATGAGCAGATGATCAAGGACGCCCTGCTCGACGCGCGGGACCGGCTGACACTGGCGACCCGCCGCCTCTGATCCCCCTGGTCACCCGCGGTCGGCGAGGGCCTGCTGCCACACCGGGCTCTCGACGTAGTGGTTGTCGTACTGCTCCGAGGAGGCCTTGATCTCCTCGAAGCTCGCCTCTCCCCGCATGACGCGGCCCAGGAGGCGCAGGTAGTCGAAGCGGGCCATGCCGGGCGTGAAGACGAAGAGGACGTCGGCCTCGGCGCCGGGTGCCGCCGCGAAGGCGTGCGGGGTGCCCGGCGGGACGAGGAGGAAGTCGCCCTGCTCCAGGACGGACAGCTCCTCGCCGACCAGGACCTGGAGCGAGCCGCCGAGCACGAAGAACATCTCCGAGGCCTTGGTGTGGAAGTGCGCCGGGGCGCCGACCGCGCCCTTCGCGAACGAGGAACGGTAGCTGGTGAGCAGGCCGCCCGTGGTGTCGGAGTCGGCGAGGAGGGTCATCACGCTGCTCGGGTCGGCGGTGGTCTCGGCGGTGGCGGCGCGGGTGAGGAGCGGGGCGAAGGTCTCGATCTCGTTCATGATCACCACCTTAGGGGGCCATTGACCCGCCACACAGGGTCAATCGGGCATCGGAAACATGGGCCAATTCGGCTGCGCGTGACGGCCGGGAGGAGGGCGCCTCCCCCGTGCGGCGGAGGCGGTTCACCACTCGGCAGGAGGCGGGCGCCGGGGCCCGCGCGGGAGCGTGGAGCCATGACAGAGACCGCGCCTCCCACCGCCCCCGCAGCCACGGCCCCCGCGCCCGCCGCCGGCCACCGTCCGAGCGCCGCCCGCCGGGCGCTGCGCGCCCTCGCGATCCTCGCCTGCCTCCCGTACATCTCGCTCAAGGTCGCCTGGGTGGCGGGGAGCGAGGTCGGCATCCCGGCCGGGAGCGTGCTCCTGGAGCACCGGCAGATGATGGCGATCGCCAACTCGGTCTCGGTGGTGGCCGACATCCTGGTCGTGGCCCTCGCCCTGCTCCTCACCCAGCCCTGGGGCCGGCGGTTCCCCGCCTGGCTGCTCGCCCTCCCCATGTGGGCGGCGACCGGACTGCTCGCCCCGATCATGACCGGCTACCCGGCGCAGCTCGCGGTCGCCCTCGTGACCGGCGACGAGAAGGCCGCCGCGCCCAGCGAACCCTTCCTGGACGAGTGGGTCTTCGGCGTCGTCTACGGCGGGTTCATCCTCCAGGGCCTCGCCCTCGGCACCCTCTTCGCCCTGTACGCCCGGGACCGCTGGGGCCACGTGTGGCGGGGCCGGCTCGGCGGGCTGTCCGCCCGCACGTCCGGGCCCGGGGCGCGGGCCCTCGCCACTGCCGGTGCGGTGGTCGCGCTCGTGCCCGCCACACTCCATCTGCTGTGGGCGACCGGCTCGACCACGGGCCTGTCCGCCCGCCGGATCGCCGAACGCGACTCCGACTTCTACGTCCTGGAGGCCGAGCGGCTCGGCTTCCTCGTCGTGGCCGTCGCCCTCACCCTCCTCCTGGTGTCGCGCCGGCCCGCCCGGCTCCGGGTCCGCACCACGCTCGCCCTGGCCTGGACGGCCTCGGGCGCCGCGGGCTGCTGGGGTGCCTACCTGTCGCTCGTCGCGCTGCTGCCGGACCCGGATCCGACCAAGCAGGTCCCCTCGCTCGTACAACTGTCCTACGCTGGCGACATGATCACCGGGTTCCTGCTCGCCGCGTGCGTGGCGCTGTTCCTGCGTCGGCGGAGCGCCGGGGCGTGAGACCGGTGGCGGCCCTGTTCGGGCAGCGGGCCAGGCTGCGCTGGCTCCATCTGATCCTGGGCGGCGCGCTGTTCATGCCGTTCTGGATGGTCGGCACCCTCGTCATGGGGCCCCTGCTCGACGGCGGCGGCATGTTCACCGGCGGTCTCGGGGTGCAGTTCGGGGCGTACGCGGTGGGGCTGCCGCTCGCCGCGGTCGTCGCGCTCTTCCCGCTCGCCCGGCCGATGTCGGTGGCGGCGGCACGGGCACTGTGCGGGGTTCCGGCGGACCGGTTCGCGGACGGCCCGGCGCGCGGCCGGCGGGCCAGGGCCCGGACGGCTGCGTGGTTCACCCTGCACCTGGGCGCCGGGGCGCTCGTCAGCGGGGCGACGCTGGCCCTGCCGCCGTTCGCGGTCGCGGTCCTCGCGCTGCCGTTCTCGCCGGGGCTCCGGGACTCCGAACTCGGCCGGTTCTGGGACCTGGACGCGACCTGGCTGATCTGGGGCGCGGCCCCGGCCGGACTGCTCATGCTGCTCGCGCTCGCCGCCGTCGCCGCCGCGACCGGGGCCCTACTCGCCCGGCAGGCGCCCCGGCTGCTCGGACCGAGCCCGGCGGACCGGCTCGCGGCGGCGGAGCGGCGCGCCGCCGAGGCGGAGGCCCGCAACCGGCTCGCCCGCGAGCTGCACGACTCGGTCGGCCACGCCCTGAGCGCGGTCACCCTCCAGGCGGGCGCGGCCCGCCGGGTCCTGGACGGCGACCGGGCCGACCTGGAGTTCGTGCGGGAGGCGCTGACCGCGATCGAGGAGACCACCCGGCGCACGGTCGGCGAACTGGACAGGGCCCTCGGCCTGCTGCGCCGGGGCGAGGGCGCCGAGGAGGGCGTGGGCCCGGGACTCGACGCCCTGGAGGCCCTGGTGCGGGGCGCGGGGCCGCGGGTGGCGCTGACGGTGGACGGGGCCCTGGGCTCCGTACCGGAGGCGCTGTCGCGGGAGGCGTACCGGATCGTCCAGGAAGGGCTGACGAACGCGGCCCGGCACGCGGGCGGCGCGCCCGTCGCCGTGCGGCTCGACGCCCGCACCGAGGAGTTGGAGATCACGATGGAGAACCCCCTGCCCGACCGTCCCCCGGTCACCCGGCCCGACGGCGGGCGCGGCCTGCGCGGGATCGCCGAGCGGGCCCGGCTGCTCGACGGCACCGCCGAGGCGGGCCCGGTGGACGGGATGTGGCGCCTCGCGGTCAGGATCCCCCGGTGAGCGCCCCGGAGATCAGGATCGTCCTCGCCGACGACGAGCGGATGGTCCGGACGGCGCTGCGGGTCATCCTGGACGCGGAGCCCGGCCTTCGGGTCGTCGGCGAGGCGTCCACGGGCGCCGAGGCGGTGTCGGTGGTGCGGGCGGAGCGGCCTGACGTCGTCCTCATGGACGTGCGGATGCCGGAGATCGACGGGATCCGGGCCACCGAGCAGATCCTCGCCGGGATGGCGGAGCCGCCGCGGATCGTGGTGGTGACGACCTTCGAGAACGACTCCTACGTGTACGACGCGCTGCGCGTGGGCGCGGCGGGCTTCCTGCTGAAGCGGGCGGCGGCGGAGGAGCTGGTGGGGGCGGTCCGGCTGGTCGCGCGCAGCGACTCGCTGCTCTACCCGGCGGCGGTCCGCGGACTGGCCGCCGAGCACGCCCGCCGCAGCCCGCCGGTGGCGCCGCCGTGGGTGGCGCGGCTCACCGAACGGGAGGCGGAGGTGCTGCGCCTGGTCGCGACGGGCCTCACGAACGCGGAGATCGCCGACCGGATGGGCGTCGGCCCGGCGACGGTGAAGACGCACGTGGCGGCGGTCCTGTCGAAGCTCGGCGCCCGGGACCGCACCCAGGCGGTGATCCTGGCGTACGAGTCGGGGTTCGTCCGGACGGGGTGAAACCCCGCCGGCGGCGGGGGCCCGGGGCTCAGGACCTCGTGGCGATCCCGCAGCCGCCGCGGCCCTCGGTGATCGGGCCCGTGCGGTTGTACGGGTCGACCGCCTCGCCGTCCGCGTCGGCACCCGCCCCTCCGCCGCCGAACTCCGGCCGGAAGGAGCCGGTGGCGTTGTCACAGCCGCCATTCGTCATGTCGGTCTTGTACGACAGGAGGCTGAACGTCCCCTTCTCGGTGATGACCTTCGACGGGTCGTCCCAGCTCACCACGGTCTCGCGGCGCACGATCACCCGCACGACCTCGTCGCCGCCACCGGCCGGCGCGACCGGGTACACGTACGTGACGTCGGCGGTCACCTCCAGGGCTCCGCGCCGCCCCTCGCGGAAGGAGAGACGCCCGCGGGTCTTCACCACGTCCCCGGCCGGGCGCGCCTGCGCGGGGTCGAAGCGGCTGAAGAGCAGCAGCGGGTCGTGGTCCTTGTCCGGGGTGCGCAGTGAGGTCGTCACGAAGGTCGTGACGTCCTTCTGGTGCGGGTTCATCAGGGCGACGGCCTTCTCCGGCCGTGCGCCGCGCAGCACCGCCGGGTCCAGGTTGGACGCGGCGAGGAAGTCACGGGTCCGCGCGAGCGCCCGCTCCACCTCGGCCTTCGACATCCATCCGGTCGCCTTGGCGGCGGGGACGGTGATGCCGGCCGTGCCGTTCGCCCAGCGCACCGCCGGAGAGCCCCGGAAGGGCTCGTCGAGGGTGGCCCGCCCGCCGGGCTCCGCGGAAGGCGCCTGTTCCGGTCGCTCCGTCTCCTGCGCGAGGGGCTTCCCGGCCGGGTCCCCGTCGCCGGACCAGCCGACGACGCCGCCCGGGTCCAGGGCCAGGACGAGCAGCACCAGCGAGGCCGCGAACCCCACCACGTACCAGCTCTTCCTCCGCCGGGAACCCCGCACGGGCCGTCCGGGCGTGTGCGCCCGCCACGGTGTCGGTTCCGCGCGCTCGGCCCGCAGCCGGGCCGCGGCCTCGCGGGCCCGCGCGGACGGCTCCTTCGGCGCGTCGCCCCCGCCCCCGCCCTCGGCGGAGGTCCTCAGGAACTCCGCCCACACCTCGTCCGGCACGGACGAGTCGTCCTTCTCCCCACCCACGCTCACGCTGGCCCCTCTCCCCGTACGTCTCGGGCCCCTCCCCAGGGCACCCACATGATCACACGGCGCTCGGACATGAAGGTTCGCTGAGAAACCGGACACATCCGGAACGTCCGCCGCCGGTCCGTTCGTCCCCACCAGTGCGATGAACAAGACGATCAGGCACACGTCGGTCTTCGTCCTGCTCCTGGTGCTCGCCCTGCTCGGGCGGGCCACCTGGGTGCAGGCGTACGAAGGCAAGGCGCTCGCGGACGACTCGAAGAACCGGCGGAAGACCATGGCGCAGTACGCGCAGCCGCTCGGGAACATCGTCGTGGCCGGCTCACCGGTCACCGGCTCGAAGAGGACGGAGGGATCGGACCTCGCGTACAAGCGCACCTACACGGACGGCGAGCTGTACGCGGCGGTCACCGGCTACAGCTCGCAGGCCTACGGCGCCACCCAGCTGGAGGGCATCTACTCCGACGTCCTGGACGGCACCGACGACCGGCTGAAGAACCCCCTGGACGCCGTCACCCGCAAGCAGCAGGAGCCGGGCACGGTCGTCACCACGATCGACCCGGACGTGCAGAAGGCCGCCTACCGGGCGCTCGGGAGCAAGAAGGGCGCCGCCGTCGCCGTCGATCCGGCGACCGGCCGGATCCTCGCCATGGTCTCCACCCCGTCGTACGACCCGTCGAAGATCTCCGGGACGAACGACGGCGACGCCTGGAAGCGGCTGACCACCGACGAGGACAAGCCGCTGGTGAACCGCGCGCTCCGGCAGCCGCTCCCGCCCGGCTCCACCTTCAAGCTGGTCGTCGCGGCCGCCGCCCTGGAGGACGGCCTGTACGGCTCCGTGGACACGGCGACGAAGAGCCCCGACCCGTACACCCTGCCGGGCACCCGGACCGTCCTGAGGAACGAGAACGCCTCCGCGCCCTGCGAGAACGCCACGATCCGCACCGCGCTCCGCTACTCCTGCAACAACGTCTTCGCCAAGATGGCCGCCGATCTGGGGCAGGACAAGGTGAAGGCGATGGCGGAGAAGTTCGGCTTCGACGACGCCGAGCTGGACGTCCCGGTCCGCGCCTACGCGAGCGTGTACCCGTCCGGCATGGACAAGGCGCAGACGGCGCTCACCGGCATCGGCCAGTTCGACGTGACCGCCACTCCGCTGCAGATGGCCATGGTGTCGGCCGCGATCGCGAACGACGGTCTGCTCGCCGCCCCCCACATGGTCTCGGAGGTCGTCGACTCCGACGGCGACGCGCTGACCTCGTTCGAGGACGGGGACACCGAGCGGATCGTCTCCTCCTCGACGGCCGAGCAGCTGCGCAGCGCGATGGTGACCGTGGTGGAGAAGGGCACCGGCACCAACGCGGCCGTGGACGGCGCCGAGGTCGGCGGCAAGACCGGCACCGCGCAGCACGGCGAGAACAACAGCAAGACGCCGTACGCCTGGTTCACCTCCTACGCGAAGGACTCCTCGACCGGGAAGCAGGTCGCCGTCGCGGTGATGATCGAGGACTCGGGCGCCGCCCGCTCCGAGGTCAGCGGCAACGGCCTGGCGGCCCCGGTGGCGCGGAAGATGATGGAGGCGGCGCTGAAGTGACGTGAGACGGGGACCGATTGGCCGCCGGGTCCGGTCACACGATATGCAGGGGCACGCCCCGCGATTCGAATGCGTACTCGGATCGCAGGGGGGTGCCCCTGCTCTCGTCCCACTGCTCTCGTCCCGCTGCTCTCGTCCCACGGAGGACCGCCGTGCGCCTGCCCCGTTCCCTGTCCGGCTGGACCATGGCGGTCTTCGGCGTGCTCGCCGCCGCCCTGGGGGTGGTGGGACTGGTCGCGCCGGACGCCCTGCTCACCGTCATGGGCTTCGAGCCGGTGCCCGACGGAGGGCGCGCGGACGGCGACCACACCCTGGTCTTCCTGACGGCCTCCTCGATGGCCGCGCTCAACATGGGCGTCTACTACGTGCTGGCCGCGCTCGCCGACTGGAAGCCGTTCTTCCGGTGGACGGTCCCCTTCCGGCTCCTGACCTGCGCCGTCTTCACCCTCGCGGTCGTCACCGGCCGCGCCCCGGCCGGCTTCGTCGGCGTGGGCCTGTGGGAGGGACTCGGCGCGGTGGTGACGGGGGTCGCGCTGCGGTACGAGAAGCGGGCGGGCGCGCATGGATGAGCCGGACGGCATCGACTGGGGTGCCCTGCGGCACGCGTACGGCTCCGCCGCCGACGTTCCGGAGCGGCTGCGGGCGCTGTACCTGCCGGAGGAGGCGGAGGAGGCGGCCGAGGAGCTGCACATGAGCCTCTACCACCAGGGCGGCTGCGTCGACGGCGCCTGCGTTGCCGCGCTGCCGTTCCTCGTCCGGGCGGCGGCCGACCCGGTCGTGACGGTCCGGGTGGAGCTCCTGGAGTTGGTGCGGGCCTTCGCCCACGAGGGCAATCGGGTCGAGCCGCGCTGGATCGCCCCCGGCTGGGCCGAGGCCTGGGCCGGGGCGGTCACGGTCCTGCTGCCGCTGCTGCACGACCCCTCCCCCGGGATCCGGAGGAAGGCCGCAGACGCCGTCGGCGAGGCGTGGGGACGGGCCGACGACGTGCTCGTCGCCCTGTGGGCCCGGTGGCCCCTGGAGACCGTTCCCGAGGTCCGGCACCGGATCGTGCGGGCGGCGGGCCCCCTGGCCGCGCACGCCGGCCGCGAACGGGAGTCGACCCTGGACCGGCTCTGGGAGCTGACCGGGCCGGACACCGTGGCAGCGGCGCGGATCGGGGCGGTGGAGGCGCTGCGTGCCGCACGGCCGGGCCGGTCCGACGCCCGGTACGCGCGCGTGGTCACCGACGTGCTGACCGGGGACCCGGCGGGCGGCGGTCTCGTACTCCGGGCGGTCCGGTTCCTCGACGACGACCGGGCCACTCGCACCGGTCTGATCTCGCAACTGCTCGGGCACCCCGACACGACCACCCGGCGCAACGCCCTGGAGGCGGCGGCCGGGGAGCTGGGCCGGTGGCGCTCGGCCGTCTCCGCGCTGCTTCCGGCGGTGGCGGCCCGACTCGACGACCCCGAACCGGAGAACCGGCTCTTCGCCGCCCGGGTCCTCGGCATGTGCGGGACCGCCGCCCGGCCGTGGGCGGACCGGCTCGCCGCCCTGACGACCGACGAGGGCGAGCCGTACCTGCCCGCGCAGGACCACGCCCTGTGGGCGCTGTCCCGGAGCGGCGACCCGCGCTGCGCGGAGCCGCTGGCCCGCCGCCTCGCCGGGGAGCGGCTCGGCTTCGCCACGTACTCGGTCCACTCCGAGGGCTGGTGGACGCACGAGCTCAGCCTGCACGAGACGCTCGGCCCGCTCGCCGCCCACGCCGAAGTGCTGCTGCCGCCGCTGCGGGCCGCGCTCGCCGACGCCGGCTCCCTCGACGTCCGGCGCGCCCTCTGCCAGGTCCTGACGGACTGGGGCCCGGCCGCCGCGCCGGCGATTCCCGAGCTGATCGGCCTGCTGGAGACCGACGGCGCCGTCTGGGCGCTGGACGCGCTCGCGGCGATCGGTCCGGAGGCCGCCGCCGCCATGGACCGGGCGCGGCTGCGGATCCTGCTGCGCGTCCCGCCCCCGGGCCAGCCGTTCGCGCCGGCCATGCTTGCCCTCGCGTACGGACGGCTGACCGGTGACCGGGAGCCGGCCCGCGAACTGCTGCTCCCGACGCTCTCGGAGCCGTACGGGAACGACCAGGCCCTGGTCCTGCTGGGCGAGCTCGGCGCGGCGGGAGCCCCGTACGCGGACCGGCTGCGGGAGCTGCTCCACCGGGACGGCAAGGGCAGGCTGCCGGGCCTCGCGGGTGAGGCGCTGTGGCGGGTCACCGGCCCGGCGGAGGAGGTGGTGCCGGTCCTGGTGAGGGCGCTGGAGTCGTCCCTCGGCGGCGGCGCCGGGAGCCCGGACCTCAGGACGGTCCGGCTGCTCGGCCGGATGGGCCCGGCCGCGGCGCCCGCCGTACCCGTCCTGCGCGTCCTCCTCGACACGGACGAGCGGCCGGTGGAGCACGGCAGCTGGCGGTCCGTACCGGAGGACGACGAGCTGTGCGCGGCGGCGCGTAGGGCACTGCGCGCGATCTCCGGGGAGACGATCTAGGGCAACTGACCGATCCGGCCCGCCCACCTCAGACGACAGCCTTCGGCCATGCGTTGGTATCTGGCAGGTGTCGTCGTGTCCGGATTCGGTACGACGGCGATGTGGCTGGTCTCCGGGATCTGGGTCAAGTCCCTCACGGGCTCGGACAGTCTGGCGGCGCTGGCCGCCTTCGCCCTCTGGGCGCCCGTGCTCGCCGGGCCGCTGCTCGGCACGCTCGCCGACCGGGTGCGGCGCAGACCGCTCCTGGTCGTCCTGAACCTGGCGATGGCGGCCCTGCTGCCGCTCCTGCTGTGGGTGGGGTCGGCGGACCGGGTGTGGCTGCTCTTCGCGATCCTCGTGCTGTACGGCGCGCAGGGCGCCGTCCACGAGGCGGCGGAGCAGGCGCTGGTGACGACCGTCGCCGACGGGGAACGGCTCGGCACGTTCAACGGGCTGCGGATGACGGCGAACGAGTCCATGAAGCTGATCGCCCCGCTGGTCGCGGCGGGCCTCTTCGCCCGGTACGGGGGCGGAACCGTCGCCCTCCTGGACGCGGCGAGCTTCGCGGTCGCGGCGGGCGCGTTCGCGCTGATGCCGGTCCGGGAGGAGCGGCCCGCCCGGCCGGAGTCCCGGAGCTGGTGGCGCGAGACGGCCGAGGGGGTGCGGCTCCTTCGGGCCTCGCGGGTACTGAGGCCGCTGGTGGCGACGGGCGCGTTCACGATGCTGCTCGCCGGGGTGAACGGCGCCGCGATCTACGCCGTGGTCGACCGGGGGCTCGGGCACGCGCCCGCGTACGCGGGTGTGCTGTACGCGGTCCAGGGCGTGGGCTCGGTCCTCGCGGGGCTGGTCACCGGCCCCCTGCTGCGCCGGATCCCGGAGCGGACCCTCGCCACGGTCGGCCTCGCGCTGTTCTCGGTGGCGGTGGGCGTGCGGGGAGCGCTGCCGTACGAGGCGACGGCCCTCGCGGCGAGCGCGGTGATCGGGCTCGGCCTGCCGTGGGTCCTGGTCGCGGTGATGACGGCCGTCCAGCGGGAGGCCCCGGCGGAGGCGGTGGGCCGCCTGGCGGCGACCTCGAACACGCTGGTCATGGCCCCGAACGCGCTGGCGATCGCGCTGGGCGCGGGCCTGGTCGCGCTGACGGACGTCCACGTCCTGCTCCCGCTGGTCGCGGTGACGGGAGCGGCCTGGGCGCTCGGCCTCGCGGCGCGGGGCACGGGCCCGGGGGCTCAGGGCGGGCCGCCGCGCTGCTGACGGCACCGCTAGCCGTGCGGGACCTCCCGCCAGGCTGAGCGACGCGCTCTTGACCCCCGCCGGGCGGCGCCCGGGCACCCGCCCCGCACGTGCCGCGCCCGGCGGGGCGCTGCCCCTCCGGCCACCCGCCGTGGGGGCGCGGCCGCCCGAGGCGGTGCCCCTCCCGCCACCTCCGCGTGGGCGATCACCCCGTCCCACCCCCGTGTGGGCGCGCACCCGCCTGGGCGGTGCTCACCCGCCGTGTGGGCAATCGTCCCGCTGGGGCGAGGGGGTGGGCACCGCGCCGGTGGAGCAACTGCCCACAACGGGGCGCGGGGATGGATGGGCGCCGTCCCGGCGGAACGTGCTCGCAACCGCGGTGGGTGCCGTCCCAGTGGGCGCGCCCACAACGAGGGGCGCGGGGCACCGCCCCGGGCGACCTCGCGGTGCGGCGTGGCCAGGGGGCGGGGAGCATGGAGACAGGCGCGGCGCGGCGGGAGGAGGGCAGCGTGACGGCCGGTTCCTTCCCGGGGACGACGGGGCGGGTTGGTGTGCCCCTGGACGGCAAGGGGCTCCTCGACGTGCTCGGGGTCGCGGCGGTCGTCGTGGACGCCCGCGGCCGGATCGTGCTGTGGAGCCCGCAGGCGGAGAACCTCTTCGGGTTCCGCGCCGACGAGGCCCTCGGACAGTACGTGGCCCGGCTGATCGTCGGCGCGGACCACCGGGAGGAGGCGATGCGCCTCTTCGCCGAGGTGCTGCACGGCGGCGCGGCCTGGGCGGGCACCTTCCCCGTACGGCACAAGGACGGCTCCGTCCGTCGGGTGGAGTTCCGCAACATGCGGCTCACCGACGACCTGGGCGACCTGTACGCGCTGGGGATCGCCGCCGACGCCGCCGCCGTCGAGCGGATCGAGACCGAGCTCGCGCTCTCCGACCGGCTGGTCTCCCAGTCGCCGATCGGCCTCGCCGTCCTCGACACCGACCTGCGCTACGTCCTGGTGAACCCGGCCCTGGAACGGATCAACGGCATCTCGGCCGAGGAGCACCTCGGCCGGCGGATCGTCGACATGCTCCCGCAGGTCGACGCCGAGGCCCTGGAGGAGGCGCTGCGCACGGTGCTGGCCACGGGGACGCCGCTGCTCGACCGCTCCGTGGTGGGAAGGACGCCGGCGGACCCGGACCACGAGCACACCTGGTCCCTCTCCTTCTACCGCCTGGAGGGAGCCGACGGCCGCGTCCAGGGGGTGGCGTCCTCGGTGATCGACGTGACCGAGCGGCACCGGGCGGACGCGGACGCCGACCGGTCCCGGCGGCGGCTCGCGCTCATCGCGGACGCCTCGGCCCGGGTGGGCACCACCCTGGAGGTGGAGCGGACGGCCGACGAGCTGGCCTCGGTGGTGGTGCCGGAGCTCGCGGACATCGCCGCGGTCGACGTCCTCGACTCCGTCCTGGCGCTGCGCAGGCCCGGCGCGCCCGAGGAGGGGCCCGAGCTGTTCCGCGCGCTCGCGGTGAAGGCGGGGAGCCGCACGGAGGCGCGGGCGGCGGCGGACCCGCCGGGGGAGGTCGCGATGTACGGGGCGGACCGGCTGGTCACCCGGTGCGTGCACACCGGCCTGCCGGTCCTGGTGGAGCACGTGGGCCCCGGCGACCTGTCGCGGATCGCGCGGAGCCCCGAGGCCGCGGAGCTGCTGGCGCGGGCGGGGGTCCACTCGTATCTGGCGGTGCCGCTGATCGCGCGCGGCGAGGTGCTGGGCGCGCTGGACCTCAAGCGGGACCGCAACGCGCTGCCCTTCGACGGGGACGACGTCCTGCTCGCGACGGAGCTGGCGGCCCGCGCGGCCGTCAGCATCGACAACGCGCGCTGGTACCAGAGCGTGCGGAACTCGGCGGTGACGCTCCAGCGGAGCCTGCTGCCGGGGGCGCCCCCGTCGCGGGCGGGCCTGGAGGTCGCCGCCCGCTACCAGCCGGCGCACGCGTCGAGCGAGGTCGGGGGCGACTGGTACGACGTGATCGCGCTGTCCGACGACAAGACGGCGCTCGTCGTCGGGGACGTGATGGGCAGCGGGATCGACGCGGCGGCAACGATGGGCCGGCTGCGGACCGCGACCTGCGCGTTCGCGGACCTCGATCTGTCCCCGGCACAGGTCCTGCGGCATCTGGACCGGATCACGGCGGGCCTGGAGCACTACATCGCGACCTGTCTCTTCGCCGTGCACGATCCGGTGCGGCAGCGGTGCCGGATCGCGAACGCGGGTCACCTGCCGCCCGTCCGGGTCCCGGCGGACGGACCGGCCGAGCTGGTGCGGCTCTCCACGGGGGTGCCCCTGGGCGTCGGCGGCGGCACCTTCCGCACGACCCGGGTGCCGTTCCGGCCCGGGGACCGTCTGGTGCTCTACACGGACGGTCTGATCGAGACCCGGCACGAGGCGATCGACGAGCGGCTCGACCTGCTCGTACGCCTCCTCGACGAGAACCGCGGGCCGCTGGAGGAGACCTGCGACCGGCTCCTGCGGGCGCTGCGCCGGCCGGGCGCCCCGGACGACGTGGCGCTCCTGATCGCCAGGAGCACGGGATGACGGCCCGGTACCGGGACAGGGGGCGGGCCCACGCGCGGGAGAAGACGGGGGTCAGGCCTCGCGGCACGGGGCTGCGGAGCGTCGCCGGGCAGGTGTTCGCCCTGGAGGCGCTGATCGCGCTCCTGGTGATCGCGGTGGCGGCGTTCGTGACGTTCCACCAGGAGCGGCGCGACACCGAGCGGGACGCCCGGATCCGCTCGCTCGCGGTCGCTGAGGCCTTCGCCCACGCGCCCGGCATCGACATGGCGCTGACCTCGCCCGATCCGACGGCGCAGCTGCAGAGCCGGGCGGAGGCGACCCGGCGGGCCACGGGCGTGGACTTCATAGCGGTCCTGAGCCCCTCCGGGGTGCGGTACACCGACTCGCAGCCGGAGCTGATCGGCCAGAAGGCGACCGGGGACCTCTCGCGGGCGACGGTGGACGGCGAGTCGTACACGGAGCTGTTCCGGGGCGCACCCAACGACGCCGTGCGGGCCGTGGTCCCGGTGGTGGACGAGAAGGGCCGGATCGTCGGCCTGGTCAGCAGCGGCATCGAGGTGGAGAGCATCTCGCACTCGGTGCAGGAGCGGCTGCCGCTGCTCCTCGGCGCGGCGGGCGGCGCCCTGGCGGCGGCCGTGGGCGGGGCGGCCCTGGTGAGCCGACGGCTGCGGCGGCAGACGCACGGTCTGGGGCCGGCGGAGATGACCCGGATGAAGGAGCACCACGAGGCGGTGCTGCACGCGGTCCGGGAAGGGGTTTTGATCGTGGGCGCCGACCACCGGCTGCTGCTCGCCAACGACGAGGCGCGCCGGCTGCTCGGCCTCTCGGCGGAGGCGGAGCGGCTGCTCGTCTCGGAGCTGGGCCTCGATCCGCGGACGGTCGAGCTCCTGGAGTCGGGGCGGTCGGCGACGGACGAGGTGCACCGGGCGGGCGACCGTCTCCTTGCGGTGAGCGTGCGCCCCACCCTCTCGGAGGGCGCCAAAGCCGGCAGTGTGATGACGATGCGGGACACCACCGAGCTGGCGGCCGTGACCGGCCGGGCGGCGGTGGCCCGCGGCCGGCTGCAGCTGCTGTATGAGGCGGGGGTGCGGATCGGGACGACGCTGGAGGTCGTACGGACGGCGGAGGAGCTGGCGGAGGTGGCGGTGCCCCGGTTCGCGGACTTCGCGACGGTGGAGCTGCTCGAACCGGTGCTGCGCGGGGAGGAGCCCCCGGCGGCCGCGGCCACGACCACGGAGATGCGGCGGACGGCGCTGAGCGGGCTGCGGCCCGACCAGCCGCTCCAGCCGGTCGGGGACACCGTCCGCTTCCACGTCCGCAGCACCCCGATGGCGAAGGCCCTGTACGCGGGGCACGCGGTGGTGGAGCCGGAGCTGGCCGCGGCGGAGGGCTGGCGGGCGCAGGACCCGGAGGGGGCGGCGCAGGCCCTGGCGTACGGGATGCACTCGCTGCTCACGGTGCCGCTGCTCGCCCGCGGGGTGGTCCTCGGGATGGCCAACTTCTGGCGGGCGGACACCCCGGAGCCGTTCGGGGAGGACGACCTGTCGTTCGCGGAGGAGCTGGCGGCGCGGGCGGCGGTCGCGATCGACAACGCGCGCCGGTTCACGCGGGAGCACGCGATGGCGGTGACGCTGCAGCGGAGCCTGCTGCCCCGGGTGCTGCCGGACCAGAGCGCGGTGGAGGTGGCGTACCGGTACCTGCCGGCGAAGGCCGGGGTGGGCGGCGACTGGTTCGACGTGATCCCGCTGCCGGGGGCGCGGGTGGCGCTCGTGGTGGGGGACGTGGTGGGGCACGGGCTGCACGCGGCGGCGACCATGGGGCGGCTGCGGACGGCGGTGCACAACTTCTCGACCCTGGACGTGCCGCCGGACGAGCTGCTCGGCCATCTCGACGAGCTGACGGGCCGGATCGAGGACGGGGACGGGGAGGCCACGGGCGGCGAGGCGCGGCGGCGGGACGAGGGCATCACCGGCGCGACCTGTCTGTACGCGATCTACGACCCGGCGTCGGGGCTCTGCACGGTGGCGAGCGCGGGGCATCCCGGTCCGGCGCTCGTCGCTCCCGACGGGCGGGTCGAGTTCCCCGAGCTGTCGCCGGGGCTGCCGCTGGGGCTCGGCCTGGGCGACGTGCCCTTCGAATCGACGGAGCTGTGGCTGCCGGAGGGCAGCAAGCTGGTGCTGTTCACGGACGGGCTCCTGGAGGACCACGGGCGGGACCTGGACACGGGGCTGGGGCTGCTGCGGACGACGCTCGCCCAGGCGGGCCGGAGCCCGGAGCAGACCTGTGCGGACGTGCTCGCGACGCTCCTCTCGCCGACTCAGCGGGACGACATCGCGCTGCTCGTGGCAGAGACCCGGCTGCTCGCCCGGGACCGGATCGCCGAGTGGGAGGTGCCCCGGGACCCGTCGGCGGTGTCGCCGGTACGGAACGCGGCGGCGGCGAAGCTGTCGGAGTGGGGGCTCGACGGGCTGGCGTTCACGGCGGAGCTGATCCTCAGCGAGCTGATCACGAACGCGGTGCGGTACGGGGCCGATCCGGTGCGCGTACGGCTCCTCCACGACCGGACGCTGATCTGCGAGGTCTCGGACGGCAGCAGCACCTCGCCGCACCTGCGGCACGCGGCGACGACGGACGAAGGCGGGCGGGGGCTCTATCTGGTGGCCCAGTACGCGGAACGCTGGGGCACCCGGTACGCCCGACGCGGCAAGACGATCTGGGCGGAGCTGAGGGTGGGCGCGAACGGCTCGGAACCGGTCACGATGGCCGTCCCCGACCTGGACGCCCTGGAGGACCTGGCCTGGTGAGCGCCCCGTTGTGGGCAGTCGTTCCGCTGGGGCGAGGGGGGTCCCCCCTGCTCGAGCGAAGCCGAGAGCTTGGGGGAGGGGGGGGCACAACGGAACGGCGTCCTTGCCGGCGCCCGAGGCTCCCGCGCCTGAACCCGCACCACGACGGCGGCGCACGAACAGAACCCCGTGGTATACCAAATGGAGCGTCACCTGACCCGTACAAAACCGCGCCCGAGGAGCCCCCGTGACCCCGCCGCCACCACCCCCCACCGCCACCCTCTTCCACGACGTACGCCCCTTCGACGGCCCGCCCCGCGACCTGGTCGCCGTGGACGGCGAACTCGTGGCCGAGGTCCCCCCGGGCACCGAGGTCGAGCGGGTCGACGGGGGCGGACGGCTGGCGCTGCCGACGCTGGTCGACGCGCACATCCACCCCGACAAGACCGCCTGGGGCGAGCCCTGGCACAGCCGCCGCCCCGCGCACGGCATCGCCGAGTACGTCGCGGGTGACGTGGAGCTGGCCCGCGCGCTGCCGACCCCGGTCGCCGAGCGGGCGCTGCGGCTGATGTCGCACGCCGCGGCCCAGGGCACCCGCGCGATGCGCGCCCACGCGGACGTGGCCCCGGCGTACGGGCTCTCCGGGATCGAGGGGGTCGCCGAGGCGGCCCGGAAGCTCGCGGGCATCGTCGACGTCGAGCTGGTCGCCTTCCCGCAGCACGGGGTCGTCCGGACCCCCGGCGTGGCCGAGCTCCTGGCGGAGGCCGCCGCGAGCGGGCTCGTCACCCACATCGGCGGCATCGACCCGGCCGGCTTCGACGCGGACGGCGACCACGAGGGCGACCAGCTCGGCACGGTCTTCGGGCTCGCCGAGAAGCACGGGCTGGGGCTCGACATCCACCTCCACGACCGGGGCGAACAGGGCCTGGCGCCGCTGCGGGACATCGCCGCCCGGACCCGGGCGCTCGGTCTCCAGGGCCGGGTGGGCGTGGCGCACGCCTTCGCGGTCGCCGGTCTGTCCGGGCGGGAGCTCGACGAGACGGCGGACCTGCTCGCGGAGGCGGGGATCGCGCTCACCACGGTCGCGCTGTCCGTGACCACGATCCTGCCGTTCCGGCGGCTCGCCGAGCGCGGGGTGCGGGTCGGTCTCGGCTCGGACGGGGTCCGGGACAGCTGGAGCCCGTTCGGCAACGCGGACATGCTGCACCGGGTCTGGCTCGCCGCCTGGGCCCTGGACGCGCGGCTCGACTCGGACCTTGAGGACTGCTTCCGGCTCGCCGCCGACGGGGGCGCGGAGCTGCTCGGCCTGCCGAAGGCGGACCTCCGGCCCGGCTCCCCCGCCGACTTCATGCTCGTCGACGGCGAGTGCCTGCCGCAGGCGGTGGTGGACCTGCCCCGCCGTGACCTGGTGGTCCGCGCGGGCCGGGTGGTGGCGCGGGACGGCCGCCTGGTGTGACGGCGTACGGGGCGGGGGCCGGCCCCCGCCCCGTACGCGCCCTCAGTCCCGCTCCACGTCCACCGTCGTGAGCGAGGCGTACCGCTCGGGGTCCGTGCGCCGGATGCGCAGGGCCACGAGCAGGCCGGCCGCGAGGACCACCGGAAGCGGCACCAGGAGGGCCGTGTTCACGGCGCCGGTGCGGCCGGTGAGCAGGTCGAAGTGGACCACGGCCAGGACGGTGAGCAGGGCGAGTCCGGCGCAGGAGACGAGCGGTGCCCAGACGACCCGGGCGGCCGAGAGGCCCCTCCGGTCGCGCCGGAAGTAGGCCCACACGGCGAGCGCGGCGAGGGCCTGCATGCCCATGATGCCGAGGACGCCGACGCTGTTGGTCCAGAGGAAGACCTCGCCGTACGGGTCGGCGGCGAGGAGCGCCCCGGCGCCGACGACGGCCAGGTTGAAGCCGGTCTGGGCGGCGACGGCCCCGCCGGGCGAGCCGTGCTTCCCGGAGACCGCGCCGAGGCGGCGGGGCAGCAGGCCCTCGCGGCCGAGGGCGTACAGGTAGCGGGCTCCGGCGTTGTGGAAGGCGAGCGTGGCGGCGAAGGCGCTGACGATGATGAGGCCGTGCATGGCGTCCGCCAGCCAGGGTCCCGCGTACAGTTCGGCGGCCTTGAAGGTGAGTTCGGGTCCGTCGGCGGCGCGGGCCAGCTCCACGGCATCGTCGGTGCCGAAGGCGCCCATGATCAGCCAGCAGCCGAGGGAGTAGAAGACGGCGAGGAAACCGATCGCGATGAAGGTGGCGCGGGGCACGGTCCTGTGCGGTTCGCGCACCTCCTCGGCGAAGATCGCGGTGGCCTCGAAGCCGGTGAAGGCGCCGATGACCAGGACGAACATGCCCGCGACGCCGCCTGCGGCGAGCGTGGAGGGCGCGAAGGAGGCGGTGTCGAGGGCGGCGGTGCCGCGCTCGCCGAGGATGCCGCCGTCCATGACGACGAGCGAGAGGACCTCCAGGACCAGGGCGATGCCGAGGACCTTGGCGCTGAGCGTGACCTTCAGCCAGCCGAGCACGCCGACGGCGAGGACGCAGAGCCCGGAGAGCAGCCACCAGGGCACGTCGGTGCCGGTGGCGTCGCGGACCGATCCGGCGGCGAAGTAGCCGAAGGCGGCGGCGACTCCGGGGGTGACGAGGTTGTAGGAGACGACGGCGACGTAGGCGGTGCCGACGCCGAGGGTGCGGCCGAGGCCGCGGGCGACGTACGCGTAGAAGGCCCCGGCGTTGCGGACGTGCAGGCTCATCGCGGTGAACCCGGCGGCGAAGAGGGCCAGCAGGGCGCCGGAGACGAGGTAGGCGAGCGGGGCGCCGGGGCCGCCGATGCCGATGGCGAAGGGGGCGACGCCGGCGAGGACGGTGAGCGGCGCGGCGGCGGCCACGACGAAGAAGACGAGGTCGAAGGTGCCGATCCGGCCGGCTGCGAGCCGGCCCGCCGCCTCGGGGGCCTTCGGAGCCGTACGGGACGTGGCCTCGGCGTTCACGCGGCTCCTCCGGTGGAGGGGACGAGCGCGGGGTAGGCGTCGTCGACGAAGGGGCCGACGACGTTTCCGGCGTGCAGCACGAGGAGCCGGCGGGGGTAGGCGGCGACGGCCTCGGGGACGGAGCCGGCGGCGACGGCGACGAGGTCGGCGCGGGCGCCGGGGGCGAGGCCGTAGTCGGCGAGGCCGAGCGCGGCGGCGGCCTCGCCGGTGACGAGGGAGGCGGCGACGGACAGTTCCGGGTCGGTCATGAGGCCGGTCCTGAGGCCGATGATCGTGGCGCGTTCGAGCATGTCGGCGGTGCCGTAGGGCCACCAGGTGTCGCGGATGTTGTCGGAGCCCGCGAAGACCCGGACGCCGTGTTCGCGCAGCCGGAGGACGGGCGGGACGGGGCCGCTCGGGCCGTTGGTCATGATCGCGACCCCGGCGGCGGCGAGGGCGGTGGCGGTGCGGTCGAGTTCGGTGTCGTCGACGTCGCCGAGGGCGTAGGCGTGGCTGACGGCGACCCGGCCGCCGAGGCCGAGGGCGGCGGTGCGGGCGGCGATGTCCCGCAGCTGGGCGGTGCCGGTCTCGCCGCCGTCGTGTAGGTGCAGGTCGATGCCCTTGCCGTGGCGCTCGGCGAGGCCGAAGACGGTGTCGAGCTGGCCTGCGGCGTCGCCGTCGAAGCCCACGGGGTCGAGGCCGCCGACGAGGTCGGCCCCGTCGGCGAGGGCGGCGTCGAGGAGTTCGGCGACGCCGGGTGCGGTGACGACCCCGGACTGCGGGAAGGCGACGAGCTGGATGCCGAGCCGGTCGCGGAACTCCTCGCGGACGTCGAGGAGGGCGTGCAGGTGGTCGAGGCCGGTGTCGGGGTCGACGTCGACGTGGGAGCGGACGTGTCCGGTGCCGAGGGAGACCATGCGGCGGGCGAGGGCGGCGGCCCGTTCGGCGACGGGCACCTCCTCGGTGCGGCGGGAGTCGCGCTCGGCGGCGATCTGTTCCCGCAGCGTGGCGGTGGCCCGGTGCGGGCGCCAGGGGGCGCCGAGGAGGGTCTTGTCGAGGTGGGCGTGGCCGTCGACGAGGGCGGGCAGCAGCAGCGCGCCGCCGAGGTGGAGCGCGCCGGGCGGGGTGGGGCGGCCCGGGACGTGCGGCTCGACGGCGCTCACCCGGCCCTCCCGGAGGTGGACGTCGGCGGTGCGGCCGTCGGGGAGGGTGGCCCCGAGGAGGGCGGTGGGCCTGGGCGGGCCGGAGGCCTCGCTCATGGTGTCTCCTTCGCGAAGTACGTACGGGTCGCAGGGGGCGCGCACCGCGATGCCCCTGGTGATCGCGGCGCGGCGCCAAGGTAACTGGTATACCGAATACCAGGCAATGGTCTGCGGCCCCTCACTTCGGGACCTTCCCGAGCCGGTCTGCGAAGATCGGGGAGCCACGTCTCCGCACCTCCCGACTGGAGCCCTCCCGATGACCACCCCCCGCCCCGCCGCCCGCAGCACCGCCATCGGGGACACCCATCCGTCCCTGCGGGAGCGGGTGTACGTGGAGCTGCGCGAGCGGATCATCGAGGGCGACTACCCGGCGGGGCTGCGGCTCGTGGAGCGGGAGATCGCCGACGAGCTGCGGGTCTCCCGGGTGCCGGTGCGCGAGGCGATGCAGCGCCTGGAGTCGGAGGGCTTCCTGTCGGTACAGCCGCGCCGGGGCTCGGTGGTGGCGGAGTTCGGTCCGCAGGACGCCGAGTACCTCTTCGACGTACGGGAGAACCTGGAAGGCCTGGCCGCGCGGCTCGCCGCCCGGCACGCGACCCCCGCCGGACTGCGGGACCTGGAGCGGCTCCTGGCGCGGGCGCGGAGGGCGGCGGAGTCCGGGCGGCTGCGCGAGGCCGTCTCGCTCAACGCCGACTTCCACCGCCACATCGTCGAACTCTCCGGGAACCCGCTCCTGGTGGACCTGATGGCCCCGCTCGACTCCCGGCTGCGCCGCCTCTTCCGGCTCACCTCGGCGCAGGCGGACGGCGAGCCGATGTGCGGGGCGCACGAGCGGCTCTACGAGGCGGTCCGCGACCGCGACGAGGACGGCGCGGAGGCCCTGGCCCGCGCCCACGTCGCCGACACCCGCGCCTCGACACAGCGCCTCCTGGCGGCGCTGCCGGACGCCGCGGGCCCGGCCTGACCGGCCGGACGCCCCGGGTCGGGCGCGCGACGCCCGGCCCGACCCCCTAGGGGGCGTCCGACCGTCCCCGGCCCAGCTTCCGCAGCGCCGTCCGGACGGCGGTCAGGTCCTCGTCCGAGGCCAGTCCGGCGTGGTAGAGGCGCAGTTCGGTCGCGCCCGCCTCGCGCGCGTGCTCGGCGTCCCGGGCCAGGTGCTCGGGGGCGCCGCCCATGCCGGCGACGACGGAGAGGTTGGCGGCCAGGACGGTCCCCGGGCGGGCGTGCTCCGCGAAGCCGGCGAGCTTCGGCGGGCGGGCGACGACGCCGTCCGCGAGGCCCAGGACATGGGCCGGGTCCGTGCCGGCGTCGGCGCCGCAGCGGTACGGGTCGGGGTCGGCGTGCAGCAGGACGCGGAAGCCGGGCGGGGCGGCGGCGCGGACGGCGGCGACGGCGGCCTCCTGGAAGGCGCGGGCGGTCCGCGCGCGCCAGGCGAGGGCGGGGGCCTCCAGGTCGCCGAGCCCGCCCGCCGGTCCCGCGGCGGCCCAGACGGGCGCCAGGGCGGCGCGGACGGCGGCGGCCAGCTCGTCGGGGTCGGCGCCTTCGTCCCCGTACCCCTCGCGGCAGGAGGGGCAGAAGCAGAGCGACATCAGGAGCTGCTCGCGCTCCCCCAGGACGATCCCGGCGGTCTTGTCGTGGGCGTGCAGATGGGCGAGGCCGTACCAGCCGCAGGACTCCAGTTCCGTGCCGGTCGCGCCGGGCCGGACGGCGGCCTCGGCGGCGAGGTCGACGAGGAGGGCGCGGACCTCGGGGCGGGCGATGCAGGGGGCCCACGGGTAGCGGTCGCCGTGGGCGTTGACGACGGAGGTCCCCGGGTGTTCGGCGCCGAGGCGGGAGTTGTGCGCGAGGACGACCCAGCTGTGCACGTCCAGGCCGCCGGCGGCGAGGGCCTCGGCGGCCCGTCCGTAGGCGTCGCCGGGCGCCCACTCCCCCGCGGGATACGGGCGGAGCGCGCGGCCCGCCCAGCGGCCGGGGTCCGGCGGGTAGAGCACGGCGGCGTGTTCGGCGGTGACGATCCGGCGGGCGGGGTGACGGGGGCTCAGCGCCCGGGTGGAGTGGTAGGCGGCGGCGAGGGTGACCTGCGCGAGGCCGAGCTCGGCGAGGAGCCCGGGGGCGGCGGGGTCGCCGTCGACGTCCCAGGGGTAGAGGAAGGCTCCGGTCCTCACGCGCCGACCTCCGTGAAGAACGCTCCGGTCCTCACGCTCCCGACCTCCTCGAAGAACGCTCCGGTCCTCACGCCCCGGCCTCCTTGAGGAGGGCCCGGCCGCGCTCGACGAGCAGCATGAGCGCGTCGACGTGCTCGGGCGCGGGCTCGCTCAGCGGCGGCCGCACCTCGCCCACGTCCGGACCGACCCTGCGCACGGCCGCCTTGACGAGCGAGACGGCGTATCCCTTGCCCTGGGCGCGGAGTTCGACGAGCGGCCGGTAGAAGCCGTCGACGAGCAGGTTCAGGGTGGCGTCGTCGCCGGAGGCGAGGGCGCGGTGGTAGGCGAGGGCGAGGTCGGGGGCGAAGCAGAAGACGGCGGAGGAGTAGAGGGTGACGCCGATGCCCCGGTAGGCGGCGCCGGTGAGTTCGGCGGTCGGCAGGCCGTTGAAGTAGAGCAGGTCGAGGCCCTCGGCGCGGACGGCGCTGACGATCCGCTGCATGAGGCCGAGGTCACCGAGGCCGTCCTTGAGGCCGATGACGCCGTCGGTGCGGGCGAGGGCGACGGCGGTGTCGGGGGTGAGGACCGCGTTGTCCCGCTGGTAGACGATGACGTCGAGCGAGGTGGCGGCGGCGAGTTCGGTGTAGTGGCGGAGCAGCCCGGCCTGGTCGGGGACGACGAGGTAGGGGGGCATGGCGAGGAGCCCGTCGGCGCCGGCCTCCTCGGCGAGGCGCGCGTAGCGGACGGCGAGCGCGGTGCCGTAGCCGGCGCCGGCGACGACGGGGACGCGGCCGGCGACCTCCTCGACGGCGGCGGCGACGCAGTCCCGGAACTCCTCGGGGGTGAGGGCGTGGAACTCGCCGGTGCCGCAGCAGGCGAACACGGCCGCGGCGCCGGCGTCGACTCCGGCGCGTACGTGGGCGCGGAAGGCGGCGAGGTCGACGGAGCCGTCGGGTGCGAAGGCGGTGACGGGGAAGAACAGCAGGCCGTCGAGGCGGCCGGCGAGCGGGGCAGTGGTCACGGGCGCTCCCAGGGAAGTCCGTCGTGCACAATCATGACTTTCATCCATATGCATGAACGCTGACCTGACGCACGCTAGAGCAGCGCCGATCGGCCGGTCAAGGCGATTGTGCGGCTCGGTCAAGGATCTTGACGCCTCGTCGGGCGCCTCCCTAGCGTGTCCACGGTTGTGAATGCCGCTCATGTGAATGCCACTCGACGGAGGAGACCCGCTCCATGACCGCACCCCGCACCGTCCTGCTCACCGGCGCCGCCGGGGGCGTCGGCACGCTGATGCGGGAGCTGCTGCCCCCGTACGGCTACGAGCTCCGCCTCCTGGACGTCGCCCCCGTGCCGGGGGCGCCGGACGCGATCGTCGCCGACCTCGCGGACCGCGCGGCGCTGCGCGAGGCGGTCCGGGGCGTCGACGCGATCGCGCACCTGGCGGGCATCTCCCTGGAGGCCGACTTCGAGAAGATCGTGGCCGCCAACATCGCCGGCACCCACCACCTCTACGAGGCCGCCCGCGAGGAGGGCGTCCGGCGCGTGGTCTTCGCCTCCAGCAACCACGCGGTCGGCTTCACCCGCCGCCCGCGCGAGGGCGAGCCGCCGCTCCCGGTGGACATCCCGCACCGGCCCGACACCTTCTACGGCCTCTCCAAGTGCTTCGGCGAGGACCTGGCACAGCTCTACTGGGACCTGCACGGGATCGAGACCGTCTCCCTGCGCATCGGCTCCTGCTTCCCGGAGCCCACCTCGGTGCGGATGCTCTCGATGTGGCTCAGCCCCGCCGACTGCGCACGTCTCCTGCACGCGGCGCTCACCGCCGAGGACGTGGCCCACACGGTCGTGTACGGCTCCTCCGCCAACACGCGCGCATGGTGGGACCTCTCCACGGCCCGGGCGCTCGGCTACGCGCCGGAGGACGACTCGGAGGTCTACGCGGAGAAGATCCTCGCCGAGAAGGGCCTCCCGGCTGAGGGCAGCCCCGACGACCTCTACGTGGGCGGCCACTTCTGCGCGGACCCGCCCCGCTGGCCGCACTGACGCGGACCCGCCCCGCCGGCCGCACCGAGCAGGGGCACGCGGGATCCGGCCGCACCGACCAGGGGTTACACGGGGCCCGGCCGGACTGATACGGGGGAGACCGGCCGGGACCCGGACGTCGGTGCGTCGACGCACCTGACCAGCTCACCGTAGGCCCGGCCGAAGATCATCGCGAGCCGCGGAACGCGACACCTGTCCGGATTGCGCGGCGGGTCGGTGCGTCGGAAGCACACACGCGCGCGTGGACGCGCCCCTTCCCCGCTCAGCGGCCCGCGCGGAGCGTCCGGGACGGCGTCTCGCCGAACCTCTCCCGGTAGCGGGCCGCGAACCGGCCCTGATGGGTGAAGCCCCAGCGCCAGGCCACCTCGCTCACGCTCACCTCGTCCGGTGCGGCCGCCCGCAGCTCCTCGCGGACCCGGTCGAGCCGGACCTCCCGCACGTACGCCATCGGCGACATCCCCACGTACTCCCGGAAGGACTCCTGCAGACGCCGCACGCTGACGCGGCCCAGGGCGGCGAGTTCGGTGGTCGTGAACGGGTGCTCGGGGCGCTCCCGCACCGCGTCCATGGCGCGCTTGACCGGGGCCGGCCGCCGCACC
The DNA here is from genome assembly GCF_900105415.1 of Streptomyces sp. TLI_105. GTDB lineage: Bacteria > Actinomycetota > Actinomycetes > Streptomycetales > Streptomycetaceae > Streptomyces. The sequence goes on along the minus strand of NZ_FNSM01000001.1, from coordinate 6,271,205 downwards.
TCCGCCGGGTGGGCGAGCGCCTCCCGCCACGGGTGCTCGGCGGCCAGCAGCAGGCCGTTCAGCAGCGCCTCCTGCAGGGGCCTGGCGACCAGCTCGTGCGTGGCGAGCCCCTCCCCGGCGAGCGCCTCGGCGGCGACCTGGCGGGCGAAGCGCACCCAGCTCAGGCCGGGGCCGCGGGTGATGTCCAGGCGGGGCGCGAAGACGAGCGGGCCGCGCGGCGACCGGCCCGTCAGCTGTTCGAGGCGGTCGCGCAGTTCGGCCGCGCCGATCTTCACGGACAGGGTCCGGCAGTCCCCGCTCCAGCGGTCGAGGAAGGTGTCCCCGGCCGGGTCGAGGAGCAGCGCCTCGGCGGGCGTCGCGACGATCCGGGAGCTGCCGCCCTGGCGCATCTCCATCGTCCCGCTCAGCGGCGCGTTGAGGTGGTACGCGCCGAGCTCGCCGAAGCTCATCCGCACATCGGCGCCGCAGCTGAGGTCGCCGATGACCAGCGGGCCGAGCGACACGGTGTCGAAGCGGGCCGCGAAGGGGCGCCGCTCCCCGTCGACGACGGCCATGCGGTTCGCGTAGTAGCGCGCGTCGAGCTCCTCACGTGCCTCGTCCACGTCCTCCGTCCGGAACGAGCTCCCGCCCGTCACCCCCGCGCCGCCCGCGGCCCCCACAGCTCCCATGGACCGAAAGAATATTCATATGACGGATCTGACCGGGAACGGCAGGATGCCCGGCATGCCACGACCCCATGGATTCGCCTACGAGCGGCGCCGCGACGGCTCCGTCGCCCTCACCCACCAGGGACGCGCCGCCGGCGTGCTGCGCGGCGGGCGCGCCGAGAAGTTCCTCGCGGAGGTGGAGACGGGCGACCCCCAGCTGGTGATGGCCCGCTGGACGGGCTCGTACCGCTTCGGCAACGAGCGGCAGGCCAGGGACCACCCGCGTAACCAGGGTGGCCGAACCGGCCGTCGGTAAGGGAACGGCAAAGGGGGCCGGATCGTTACCCCTGGCATGACCGCTATGACCCCCGGCTCGAACATTCCTCTCACCGCCGCGCGCGTGGCGGTGGACGTGGCCGCCCCCGTGCGGCTCGACGTCTCGGGCCTGCTGCTCGGCGCCAACGGCAAGGTGCGCTCGGACGACGACTTCATCTTCTACAACCAGCCGACCGGGCCCGGTGTCACCTACCGCTCCGGCGGCGGGGCCGCGCCCGACGCGATCCTGGTGGACACCGGCGCCCTCCCGGCCGGCATCGAGAGGATCGTCGTCACGGCGAGCCCGGACGCCGCCGGCCAGACCTTCCAGGGCATCGAGCCCACGGCCACCCTCCGCAACGCGGACGACGGCGCCGTGATCGCCACGTTCACGCCGCCGCAGCTGGCCACGGAGACGGCGCTGGTGGTCGTCGAGATCTATCTGCGCAACGGCGCCTGGAAGGCCCGCGCGGTGGGCCAGGGGTACGCGAACGGGCTGGCCGGCATCGCGACCGACTTCGGCGTCTCGGTGGACGACGAGCCCGCCGCCGCCCCGGCCCCCACGCCCGTCGCCCCGACCCCCGTCGCCCCGGCCCCCGTGGCCCCGCCGGTGCCGCCCGCCGCGCCGGTGGACCCGCGCGTCGCGGCCCCGGTCCCGCCGGCCCCGGCCGCTCCCCCGGCCGCCGCCCCCGTCTCCACCGGCAAGATCAACCTCGACAAGGGCCGGGTCAACCTCCAGAAGAACCAGACGGTGTCCCTGGTCAAGGGCGGCCGCCCGCTGCTCTCCCAGGTCAAGATGGGCCTCGGCTGGGAGCCCGCCTACCGGGGCAAGGACATCGACCTGGACGCCTCCGTCATCGCGTACGGCCCGCAGCGCAACCACCTGGACAGCTGCTACTTCGGCAAGCTGACCATCCTGGGCGGCTCGGTCAAGCACTCCGGCGACAACCTCACCGGCGAGGGCGCGGGCGACGACGAGGTGATCACCGTCGACCTCGGCCGCCTCCCGGCCGACGCCACCGGCCTGGTCTTCACGGTCAACTCCTTCTCGGGCCAGAAGTTCACCGAGGTCGCCAAGGCCTACTGCCGGCTCATCGACGGGACGACGGGCGAGGAGCTGGTCCGCTTCGACCTGACCACCGCCGAGCCGCAGACCGGCGTGATGATGGCCAAGCTGATCAAGCAGTTCTCCGGCGAGTGGGAGATGACGGCGATGGGCGAGTTCGTGAAGTCGCGGACCGTCCGGGGCATGGTGAAGCCGGCCGCCCAGGCGCTCTGAGCGGCCGGGACGCCCCTGGGAGCCTCGTGTCGATCAGGCCGGGCGCGCGACGCCTGATCGACAGGGCCCCCTAGAACAGCGCGCTGTAGGCGTTGAGGGCGGGCTGGCCGCCGAGGTGGGCGTAGAGCACGGTCGAGTCCCGGCCGATCTCTCCCCGGTCCACCAGATCGACCAGACCCGCCATCGACTTCCCCTCGTAGACGGGGTCGGTGATCATGCCCTCGGTGCGGGCGGCGAGCCGCATCGCGTCGAGGGTGGCCTCGTCCGGGATGCCGTACACCCCGGCGTGGTAGCGCTCGTCCAGCTCGACGTCGGCCGCCGTCACCTCGCGCTCGACGCCGATGAGGGCGGCGGTGCTCCGGGCGATCCGGGTGATCTGCTCGTGTGTCGGGACGGGCTTCGCGGAGGCGTCGATCCCGATGATCCGCCGGGCCGGGCCGCCCTCCTCGGCGAGCGCGGCGAAGCCCGCGACCATGCCGGCCTGGGTGGAGCCGGTCACCGAGCAGACGACGACCGTGTCGAAGAAGACGCCGAGCTCGCGCTCCTGCTCGGCCACCTCGTAGGCCCAGTTCGCGAAGCCGAGACCACCGAGGCGGTGGTCGGAGGCGCCCGCCGGGATCGCGTACGGCTTCCCGCCGCCCTCCTCGACCTCGCGCAGGGCCTGCTCCCAGCTCTCCTTGAAGCCGATGCCGAAACCGGCCTTCACCAGGCGCACGTCCGCGCCCGCGAGACGGCTGACGAGGATGTTCCCGACCTTGTCGTAGACGGAGTCGGGCCAGTCGACCCAGCTCTCCTGGACGAGGACGCACTTGAGGCCGGCGCGGGCGGCGACGGCGGCGACCTGACGGGTGTGGTTGGACTGGACCCCGCCGATGGAGACGAGGGTGTCGCAGCCCTGGGCGAGCGCGTCGGCGACCAGGTACTCCAGCTTGCGGGTCTTGTTCCCGCCGTACGCCACGCCGGAGTTGCAGTCCTCGCGCTTGGCCCAGAGGGCGGCGCCGCCGAGGTGGTGCGTCAGCCGTTCGAGGGGGTGGACCGGGGAGGGCCCGAAGAGGAGCGGGTAGCGGTCGAAGTCGGTGATCGGCAAAGCGGCTCCCGGTGGGTGACGGCGACGGGTCGACGGTCCTGGACGCGCTGCGGAACGGGCGGCGGGCTCCTCTAGCTGTCTGACGATCCTCAGGCCGGCGCGCCGGCGGGCGGGGGCGCGGGGATGCCGGTCACCTCGGCCACCTCGATGGCGTCGTCCGCGAGCTGTTCGAGCGCGGCCCAGATCTCCGTGGTGACCCGCACCGCCTCCTCCGCGTCCCCCGCCGCGCACGCCTCGATGAGCCGGGCGTGCAGTTCGGCCGATCCGCAGCTCCCGGCGTCGCCGAAGAGGCGCCGCTCGACGCGGCGGATCAGGGGGGTGTACCGCGCGATCGTGGCGGCGGCGGCGTGGTTGCCGCTGGCGATGACGAGGACCTGGTGGAGCTCGTCGTCGGCATCCAGGGCGGCCTCCACGTCGGAGGCGCGGACGGCCGCCGCGAAGCGCTCGTTGGCCTCGCGCATGGTCCGGATGCCCTCGGGGCCGAGCAGCGGCACCCCGGTCCTGGCGGTGAGCTCGTGCATCACCCGCACCACCGAGGCGGCGTCCCGGACGACCCGGCTGACCGGCCGGGTGACCCGGGTGTAGCTCTGCGGCTTGGACTCGACGAGCCCCTCGTCGCCCAGCCGGGCCAGGGCCTCGCGCACGGGTGCGCGCGAGAGCCCGAGCCGTTCGGCGAGATCGGCGTCCTTCAGCGAGGCGCCGGGCGCGAGGTCGCCGCGGACGATGGCCTCGCGCAGCGCCTCGTACGCCCGGTCACGCAGCAGGGTCCGGCCCACGGGCCGCAGTGCGTCCATGGACTGACATGTTAGATGTCAGTCCATGGAGCTGACCAGAGATCAGTTCCGGCCTCAGCGGCGGGGCTGACGGCGCCAGGGGCCGGTGATCGCGACCATGATGCCCGGCGTCTGGATGTTGGCGAACAGCGTCTCGCCGTCGGGCGAGAAGACGACGCCGGTGAACTCGCTGTCGTTGAGGTCGTTGCGGGCGATGGGGTAGGTGCGGCCCGAGTCGGTCGCGCCGAAGAGGTGCTGGACGCCCTCGCCGTCCTCGGCGATGACGAGCCCGCCGTACGGGGAGACGGTGATGTTGTCGGGGCCGTCGAAGGCGCCGTCCTCGTCCGGGGCCGCGTTCACGCCGAGCAGCACCTTGAGGGTGAGGGTGCGGCGCTTCGGGTCGTAGAACCAGACCTGGCCGTCGTGCGCGGCGCCGGGGCTCTCCTCGCGCGCGTAGGAGGAGACGACGTAGGCGCCGCCGTCGGCCCACCACATGCCCTCCAGCTTGCGGGCGCGGGTGACCTGGCCGTCCGTGAACTGCTTGCGGACGGGGGTGGTGCGGGCGTCGCGGTCGGGGACGTCGACCCAGTCGACGCCGTAGACGGTGCCGATCCGGGTGGCGCGGGACAGGTCGTCCACGAAGCGGCCGGAGGAGTCGATGCACTTGAAGGCCTGGAGCACACCGGCGTCGTCGGCGAGCGCGCGGAGCTTCCCGCGGCCGTGCTCGAAGCCCTGCGGCGGGACCCAGCGGAAGAGCAGCCCGTTGGGGCCGGAGGCGTCCTCGGTCAGGTAGGCGTGGCCGTGCTTGGGGTCGACGACGACGGCCTCGTGGGCGTAGCGGCCGAAGGCCTTGATCGGCTTCGGGTCGAGGTTGGCCCGGCGGTCGCGCGGGTCGACCTCGAAGATGTAGCCGTGGTCCTTGGTCATGCCGTTCTTGCCGGCCAGGTCCTCGGTCTCCTCGCCGGTCAGCCAGGTGCCCCAGGCGGTGCGGCCGCCCGCGCAGTTGGTGGAGGTGCCGGCGACGCCGACCCACTCGGCGACGGTGCCGTCGCGGTGCACCTCGACGACCGTGCAGCCGCCGGCCGCGGCCGGGTCGTAGACGAGCCCCTCGGCGAGCGGGACGGGGTGCTCCCACTTGGCGCGGGGGCCCTTGAGCTCGTGGTTGTTGACGAGGTACGTGGTGCCGCGCGGGCCGGCGAAGGCGGCGGTGCCGTCGTGGTTGGAGGGCGTGAACTCGCCGGACTCGAGGCGCGTCACGCCGCTGTGGGTGACGACGCGGTACGAGAAGCCCTCGGGCAGGGCGAGCATCCCGTCGGGGTCGGCGACCAGCGGGCCGTACCCGAGCGTCCGCTCGTGACCGTGGCCGGCTCCGTACGCCTCCGGCTCGTCGGACGCGAGCGCCTCGGGGGCGGTGGCGAGAGCGCCGACGGCTCCGGTGAGGGCGAGGCCCGCGCCGGCGACGGCGGACTGCTTGGTGAACTCTCTGCGGTTGAGCGGCATGGTGGTGGAGTCTCCCTGTGATGGCCGGATCTCGCGGGCCACCCTCCCGCGTCCCCGCGAACACCGCCTGAACACCACGGGAACAGCACCGGGCGCCCCTCCGGGGGCCGCCGCGCGGGGCACCCCGGTGGGGTGCCCCTTCCGTGGCCCCGGGTCAGGAGCCCGAGCGGGAGCGGGCCTTGAAGGCGGCCTTGCGGGCGTCCTTCGCCACCGTCTTGTCACGGTGGAGGCGGCCCATCGCCTCCAGGACCTCCGCCGTGGCGGGGTGCTCCACCCGCCAGGCCGCCTCGAAGAAGCCGCTGTGGCGGCCGGTCAGGCCCTCGATCAGCTCCTGGAGTTCCTGGAGGTCGCCGTCCGAGGAGAGCTGGGCCGCGATCGTGTCGATCGCCAGCCAGAAGATCATCGACTCCGGCGGCGCGGGCACGTCCGTGGCGCCGCGCTCGGCGAGCCAGACCCGGGCGAGGCCGCCGAGTTCCGCGTCGTCCAGGACCTCCCGGACGGCGGGCTCCGCCTCGGCGCCCACGAGGGAGAGCGTCTGCTGGCAGTGGAGGCGGCGGAGCGGGGAGGCGGCGTCGGCGCCCCGGGCGGCGTGCAGCAGCTCGCGGGCCGCGTCGAGCGCGTCGCGGCCGGCCAGCCACGCGGCGGTCTCCTCGCGGGCAGCGGCCTCCGGGTATCCGGCGATCCCGTCGAGGAGCGCGTCGGCGCCCTTCTCCGTCAGGTCGCCGACGGCGGGCGCGTCCACGCCGGCCTCCAGCATCCGGGCCCGGACGCCGTAGAGCCCGAGCGGGGTGAGCCGGACCATGCCGTAGCGGGTGACGTCCTCCTCGTCGACGGGCGGCGCGGGCTCCTCGCCCTCCTCGGCCATGAGGGCCTCGTCGACGGGCTGGTACTCGACGAGTCCGATCGGTTCGAGCAGCCGGAACTGCTCGTCGAGCCGCATCATCGCGTCCGAGACCTGCTCCAGGACGTCGTCGGTGGGCTCGCCCATGTCCTCGGGGACGACCATCGACGCGGCGAGCGCGGGCAGCGGGACGGGGCCTTCGCCGGCTCCGCCCTCGCTGACGGTCAGCAGGTAGAGGTTGCCGAGGACGCCCTCCAGGAACTCGGCCTCGGCCTCGGGGTCCCAGTCGAGCGCCTCGACGTCGATCTCGCCGTCCTCGCCGAGGATCGCGTCCAGGTCGTCGAGGACGGGCGCGACGGCGTCGGCGAAGACGGCGTCGAAGCCGTCCAGCCAGAGTCCGAGGACGTCCTGGGGCGAACCGCCCGTGACCAGCGCGAGGTTCTCACCGGGGCCGGCCCGGCCGGGGAGGTCGGCGTCCTCGCCGTCCTCGACGGCGACGAGACCGGTGTCGACGGCGAGCCGCCAGGCGTCGCCGGCCCAGGTCTCGCCGTCCTCGTCGTCGGCGAGGCCCAGGACCTCGGCGGCCTCGGGGAGCTGTTCGTCGACGAGCTCGCCGCCCGCGTCGACCCGGGTCCCGGGCCCGGCCCAGCGGGCGAGCCGTACCGCCTGGGCGAGGAGGGGGGCGGCCAGGGCGTCCCGCGCCAGCTCCGCGTCCGCAGGCAGCCGAACGGGGGGAAGGGTGGGGTGCTCCACTGACATCTGGGGGGTCTCCTCGACGCGTGCGTGGGTGAAGGCGAAAGGGGCTCAACGAGACTCCTCAGGGTAGACGCATCCGGGACCCCGTCCGCCGGTTCACGGATCCGTCAGCCTTCGTACACCCGTCGACTCTTGACAAGTGCGGGGCTCTCACAAGAGATTGACGCGCGTAGATTCATCTGCCGATCCTCCAAGCACCCTCGGAGCCTCTGATGTCTTCGTCCATACCGAGATTCGCCGCGGTCTCCGCCGTCGTCGCCTCCGCCCTCGCCGCCGGTCTGCTCGCGGGTCCGTCGAGCGCCGCCGCGGAGATCACCACCGCGGAGGCCACCGCGGACAGCGCCGCCGCCGGCGTCCGCGTCCACGACATCCAGGGCACGACGCGCGTCTCTCCCCTCGTCGGCAAGCAGGTCACCGGCGTCACGGGCATCGTCACCGGCGTCCGCACCTACGGCTCGCGTGGATTCTGGATCCAGGACCCGGAGGCCGACGCGAACCCGGCCACCAGCGAGGGCATCTTCGTCTTCACGAGCTCCGTCCCGACCGTCGCCGTCGGCGACGCGGTCAGCCTGAGCGGCACGGTCACCGAGTACGTCCCCGGCGGCCTGAACTCCGGCAACCAGTCGCTGACCCAGATCTCGAAGCCGGTCGTCAAGGTCGTCTCGAAGGACAACCCGGTCCCCGCCCCGGTCACGATCTCGGGCTGGTCGGTCCCCGACGCGTACGCCCCCGAGGGCGACCCGGCCGCGGGCGGCTCGATCAACGGCCTGACCCTGGACCCCGAGACGTACGCCCTGGACTACTACGAGTCCCTGGAGGGCACCAACGTCCGGATCGACTCCTCGCGGGTGGTCGGCGCCACCGACCCGTACGCGGAGCTCTGGGTGACGGTGAAGCCCTGGGAGAACGACAACGAGCGCGGCGGCACGGTCTACGGCTCGTACGAGTCCCAGAACACCGGCCGGCTCCAGATCCAGTCGCTGACCCCGCTGGCCCAGCAGCCCTTCCCCAAGGCGAACGTGGGCGACCGGCTGACCGGCACCACCGAGGGCCCGCTCGACTTCAACCAGTTCGGCGGCTACACGCTGACCGCCCGCACCCTCGGCACGGTCGTCGACGAGGGCCTGGAGCGCGAGACCACGGACAAGCAGCACAAGAACGAGCTGGCCGTGGCGACGTACAACGTCGAGAACCTCGACCCGAGCGACCCGCAGGAGAAGTTCGACGCGCTCGCGAAGGCGGTCGTCGAGAACCTCGCCTCGCCCGACATCGTCGCCCTGGAGGAGATCCAGGACAACAACGGTGCCAAGAACGACGGCACGGTCGCCGCCGACGTGACGGTGAAGAAGTTCACCGAGGCGATCGTGGCGGCCGGCGGCCCGGCGTACGAGTGGCGCTCGATCGACCCGCAGAACGGCAAGGACGGCGGCGAGCCCGGCGGCAACATCCGTCAGGTCTTCCTCTTCAACCCCGAGCGGGTCTCCTTCACGGACCGCGCGGGCGGCGACGCGACCACCGCCACCGCCGTCACGGGCACCAAGGGCCGCGCCGCGCTGACCCTCTCCCCCGGCCGCATCGACCCGGCGAACGCCGCCTGGGAGGCCAGCCGCAAGCCGCTCGCGGGCGAGTTCGTCTTCCGCGGCCGTACGGTCTTCGTGATCGCCAACCACTTCGGCTCGAAGGGCGGCGACGAGTCCATCGTCTCGCACCACCAGCCGCCGAACCGTTCCTCCGACGCGAAGCGGCTGCTCCAGGCGCAGGCCGTCAACGCCTTCGTGAAGGACATCGTCGCGCTCGACAAGCAGGCCGACGTGCTCGTGGTCGGCGACATCAACGACTTCGAGTTCTCCGGCACGGCGCAGGCGCTGACGGACGGCGGCGTGCTCTACCCGGCCGTGAAGTCGCTGCCGGTCAGCGAGCGCTACTCGTACGTCTACCAGGGCAACAGCCAGGTCCTCGACCAGATCCTGACCAGCCCGGGCGTGCACCACTTCGAGTACGACAGCGTGCACATCAACGCCGAGTTCGCCGACCAGGACAGCGACCACGACCCGCAGGTCCTGCGCTTCCGCCCCTGACGGCCCGGGCCCGACCCGAAAGACGGGCCCCGGGTCCGTCACACGCCCGCGCTCAGACTGAGCGCGGGCGTGTACCGCCGCACCCGGCCGCCCACGAGCGCCGGGTGGTGGTGCACCCGCTTCCAGGCCTCGCTCAGCCGGGCGTCGTCCGCCAGCCACTCCACATGGGCCTGCTCGCTCTCCCACTCGGCGTAGTTCAGGACCCGGCCGCCGTCGACGGACAGATGGAACTGCGCGCTGACCCCGCCGTACGCCGGCCGCGTCGCCGTGTCCCCGTCCAGGGCGGTGAACACGGCGTCCACCCAGTCCTCCCGGCGCCCCTCCTCGGCCCCGTCGAAGTCGGCCTCGACGACCACCACGACCCCGGGCAGCTCCGCCGTCCCCGTCCCGCCGCGGACGGCGGAGCGGTGGATCGGCCCGTAGCGGCGGAGCTCCACCCGCTCGATGCCGGGCACGGCGGCGTCGATCTCGGCGTTCCGGTCGTCGCGGTAGGTGCGGACGAAGTCGTCGTAGGCCTGCTGCTCGGTCCACTGCGAGTAGTGCAACAGCGTGTCCCCGTCGGTCCCGATGGCGACGCTGTACGAGAGCAGGCCGAGGTCCGGCCACGCGCGGCTCTCCCAGGCCGTCCGGATGGCCTCGACGGCGGCGCGCTGGCGCTCCGGGGTGCCGACCCTCCAGGTGCTGACGAGGACGGCGCCGACTCCGGGGCGGTGGAGGTCGGGACGGGCATCGGGGTGGGCGACGGCGTTCATGGGGCGTCTCCTCCTGCTCGGTTCGGATGACTCGACCCTCCTCCCTCAACCTTGGTCGAGGTCAAGGGGTTTCACCGTGGGAGACTTCGCGCCATGATCCTCCGCCCCGCCACCCGCGCCGAACTGCCCGCCGTCCTCGCCCTCCTCGCCGACGAGGACGAGGTCGTGGACCCCGCCTCGGTCGTCGTCACCGACGCGTACGAGCGGGCCTTCGCGGACATCGAGGGCGATCCGCGCAACGAGATGCTGGTCCTGGTGGACGGCGGTCTCGTCCTGGGCTGCCTCCAGGCCACGTACATCCCGGGGCTCGGCAAGGGCGGCGCCGAGCGGGCCCTGCTCGAGGCGGTCCGGATCAGGGCCGACCGGCGCGGCGGCGGGCTCGGCCGGGAGCTGATCGAGCGGGCCGTGGCGCGGGCGGGGGAGCGCGGCTGCGCGCTCGTCCAGCTGACCAGCGACAAGCGGCGGACCGACGCCCACCGCTTCTACGCCTCGCTGGGCTTCGCGCGCAGCCACGACGGTTTCAAGCGGACGCTCTGACCAAGCAGGCGGGCGCTCTAACCGAGCAGGTGCCCGCCGCCGTCGACGAGGAGGACCTCCCCGGTGATGTACGAGGCGTGGGCCAGGTCGAAGACGGCGCCGGCGATGTCCTCGGGGCGGCCGACCCGGCGCAGCGGGACGACCCCGGCCACGTGCTCCTTGGCGGCGTCGGCGCCCTCGACGCCGTCGAACCAGGGGGTGTCGACGAGGCCGGGCGCGACCGCGTTGACGCGGACGTCGGGGCCGAGGGTCTTCGCGAGGAGCTTCGTCATGTGGTTGACGGCGGCCTTGGAGACGGCGTACGGGATGGAGCTGCCGCCGGGCCGGACGCCGGCCTGGGAGGAGACGGTGACGACGCTGCCGCGGGTCTTCCGCAGGTGCGGGACGGCGGCGGTGACGGTCTGCCAGACGCCGATGACGTTGACGTCGTAGAGGTGGCGCCAGACCTTGGGCGAGGCGGCTTCGAGGTCGTCGTGGGGGATGAACCGGGTGGTGCCCGCGCAGTTGACGAGGAGGTCGAGGCGGCCGAGGGCCTCCACGGTCCGCTCCACGAGGTCCTTGGCCTGGTTCTCGTCGGAGACGTCCGCCCGGAGGTAGACGGCGCCGGGCAGTTCGGCGGCGAGGCGTTCGCCGGCCTCGACGGAGCGCGCGGAGTTGACCGCGACCCGGTAGCCGGCCCCGGCGAGGCGGCGGGCGACGGCGGCGCCGATGCCCGAGGACGATCCGGTGACGAGTGCGACGCGCTGTTCGCTCATGCTGTGCTGTTCTCCATGTCCCCCTGTCGCGCCCGACCGATCATGCCAGAAGGCATCGTTCACAGAAACTGAATTCTCGAACCAAGCAGATCTAAGTGGACCTTCACGGTCGCTCGCGCACAGACTTCACGAATGAACACTGAACGCCCCTTCGGGCGCGCCCTCTGCGCGATGATCACCCCGTTCACCGCCGCCGGCGCGCTCGACCTCGACGCGGCGGGGGAACTCGCCGTCCGGCTCGTCGCGGAGGGCTGCGACGGCCTGGCCCTCAACGGCACGACGGGCGAGTCCCCGACCACCACCGACGCCGAGAAGGCCGCGCTCGTCCGCGCCGTCCGCGAGGCGGTCGGCCCCGGCCCGTCGGTCCTGACGGGGGTGGGCACCGCCGACACCCGCCACACCGTGGAGCTGGCCCGGCAGGCCGAGGAGGCGGGGGCGGACGGGCTGCTCGTCGTCACCCCGTACTACAGCCGTCCCCCGCAGTCGGCCGTCGAGGCGCACTTCCTGAAGGTCGCGGACGCGACCGGGCTGCCGGTGATGGTCTACGACATCCCCGGCCGCACCGGCACCCGGGTCGAGCCCGCGACGATGCGACGGCTCGCCCGGCACCCGCGGATCGTGGCGGTGAAGGACTGCGCGTACGACCTGCTCGGTTCGGCCCGGCTGATCGCGGAGACGGGCCTCGCCTACTACTCCGGGAGCGAGGAGCTGAACCTGCCGCTGTACGCGGTGGGCGGCGCCGGCTACGTCAGTACGGTGGCGAACGTGGCACCGCGCCGGCTGCGCGCGGTCCTGGACGCCTTCGACGCGGGCGACACCGCGGGCGCGGCCCGGCTCAACGCCGAGCTCCTGCCGCTGGCCGAGCTGATGATGGCCTCGGGCCTGCCGGGCACGGTGACCGCGAAGGCGCTCCTCGGCGGCCCGGTGCGCGAACCGCTGCGGCCCGCCGACCGGGAGACGGCCGACGCGCTGCGCGCGGCGCACGGGGCGCTGGTCCGGGCGGAGTCACCGGTGGGGCCGCGCCCGGGGACCGCGGTCGGCTGACCGCCCTCCCGGCCGTGTGAGGCCGGGGCGGGCGGTCGGCCCGTCCTGCCGGTGCCTCAGTTGTGGCTGTGCAGGATGTCGTTCAGTCCGCCCCAGACCGCGTTGTTCGGGCGGGCCTCGACGGCGCCGGTGACCGAGTTGCGGCGAAAGAGGATGTTGGAGGCGCCGGAGAGCTCGCGGGCCTTCACGATCTGGCCGTCGGGCATGGTGACCCGGGTGCCGGCGGTGACGTACAGGCCGGCCTCGACGACGACCTCGTCGCCCAGCGCGATGCCGACGCCCGCCTCGGCGCCGATGAGGCAGCGCTCGCCGATCGAGATGACGACGTTGCCGCCGCCGGAGAGGGTGCCCATGGTGGAGGCGCCGCCGCCGATGTCGGAGCCGTTGCCGACGACGACGCCGGCGGAGATGCGGCCCTCGACCATGGAGGTGCCGAGGGTGCCGGCGTTGAAGTTGACGAAGCCCTCGTGCATGACGGTGGTGCCGGCGGCGAGGTGGGCGCCGAGGCGGACGCGGTCGGCGTCGGCGATGCGGACGCCGGCGGGCACGACGTAGTCGGTCATGCGCGGGAACTTGTCGATCGAGGTGACCGAAAGCTGCAGGCCCTCGGCGCGGGCGTTGAGCCGCACCTTCTCGATGTCGTCGACGGCGACCGGACCGAGCGAGGTCCAGGCGACGTTGGCGAGCAGGCCGAAGACGCCGTCCAGGCTCTGGCCGTGCGGCTTGACCAGCCGGTGGCTGAGCAGGTGGAGGCGCAGGTAGGCGTCGTGGGCGTCGAGCGGCTTCTCGTCGAGCGAGGCGATGACGGTGCGGACGGCGACCACCTCGACGCCCCGGCGGGCGTCCACGCCGAGGGCCTTGGCGGCGCCCTCGCCGAGGGCGTCGACGGCCTCCTCGGGGGTGAGGCGCTCGGTGCCGGCCGGGCCGGCGGCCTCGGTCAGCTCGGGGGCGGGGAACCAGGTGTCGAGAACGGTGCCGTCACCGGCGATGGTGGCGAGGCCGGCGGCGACGGCGCCGGTGGTGCGAGGAGCAGTGGTCATGACGGAAAACCTAACGGGCGGCCCCCTGCCCGGGCCAACCGGTCTCAGGTGTCGGTCGGGTCCGTGGGCGGTTCCGACGAGGTCCCGGCCTGTCGTTTCGGGTCTTCGTTCAGGAGCCGGGCCAGCATCTCCCGGGCGTACCCCTCGTCGTACGGGGCACCGGTGAGCAGCACCTGGAGGCTGATGCCGTCCATGAGGGCGACCAGGGCGCGGGCGGTGACGGGTCCGGTGCGCGGGGCGAGGGCGGCGACGACCTCGTCGGCCCATTCGGCGGCGACGGGACGCAGGGCGGGGCGGCGCAGGGCGGCCAGGTAGAGCTCGTACTCCAGCTCCACGCCGGTGGGTTCGGCGCCCAGCCACTCCCCCATGAGCGCGGCGAGGCCGGCGGCGAGGTCGGGCGCGTCGAGCTCGGGGCCCTGCCGCAGCCGGGCCCCGAAGGTGCCGTTGACCCGGCGGAGCGCCGCGACGAGGAGTTCGTCGAGGGAGGCGAAGTGGTACGTGGTGGAGCCGAGCGGCACGTCGGCCTCGACGGCCACCGTGCGGTGGCTGAGGCCGGCGATCCCTGCGCGGCCGACGACGGCGAGGGCGGCGTCGACGATCCGCTCGCGCCGTCCGGGGTCGTGTCTCCGGGCCCGTGTCATGAGTGCGCGCCGCCGAGGTTGAGGACGGCGACCCCGGCGACGATGAGGACGATTCCGGCGATCTTGGCGGCGCCGAGGCTCTCGCCGAGGAAGAGGTAGCCGATGAGGGCGACGACGGCGGTGCCGGCCCCGGACCAGATGGCGTAGGCGGTACCGACCTCGAGCGTCTTGAGCGCCCGGGCGAGGAGCACGAAGGCCAGGAGGTAGCCCATGCCGGTGACGACGGAGGGCCAGAGCTTGGTGAAGCCCTCGCTGTACTTCATCGAGGTGGTGGCGAGTATCTCCGCCGCAATGGCACCCGCGAGCAGTCCGTAGCCCATGCGTACGAGCGTACACAGCGCTGTCTACGGGCGTACACGACGGTCACCGATACGGTGTCCCGCATGACCTATCCCCCAGGCCCGCCGGGTCCGCCGTACGGCTACGGCTACCCGCCGCCGCCTCCGCCGCCGAAGCCCGGCGTGATACCCCTGGCGCCGCTCGGCTTCGGCACGATCCTGAGCGGCGCCTTCGCGACCTTCGGGCGCTACTGGAAGCAGTTGCTCGGCGTGACGGGCGTCGTCTACGGCGCCGCGCTCCTGATCGTCGGCGTGGCGGCCGGCATCGCGTACACGGCCGTCGGCGACGCCTTCCCCGCCGTGTTCGACCTGCCGGAAGGCCAGGAGCCCCGGTGGGACGACGTCCGGCCGCTGATCGTCGCCTTCGTCTGCGTCTGGCTCGCCGCGATGATCGCGATGCTCTGCGCGAGCGCCGTGGTGGCGGCGGCCTGTCCGGCCGTGGTCCAGGAAGCGGTCCTCGGCCGGCCCACGACCTTCGGCGCGGTCTGGCGCCGCGCCTGGTCCCGGATGCCGGCCGTCCTGGGCACGGTGGTGCTGACGGGCCTGGCTCTGGTGGTCCCGATGGTGCTGTTCCTCGTGGCCTTCGCCTGGATGGTCACGGCGCTGCTCCTGGCCGCGGACGACGCGACGGGCACCCCGGTGACCGGCCTGTTGCTCGTCCCCCTGGCCGCCATCGGTCTGGCTCTGCTCATCGCCCCGCTCGCGATGTGGATCTGGGTGAAGTTCAGCCTGGCCCCGGCGGCGGCGGTGATCGAGGGGCAGGGCGCCGTCGCCTCGATGCGCCGCTCCTCGTCCCTGGTCCGCGGCTCCTGGTGGCGCGTGTTCGGCTACCTGCTCGCGGCCGGCCTGATGGCCTCCGTGGCGAGCTGGTTGATCCAGCAGCTGCTCTCGCTGCTGGTCTCGGCCCCGCTCTCGACCGCCGACTTCTCCGGTGAGGACCGGGGCGCCCTGATCGCCTCCCTGGCGGCCCTCATCGGCGTCCTGGCCATCGGCCAGATGATCACCCAGGCGGTCGCCTCGCTCTTCCCGCCGATCGTCACCGGCCTGCTCTACGTCGACCAGCGCATCCGCAAGGAGAACCTGGCCCCGGAGCTGGCCCGGGCGGCCGGATTCCTCTAGAAACGCGGAACGGCCGTGCCCCGAAGGACACGGCCGTTCATCCGCGAACGGATCAGACGTTGAAGCCGAGCGCGCGCAGCTGCTCGCGGCCGTCGTCCGTGATCTTGTCCGGACCCCACGGGGGCATCCAGACCCAGTTGATCTTCAGCTCGCTGACGATGCCGTCCGTCGCGGACTTCGCCTGGTCCTCGATCACATCGGTCAGCGGACAGGCCGCCGACGTCAGGGTCATGTCCAGCGTCGCGACGTTCGAGTCGTCGATGTGGATGCCGTAGATCAGGCCCAGGTTGACGACGTCGATGCCCAGCTCGGGGTCGACGACGTCGTACAGGGCCTCACGGACCTCTTCCTCGGAGGCCGGCTTCATCGTGGCCTCGGCGTTCTCGATCATGCCGACTTCCTCACAGACTTGTCGGAGTCTCCCAGCGCCTGGGCGGTCGCGTCCTTCCACGCCATCCAGCTGAGCAGCGCGCACTTCACACGGGCCGGGTACTTGGAGACCCCGGCGAACGCGACCGCGTCCTCCAGGACCTCCTCCATCGCCTCGTCCGGCTCGATCTGGCCCTTGGACTGCATCAGCTCCAGGAAGGTGCCCTGGATCTTCTGCGCCTCGGCCAGCTCCTTGCCGACGAGCAGCTCGTTGAGGACGGAGGCCGAGGCCTGGCTGATGGAGCAGCCCTGGCCCTCGTACGACACGTCCTCGATGCGCGAGCCGTCGTACTTCACGCGGAGCGTGATCTCGTCGCCGCACGTCGGGTTGACGTGGTGCACCTCGGCGTCGCCGTCCCGAAGACCGCGCCCGTGGGGGTGCTTGTAGTGGTCCAGGATGACGTCCTGGTACATCGAATCCAGCTTCACGAGCCGTTCCCCTAGCCGAAGAAGTTACGGACGTGCTCCAGTCCCTCGACCAGGGCGTCGACCTCGGCCGGAGTGGAGTACAGATAGAACGACGCCCGCGTGGTCGCAGGAATTCCGTACCGAAGGCAGACCGGCCGCGCGCAGTGGTGGCCGACCCGGACCGCGATGCCCTGCTCGTCGAGGACCTGGCCCACGTCGTGCGGGTGGATGTCGCCCAGCGTGAAGGAGATCGCCGCGCCGCGGTCCTCGGCCGTGGTGGGGCCGATGATCCGCAGGTCGGGCACCTCCTGGAGGCGCCGGACGGCGTACTCGGTGATCGCGTGCTCGTGGCGCGCGATGTTCTCCATGCCGATCGCCGACAGGTAGTCCACGGCCGCGCCGAGGCCGACGGCCTGGGCGATCGGGGGCGTACCCGCCTCGAACTTGTGCGGGGCCGGCGCGTACGTCGAGGAGTGCATCGAGACGGTCTCGATCATCTCGCCGCCGCCGAGGAAGGGCGGGAGGTCCTCCAGGAGCTCCTGCCGTCCCCACAGCACGCCGATGCCGGTCGGGCCGCACATCTTGTGGCCGGTGAAGGCCACGAAGTCGGCCTGGAGCGCCTGGACGTCCAGGACCATGTGCGGGGCCGCCTGGGAGGCGTCGATGCAGACGAGCGCACCGACCTCCTGGGCGCGGCGGATGATCGTCTCCACCGGGTTGACCGTGCCGAGCAGGTTCGAGACCAGCGTGAACGAGACGATCTTGGTCTTCTCGGTGATGACCTCCTCGATGTTCGAGAGGTCGAGACGGCCGTCGTCGGTGAGGCCGAACCACTTCAGCTTCGCGCCCGTGCGCTGCGAGAGCAGCTGCCACGGCACGATGTTGGAGTGGTGCTCCATCTCCGTGATGGCGATCTCGGTCTCGTGGTCCACGCGGTAGGGCTCATCGGCCCAGCCCAGCATGTTGGCCACGAGGTTGAGCGACTCGGAGGCGTTCTTGGTGAAGATCACCTCGTCGCGGCTCGGCGCGTTGATGAAGGCCGCGACCTTGTCACGGGCGCCCTCGTACAGCGCCGTCGCCTCCTCGGCGACCGTGTAGACGCCGCGGTGGACGTTGGCGTTGTGACGCTCGTAGTACTGGTTGAGCGCGTCGAGGACCTGGCGCGGCTTCTGCGAGGTCGCCGCGGAGTCGAGGTACACGATCTTCTTGCCGTCGTGGACCACGCGATCCAGGAGCGGGAAGTCCTTGCGGATCGCCTCGGTGTCGAGGAGGCCGGTCAGCCCCTGATGGGCGGAAGTCACGCGGATGCGCCACCCTTCACGTACTTGTCGTAGCCCTCGTTCTCCAGGACGTCGGCGAGCTCGGCGCCGCCGGACTCGGCGATGCGGCCGTTGGCGAAGACGTGCACGAAGTCGGGCTTGATGTAGCGCAGGATGCGCGTGTAGTGGGTGATCAGCAGGGTGCCGACCTCACCGGTCTCCCGGACGCGGTTGACGCCCTCGGAGACGATGCGCAGGGCGTCGACGTCGAGGCCCGAGTCGGTCTCGTCGAGGATCGCGATCTTCGGCTTGAGGAGCTCCAGCTGGAGGATCTCGTGGCGCTTCTTCTCACCGCCGGAGAAGCCCTCGTTGACGTTGCGCTCGGCGAAGGCCGGGTCCATCTGGAGCTGCTCCATGGCGGACTTGACCTCCTTCACCCAGGTGCGCAGCTTGGGTGCCTCGCCGCGGACGGCGGTGGCGGAGGTGCGCAGGAAGTTGGAGACCGAGACGCCGGGGACCTCGACCGGGTACTGCATGGCGAGGAAGACGCCGGCGCGGGCGCGCTCGTCGACCGACATCTCCAGGACGTCCTCACCGTCGAGGGTGACGGTGCCGCCGGTGACCGTGTACTTCGGGTGACCGGCGAGGGAGTACGCCAGGGTCGACTTGCCGGAGCCGTTGGGGCCCATGACGGCGTGGGTCTCGCCCTGCTTGATGGTCAGGTCGACGCCCTTGAGGATCTCGCGGGGGCCGTTCTCCGCCTCGACGGAGACGTGCAGGTCGTGGATTTCAAGCGTAGCCATGGGTGACTCAGGACTCCTGGGTGACGGAGACGAGCACATCGTCCCCTTCGATCTTTACGGGGTATACGGGGACGGGGCGCGTCGCGGGAAGGCCGGAGGGCTTGCCCGTGCGCAGGTCGAAGCTGGAGCCGTGCAGCCAGCACTCGATCGCGCAGTCCTCGACCTCGCCCTCCGAGAGGGAGACGTTCGCGTGCGAGCAGATGTCGTTGATCGCGTACACCTCGCCCTCGGTGTGCACGACCGACACCGGCGTGCCGTCGACCTCGACCCGCTTCGGGGTGTCGGCCTCCAGCTCGCTCAGCGCGCAGACTCGGACGAAGGCCATCAGACGGAGGCCTCCAGCTCGGCCTCGATCTTGGCGAGGAGTCGCTCCTGGACGTCCGGCAGACCGATCTGCTGGACGAGCTCCGCGAAGAAGCCGCGGACGACGAGGCGGCGGGCCTCGGTCTCCGGGATGCCGCGGGCCATCAGGTAGAAGAGCTGCTCGTCGTCGAAGCGGCCGGTGGCCGAGGCGTGACCGGCGCCGGCGATCTCGCCGGTCTCGATCTCCAGGTTCGGCACGGAGTCGACCCGGGCACCGTCCGTGAGGACCAGGTTCCGGTTGAGCTCGTACGTGTCGGTGCCCTCGGCGGCGGCCTGGATGAGCACGTCGCCGATCCAGACGGCGTGCGCGTCCTGGCCCTGCAGCGCGCCCTTGTAGGCCACGTTGGACTTGCAGTGCGGGGTGTTGTGGTCGACCAGGAGGCGGTGCTCCTGGTGCTGGCCGGCGTCGGTGAAGTACAGACCGAAGAGCTCGGCCTCGCCGCCGGGGGCCGCGTACGACACCCGCGGGTGGATGCGGACGACGTCGCCGCCGAAGGTGACCACGACCGACTTGAAGGAGGCGTCGCGGCCGACCAGCGCGTTGTGCTGGGCGACGTGGACGGCCTTCTCGTCCCAGTCCTGGACGGAGACGACGGTCAGCTTGGCGCCGTCGCCGAGGACGTAGTCCACGTTGGCGGCGAGCACGGCGTCACCGGTGTGGTCGAGGACCACGACGGCCTCGGCGAAGGCGCCGAGCTCGATCACCTGGTGGCCGAAGGCGACGCCGCCCTGGCCGTGCACGGAGATCCGGATCGGCTCGGTGAGCACCGTCTCCTTGGCGACGGTGACGACCGAGGCCTTCTCGAAGGAGGAGTACGCCTGGGCGGCGACGCGGTCGACGGGCGTGCCGGCCTTGCCGAGGCGCTCGTCGTCGCGGCCGACGGTCTCCACGGTGACGCCCTCGGGGGCCTCGACCTCGACCTTGACGCCCTCGCCGGAGACGACGGCGGTGCCGTCGTGGAGGCCGCGCAGGCGCGCCAGCGGGGTGAACCGCCACTCCTCCTCGCGGCCGTGCGGGACGGGGAAGTCCGCGACGTCGAAGGACGGGGGCGCGCTCATGCGCGTGGCGACGGTGGACTCGGCGGCCACCGCGATCGAGCCGGCGGTGGTGGACCCCGCCGGGATGTTCTGAGCCTCAGCCATGGCTGTCGTGTTGCTCTCTTCCTGCCTCGTCTTACGGGCCCGCCCCGTGCGGTGGGCCGGTCCGGCGGGCGCCTTGCGGCGCCGGCCGGAGACCTGCCGTCGTGCGGCGGGCTCGCGGGGCTCAGCGACTGAGCCCGGGTCGTTTGCCTGGTCTGCGGGGCGCTCTAGCCCACCGCGCCTTCCATCTGCAGCTCGATCAGCCGGTTGAGCTCCAGGGCGTACTCCATGGGGAGCTCCTTGGCGATGGGCTCGACGAAGCCGCGGACGATCATCGCCATGGCCTCGAACTCGGTGAGGCCGCGGCTCATCAGGTAGAAGAGCTGGTCCTCGGAGACCTTGGAGACGGTGGCCTCGTGGCCCATGGAGACGTCGTCCTCGCGCACGTCCACGTAGGGGTACGTGTCGGAGCGGGAGATCGTGTCGACGAGCAGCGCGTCGCACAGGACGTTGGACTTGGCGCCCGGGGCGCCCTCGCCGATCTCGATGAGACCGCGGTAGGAGGTGCGGCCGCCGCCTCGCGCCACCGACTTGGAGACGATGTTGGAGGAGGTGTTCGGGGCCATGTGGACCATCTTGGCGCCGGCGTCCTGGTGCTGGCCCTCGCCCGCGAAGGCGATGGAGAGGGTCTCGCCCTTGGCGTGCTCGCCCATCAGGTAGACGGCCGGGTACTTCATGGTGACCTTGGAGCCGATGTTGCCGTCGACCCACTCCATGGTGGCGCCCTCGTAGGCGACGGCGCGCTTGGTCACCAGGTTGTAGACGTTGTTCGACCAGTTCTGGATGGTCGTGTAGCGGCAGCGGCCGCCCTTCTTCACGATGATCTCGACGACGGCGCTGTGCAGCGAGTCGGAGGAGTAGATCGGGGCGGTGCAGCCCTCGACGTAGTGGACGTAGGCGTCCTCGTCGACGATGATCAGCGTCCGCTCGAACTGGCCCATGTTCTCCGTGTTGATGCGGAAGTAGGCCTGGAGCGGGATCTCGACGTGCACGCCCTTCGGCACGTAGATGAAGGAGCCGCCGGACCAGACGGCCGTGTTCAGGGAGGCGAACTTGTTGTCGCCGACCGGGATGACGGTGCCGAAGTACTCCTTGAAGAGCTCCTCGTGCTCCTTCAGCGCGGTGTCGGTGTCGACGAAGATGACGCCCTGCTCCTCCAGGTCCTCGCGGATCTGGTGGTAGACGACCTCGGACTCGTACTGGGCCGCGACACCGGCGACGAGGCGCTGCTTCTCCGCCTCCGGGATGCCGAGCTTGTCGTACGTGTTCTTGATGTCCTCCGGCAGGTCCTCCCAGGACTCGGCCTGCTTCTCGGTGGACCGCACGAAGTACTTGATGTTGTCGAAGTCGATGCCGGAGAGGTCGGAGCCCCAGGTCGGCATGGGCTTCTTGCCGAAGAGGCGCAGACCCTTGAGACGCAGCTTGAGCATCCACTCGGGCTCGTTCTTCTTCGAGGAGATGTCGCGGACGACGTCCTCGTTCAGACCGCGCTTGGCAGTGGCACCGGCGGCGTCGGAGTCGGCCCAGCCGTACTCGTACCGACCCAGGCCCTCGAGCTCGGGGTGGCTGATCTCGGTGGTCATGCGGGGTTCCTCCCGGCCGTGCTTGCGGATGCTGTTTCGGTGGTCTGTGGGGTGCTGTGCGGGATGAACGTGGTGCAGACGCCGTCACCATGCGCGATGGTGGCCAGACGCTGGACGTGCGTTCCCAGGAGGCGGGAGAAGAATTCCGTCTCCGCCTCACACAGCTGGGGGTACTGCTCGGCGACGTGGGCGACCGGGCAGTGGTGCTGGCAGAGCTGCTCGCCGACCGGCGCGTTCCGCGCAGTGGCAGCGTACCCGTCCGCCGTGAGGGCCTTGGCCAGCGCCTCGGTCCGCTGCGCGGGCTCGGCCGACTCGACGGCCTCGCGGTACGCCCCGGCCTGGGCCTCGATCCGGTCGCGGGCGAAGGCGGCCACGGCCGCCTCCCCTCCGGCGTTGCGCTCGATCCAGCGGAGCGCCTCGACGGCGAGGGAGTCGTACGACTGGTCGAAGGCGTCCCGGCCGCAGTCGGTGAGCGCGAAGACCTTCGCGGGGCGGCCACGGGCCCGGGTCCCGTAGACGCGCTTCTCGCGGGCCTCGACGACGTTCTCGGCGACCAGCGAGTCGAGGTGGCGGCGAACGGCGGCCTGGGTAAGGCGGAGCCGTGCGGCCAGGTCGGCGACGGTCGAGGGCCCGTGGTCCAGGATCGACCGCGCGACCCGGTTGCGCGTGGAACGCTCTCGGGTCGCGAGTTCCTCCACCGGAGCCGCGCCAACGTTTTTCACAACACCATTGTTGCGTAATTAATCGGGGAGTGACAAGCGGCGCCCTGGCCGGTGACGGTGCGGTACGTCACTCAGGTAAGGCTTACCTGACCTGCGAAAACGATCATTCGTGGGATGAATCGCGACCGCCCCGACCAGCGGTTTCCCAGCCGTCCGCCGGCTCGGCCGGCACGGCCACCGTCCGGCCCGCCTCGCTCATCAGACGGCGGAAGGAGGCCGCGTCACGGACCGCCTCGACGCCCGGATCGTTGTTGAAGTAGACGTACGCGTCGGCCCCCTCCGGCCAGCTCCCGGCGATCCGCCCGGCCCACCCCTCCAGCGCCCGGCGGCCGTACGCGGGCCAGGGCCGGGCCCGGCCCTCGTGCAGCCGCAGATAGCCCCAGTCCGCCGTCCGCCACAGCGGCGTCACCGGCCTCGACTTCCGGTCCGCCCAGCAGAGCGCGGCACCCCTCTCCACCAGCACCGCCTCGGTCCGGTCCGTCCACCACGAGGGGTGCCGGGGCTCGACGGTGACCCGCACCCCCGCCGGGAAACAGGCGAGGACCGCGTCGAGCAGCCCGGGGTCGGCCCGCAGCGACGGCGGGAACTGGAGCAGGACCGGCCCGAGCCGGTCCCCGAGCGCCTCCGCCCGCCCCATCAGCTGCGCCACCAGCTCCTCCGGCTCCCGCAGCCGCTCGACGTGCGTCAGCCGGCGGTTCGCCTTGACCGCCATGACGAAGCCCTCGGGCGTCCGCTTCCGCCAGGTGGCGAAGGTGTCCCGCTCGGGCAGCCCGTAGAAGGCGCTGTTGTTCTCCACGGTGGCGAACCGGCGCGTGTACTCCTCCAGCCAGAGCCGCTGCGGCACGCCCTCGGGGTAGAACGTGCCCCGCCAGTCCTTGTACTGCCACCCCGAAGTGCCCACGAAAACCGTCATGCGGAGCCCCTGCCCCGTCCGCGGCCGCTCATCCGGCACCGCCCCGTCCCGCCCCGGGCGCCCCTCGCCGGGGGCGCGGCCCGTCCCGTACCGGCGGGTCCTTAGACTTCCCGGCATGCACGGGAAGCCCGCACCGAGTGAATCCGCCGACACCGCCGTCCGCGTCCGCGGCCTGGTCAAGCGGTACGGCGCCAAGACCGCCGTCGACGGCCTCGACCTCGACGTGCGCACGGGCACCGTCACCGCCGTCCTCGGCCCCAACGGGGCCGGCAAGACCACCACCGTCGAGACCTGCGAGGGATACCGCAGGCCCGACGGCGGCACCGTCCGCGTCCTGGGCCTCGACCCGGTCGCCGACGCCGCCGCCCTGCGCCCCCGGATCGGCGTGATGCTCCAGTCCGGCGGCGTCTACTCCGGCGCCCGCGCCGACGAGATGCTCCGCCACATGGCGAAGCTCCACGCCCACCCGCTGGACGTCGACGCCCTGATCGAACGCCTCGGCCTCGGCTCCTGCGGCCGCACGACCTACCGGCGGCTCTCCGGCGGCCAGCAGCAGCGCCTCGCGCTCGCCATGGCCGTCGTCGGCCGCCCCGAGCTCGTCTTCCTCGACGAGCCCACCGCCGGACTCGACCCGCAGGCCCGCCGCTCCACCTGGGAGCTGGTCCGCGAGCTGCGCGCCGACGGCGTGACCGTGGTCCTCACCACCCACTTCATGCAGGAGGCCGAGGAACTCGCCGACGACGTCGCCATCGTCGACGCCGGCCGGGTCGCCGTCCAGGGCAGCCCCGAGGAGCTGTGCCGCGGCGGCGCCGAGAACACCCTGCGCTTCTCCGGCCGCCCCGGCCTCGACCTCGGCTCCCTGCTCAAGGCGCTCCCGGACGGCTCGGCCGCCACGGAACCGCTGCCCGGCACGTACCGGATCACCGGCGCCGTCGATCCCCAGCTGCTCGCCACCGTCACCACCTGGTGCGCCCAGCACGGCGTCATGCCCGACCGCATCGCGGTCGAGCGCCACACCCTCGAAGACGTTTTCCTCGAGCTGACCGGCAAGGAGCTGCGGTCGTGAGCACTGGTACGTACACCCCGAAGCCGGGGGCCGCCCCCGTCGGGCGGATGATCGCCGCGCAGACCGCCCTGGAGACCAGGATGCTGCTGCGCAACGGCGAGCAGCTCCTCCTCACGGTGATCATCCCGTCCCTCCTCCTGGTGCTGTTCTCCACCGTCGACATCGTCGACACCGGCGCCGACAAGGCCGTCGACTTCCTCGCCCCCGGCGTCCTCGCGCTCGCCGTGCTGTCCACCGCCTTCACCGGCCAGGCCATCGCGACCGGCTTCGAGCGGCGGTACGGGGTGCTCAAGCGGCTCGGCGCCTCACCGCTCCCCCGCTGGGCGCTCATGACCGCCAAGACGCTCTCCGTCCTGGTCACCGAGGTCCTCCAGGTCGCGCTCCTGACGGCGATCGCCCTGGCGCTCGGCTGGTCCCCGCACGGCAACCCCCTGTCCGTCCTGCTGCTCCTGGTCCTCGGCACGGCCGCCTTCTCCGGCCTGGGCCTGCTGATGGCCGGCACCCTGAAGGCCGAGGCCACGCTGGCCGCCGCGAACCTGGTCTTCCTGCTGCTCCTGGTGGGCGGCGGGGTCATCGTCCCGCTGGAGAGGTTCGGCGCGGCGGGCGACGTGCTCGCGCTGCTCCCGATCTCCGCGCTCTCGGACGGGCTGCGCGACGTCCTCCAGAACGGGGCGTCGATGCCGTGGGGCGACGCGCTGATCCTGGCCGTCTGGGCGGTCCTGGGGCTCGGGGCGGCGGCGCGGTTCTTCCGCTGGGAGTAACCGTAAGGTTCCGTTCCGCCATATACGCCCCCCTCGTGAAAGCGCGCACAAGCGCCGCCCTACGATAGGGCCCGTGCAGACCCCCCTCGCCTACATCGCCCAGCGCTGGACCCCGTCCCCCCGGACGCTCCGGCGCGCCGCGCTCGCCGCCGTCGTGATGAGCGTGCTCATCATCGTCACGGGCGGCGCGGTCCGGCTGACCGGTTCCGGTCTCGGCTGCGACACCTGGCCGAAGTGCACGGACGACAGCCTCATCGTCACGCCCGAGCAGGGCTACCGGGGCGCGATCGAGTTCGGCAACCGGATGCTGACGTACGTCCTGTCGGCGGCGGTCGGCTGGGCGATCATCGCCGCCCGGTCCACCAAGCCGTGGCGGCGCGGGCTCACCCGGCTCGGCTGGGCGCAGTTCTGGATCGTGATGAGCAACGCCGTCATCGGCGGCGTCACGGTGTGGATGGGCCTCAACCCGTGGACGGTGGCCGGCCACTTCCTCGCCGCGAACTCCCTGCTCACGGTCGCCGTCATCACCTGGCACCGCACCGGCGAGGGCGACACCGCCCCCCGGCCCCGCGTGCCGGGCCCGGTCCGGAAGCTGTCCTGGGCGATCACGATCGTCTCCGCGCTGCTGATCGTGCTCGGCACGACGGTGACCGGCGCCGGCAAGCACGCCGGCGACAGCAGCGACGTCCCGCGCATGCCGTGGGACTGGACGAACGCCGCCCACGTCCACGCGATCGCCGCCTGGGTCGTCTGCGCCCTCGCACTCGCCATGTGGCTGGTCCTGCGCGTGGTGGACGCCCCCGACGACACCAGGGCCCGCGCCCGCGACCTGCTGCTCGTGCTGGTGGGTCAGGGCGCGATCGGTTACCTCCAGTACTTCACGGGCGTCCCGGAGCTCCTGGTCGCCGCCCACATGCTCGGCTCCTCGCTGATGTGGATCGCCGTCCTGCGGCTCGCCCTGAGCCTGCGCGAGCGTCCGCTCGTCACCCCCGGCATCCCGGCCCAGGCGGACCCGGAGCTGGCGGCCACGGCCTGAGGCCCTTGGATTCAGGATCCAAAATTCGTATCCAGAATCCTGGATCCGTACTCAAGATCCAGGATCCAAGATCCGTATCCAGGATCCAAAATCCCGACGGGTCTATCGGCTCCCCGCGAGCCGGTAGACCCGTTTCGCGTTGTCCGCCGCGATCATCGCGGCCACCCGCTGCGCGTCCGTGCGGGACCACGCGCCGTCCATGACCCACTCCCCGAGCACCCGGGTGAGCGCCGAGCGGAACGCGCTCGCCGCGACCACGTGGAGCTCGGGCAGCCCCCGGGCGCCGCTGGAGAACAGCAGCTTGCCGAACGGCGCCCGCTCCAGGACCTCGGCGAGGACGGCCGCCGCCCGGGCCCCCGTGTGGGCGAGTACGGGGCCGAGGTCGGCGTACACGTGCGGGTGAAGTCCGGTCAGGTGGGCCGCCGCCCGGTGGTGCGGATAGGCGTGCAGCAGGACGAGGTCGGCGCCGAGCCCCGTGGTGGCGGCGGCGAAACCGGCCAGGACGGCCGGGTCCCGGTCCCCCGTGTGCAGCTGGAGGGGGCGCCCGGCGGTGACCGCGATCCAGAGCAGGTGGCGCAGCAGGACGGGGTCGGTGAGGGGACCGCCGACCGGGCGGGCGGCCAGCCAGCGCCCCGCGGCCCCGCGCACCTCGCCCGGACCGGGAGGCTCGGGCGCGCTCGCGAGCCCTCGACGCACTCCCTCGGCCGAGGAGAGGGCCACGGCGCCGGCGGCGGCCCTGTGGACGGCCTCGGCGAGGTGGGCGAGGAAGGCCTCGACGGTGCCCGAGGTGTCGGCGACCTGCTCGGCGAGTGGTTCGAGGCGGACGATCTCGTGGGCCTCGGCGGCGCCGACGGCGCCGAGCTCGGCGGGCGGCGTGAGGTCGCCGGGGAAGCCGGTGTCGACCAGGTAGGCGGAGATCCCGGAGGCGCGCAGGAGCCGGCGACCGGCCTCGGCGGCGCCGAGCTCCCGACGGCGGGCGAGGTAGCGGGCGGGCGGGCAGTGCGGTTCCAGACCGAGGACCGGCGGGCACCAGCGGCGCACGGCGAAGCCGGTCTGGGTGTCGAAGAAGGTGGTGCCCGCGGCGGGCAGGACGGCGGCTCCGCCCAGGTGGGCGCCGAGGTGGGCCTCGAAGGTGCCGAGGCCGAGCTCCGTACGGAGCACCCCGTGGCAGTACTGGTCCACCAGGTGCGGCGTCTCGATCATCTCGGGGGGCTCCCTGTGTGGACGTGTCTCCACACGTCCTAACGGGTGAGCCCCGCGCGAGGTTGCCGCCTCAGCTGTTGGAGGGGCCGCCGATCTGGATGCCGGCCATCCGGGTCCACTCGTACGGGCCCGTGGCGACCTTGGCGGCGAACTCGCCGTCGAACTCCTCGTGAAGGGTCAGACCGGCCTTCTCGGCTGCCTGTCGCGCGATCTCGTGCGTGCGCGCGACGAGGTCGCCCCAGCCGCCGTCGGTGCCGACCAGGACGATCCGGGTGCCCGCCTGGCCGATGTGCGCGAGGTGCCCCTCGCAGCCGCCGTGCGCCTTGGAGAAGGCCTGGATCTCCTTGGCGAGCCTGGCCGCCCTGCGCTCTTCCTGCTTCGTTTCTGCCATGACACGGATGCTACCGAGGGGTAGATCGACTGGCGACGGCCGGGCCATGTGGGCTGTCCCACGTGACCCGGCCGTCTGCCGTCCGTCCTCAGATGAGCGCCTAGCGCAGGAAGGGGTCCACCGCGACCGCCACGAAGAGCAGCGAGACGTAGGTGATGGACCAGTGGAAGAGGCGCATCTCCTTGAGCTTGGCGCCCGTCACCTCCGCCTTGGCGCGGTTGAGGAGCGCGTGCGCCTCCCAGAGCCACCAGCCGCCGGTGAGCAGCGCCACCGCGGTGTAGAACCAGCCCGTGTAGCCCAGCGGGGTGAGCAGCAGGGAGACGGCGACCATGACCCAGCTGTAGATCACGATCTGCTTGGCGACGACCTTGTTGGAGGCGAGGACCGGCAGCATCGGCACGCCCGCGCGCGCGTAGTCCTCCTTCACCTTCATCGACAGCGGCCAGTAGTGCGGCGGCGTCCAGAAGAAGATGACGAGGAAGAGGATGACCGCGGCCCACGACATCGAGTTGGTCACGGCCGACCAGCCGATGAGCACCGGCAGGCAGCCGGCGATGCCGCCCCAGACGATGTTCTGCGCGGTGCGCCGCTTCAGGATCATCGTGTAGACCACGACGTAGAAGAGGAGCGCGCCGAGGGAGAGCGCGGCGGACAGCCAGTTGACGAGCAGGCCGAACCAGAGCGTGGAGACCACGGCGAGGGTGAGCCCGAAGACCAGGCCCTCGCGCGGGGTGAGCACGCCCGTGACGAGCGGACGCTGGGACGTGCGGTCCATCAGGGCGTCGATGTCCCGGTCGATGTACATGTTCAGCGCGTTGGCGCCGCCCGCCGAGAGGTAGCCGCCGAAGCAGGTGGCGAGCACCAGCCAGAGGTTCGGCACACCCTGTTCGGCGAGGAACATCACCGGAACGGTCGTGATGAGCAGCAGCTCGATGATTCGCGGCTTGGTCAGCGCCACGAATGCCTTGACGCGGGCCCCGAACGGCCTATGGCCCCCCGGGCTGGGAGTCAAGACGACCCCTGCGGGTCGGGACTCGACGGCCGTCACGCACACCCCTGACAGAGAAATTCCCAGCAAGCCACCCGGGTGAAGACGGGGTGAAGCTTGCGCGTACCACGCCACTGTAGACGTTGCCCAGACGCCGATCTTCGCGGGGGTGGGGTCGTGTTGGTGCGGTGCGTCCCAAGGGGTGGACACGGTTCGGGGCGGCTTCCGGCGCGCCTCGGGAGGCGAACCCGTGCGACCACCGGCACTCTAGCTGTGGCCTTTCATTTCTCCGCTCATTTGAGGGGCATGGACACGAAAAGAGGGGCGTTCCACGGGGGTAGGCTCGACAACGCCGGTACACCCTCAGTCACCGGCTCAAGACATGTGGAGAGGAGCCCTGACCCAGGGTGAGCACTAAGCCGACCACCACAGACCTCGAGTGGACCGAATTGGACCAGCGGGCCGTCGACACCGCCCGCCTTCTGGCCGCGGACGCCGTACAGAAGGTCGGCAACGGCCATCCCGGTACGGCGATGAGCCTTGCGCCTGCCGCGTACACCCTCTTCCAGAAGGTGATGCGGCACGACCCGGCCGACCCCGAGTGGGTCGGGCGTGACCGGTTCGTCCTCTCCGCCGGCCACTCGTCCCTGACCCTCTACACCCAGCTCTACCTGGGTGGCTTCGGTCTCGAACTGGACGACCTGAAGGCCTTCCGCACCTGGGGCTCGAAGACCCCGGGCCACCCGGAGTACGGCCACACCGCGGGCGTCGAGACGACCACGGGCCCGCTGGGCCAGGGCGTCGCCAACGCCGTGGGCATGGCGATGGCCGCCCGCTACGAGCGCGGTCTGTTCGACCCGGAGGCCGCCGACGGCACGTCGCCGTTCGACCACCGGATCTACGTGATCGCCGGTGACGGCTGTCTGCAGGAGGGCATCTCCGCGGAGGCGTCCTCGCTCGCCGGCCACCAGAAGCTCGGCAACCTGATCATGCTGTGGGACGACAACCACATCTCGATCGAGGGCGACACCGAGACCGCCGTGTCCGAGGACACGATGAAGCGGTACGAGGCGTACGGCTGGCACGTCCAGCGCGTCGAGCCCAAGGCCGACGGCGACCTGGACCCGGCCGCGCTCTACGCGGCGATCAAGGCCGCCGAGGCCGAGACCGAGCGTCCGTCGTTCATCGCGATGCGCTCGATCATCGCCTGGCCGGCGCCGAACGCGCAGAACACCGAGGCCGCGCACGGCTCGGCGCTCGGCGACGAGGAGATCGCGGCCACCAAGCGCGTCCTGGGCTTCGACCCGGAGCAGACCTTCGAGGTCTCCGACGAGGTCATCGCGCACACCCGCGCGCTCGGCGACCGCGGCCGTGAGGCCCGCGCCGCGTGGGAGAAGCAGCTCTCCGAGTGGCGTACGGCCAACCCGGAGCGCGCCGCCGAGTTCGACCGCATCCAGGCGAACGAGCTGCCGGCCGGCTGGACCGAGAAGCTCCCGGTCTTCGAGACGGGCAAGGGTGTCGCCACCCGTGCCGCCTCGGGCCAGGTCCTCAAGGCGCTCGGCGCGGTCATCCCGGAGCTGTGGGGCGGCTCGGCCGACCTCGCCGGCTCGAACAACACGACGATCGACAAGGACTCGTCGTTCCTGCCGGAGGGCAACCCGCTGCCGGAGGCCGACAAGTACGGCCGCACGATCCACTTCGGCATCCGCGAGCACTCCATGGCCGCGGAGATGAACGGCATCGCGCTGCACGGCAACACGCGCGTCTACGGCGGCACCTTCCTGGTGTTCTCCGACTACATGCGCAACGCGGTGCGGCTGTCCGCGCTGATGCACCTGCCGGTGACGTACGTCTGGACCCACGACTCGATCGGTCTGGGCGAGGACGGCCCGACGCACCAGCCGGTGGAGCACCTCGCCTCGCTGCGCGCGATCCCGGGTCTGAACGTGGTCCGTCCGGCGGACGCCAACGAGACGGCGCTCGCCTGGCGCGAGATCATGCAGCGGCACACCAAGGTCTTCGGCAAGGGCGCCCCGCACGGTCTGGCGCTCACCCGCCAGGGCGTGCCGACGTACGCCCCGAACGAGGACACCGTCAAGGGCGGCTACGTGCTGTTCGACGCGGAGGGCGGCACGCCCGAGGTCGTGCTGATCGGCACGGGCTCCGAGGTGCACCTGGCCGTCGAGGCCCGGGAGCAGCTCCAGGCCGTCGGCGTCCCGACCCGTGTGGTCTCGATGCCGTCCGTGGAGTGGTTCGAGGAGCAGGACCAGGCGTACAAGGACTCGGTCCTGCCGCCGTCGGTCAAGGCCCGCGTCGCGGTCGAGGCCGGCATCGGTCTCACGTGGCACAAGTACGTCGGTGACGCCGGCCGGATCGTCTCGCTGGAGCACTTCGGTGCCTCGGCGGACGCGAAGGTCCTCTTCCGCGAGTTCGGGTTCACGCCGGAGGCGATCGTCGCCGCCGCCCGGGAATCCCTGGCCGCCGCCGCGCGCTGACGTCCATACGTACGACTTAATTGGAGATGCAACTCCCATGACAGACGCTCTCAAGCGCCTCTCCGACGAAGGCGTCGCGATCTGGCTGGACGACCTCTCGCGCCAGCGGATCACGTCCGGCAACCTGGCCGAGCTGATCGACCAGAGCCACGTGGTCGGTGTCACCACGAACCCGTCCATCTTCCAGAAGGCCATCTCGGAGGGGCACGGCTACGACCAGCAGCTCGCCGACCTGGCCGCCCGCAAGGTGACCGTCGACGAGGCCATCCGCATGATCACGACGGCGGACGTCCGTGACGCCGCCGACATCCTGCGACCGGTCTTCGACGCGACCGACGGCCAGGACGGCCGGGTCTCCATCGAGGTCGACCCCCGTCTCGCCCACGACACGGCCGCCACCATCGCCGAGGCCAAGCAGCTGGCCTGGCTGGTGGACCGCCCCAACACCCTGATCAAGATCCCGGCCACCAAGGCGGGTCTGCCGGCGATCACCGAGGTCATCGGCCTCGGCATCAGCGTCAACGTCACGCTGATCTTCTCGCTGGAGCGCTACCGCGCGGTCATGGACGCCTACCTGGCGGGTCTGGAGAAGGCCCGCGAGCGCGGCCTCGACCTCTCCAAGATCCACTCGGTGGCCTCCTTCTTCGTCTCCCGCGTGGACACGGAGATCGACAAGCGCCTGGACGCCCTCGGCACCGACGAGGCCAAGGCGCTCAAGGGCAAGGCCGCCCTGGCCAACGCCCGTCTGGCCTACGAGGCGTACGAGGAGGTCTTCTCCTCCGACCGCTGGGCCGCCCTCGACAAGGCGCAGGCCAACAAGCAGCGTCCGCTGTGGGCCTCGACCGGCGTCAAGGACCCGGCGTACAAGGACACCCTGTACGTCGTGGACCTGGTCGCCCCCGGCACGGTGAACACCATGCCGGAGGCCACCATGGAGGCCACCGCCGACCACGGCGAGGTCACCGGTGACACCATCCGCGGCACCTACGAGCAGTCGCGCGCCGAGCTGGCGGCCGTCGAGAAGCTGGGCATCAGCTACGACGACGTCGTCCAGCTCCTGGAGGACGAGGGCGTCGAGAAGTTCGAGGCGTCCTGGAACGACCTGCTCAAGTCCACCGAGGCGGAGCTCGAGCGCCTCGCACCTTCGGAGGCGTAAGCACTTTGAGCGCAGTCCACGGAGCCAACCCGCTCCGTGACGCCGCAGACCGACGGCTCCCGCGCATCGCGGGGCCGTCGGGTCTGGTGATCTTCGGCGTCACGGGCGATTTGTCCCGTAAGAAGCTGATGCCTGCCGTCTACGACCTGGCCAATCGCGGCCTGCTGCCGCCGGGCTTCTCGCTCATCGGCTTCGCCCGCCGCGAATGGGCGGACGAGGACTTCGCGCAGGAGGTCTACGAAGCCGTCAAACAGCACGCGCGTACCCCCTTCCGCGAGGAGGTGTGGCAGCAGCTGATCCAGGGCATGCGGTTCGTCCAGGGCGACTTCGACGACGACACGGCCTTCGAGCAGCTCAAGTCGACGATCGAGGAGCTCGACAAGGCGCAGGGCACGGGAGGCAACTTCGCCTTCTACCTGTCCGTGCCGCCGAAGTTCTTCCCGCTCGTCGTCCAGCAGCTCAAGAAGCACGGCCTGGCCGACCAGAAGGACGGTTCCTGGCGCCGCGCGGTCATCGAGAAGCCCTTCGGCCACGACCTGGTCTCCGCCAAGGAGCTCAACGAGGTCGTCCACGAGGTCTTCCCGCCCGAGGCGGTCTTCCGGATCGACCACTACCTCGGCAAGGAGACCGTCCAGAACATCCTGGCGCTCCGCTTCGCCAACACGCTCTTCGAGCCGATCTGGAACCGGTCGTACGTCGACCACGTGCAGATCACCATGGCCGAGGACATCGGCATCGGCGGCCGCGCCGGCTACTACGACGGCATCGGCGCCGCCCGTGACGTCATCCAGAACCACCTGCTCCAGCTGCTCGCGCTGACCGCGATGGAGGAGCCCGCCTCCTTCGACGCCGACGCGCTGGCCGCCGAGAAGACCAAGGTCCTCGGCGCGGTGAAGCTGCCCAAGGACCTGGGCAAGTCGACGGTGCGCGGCCAGTACGCGGCCGGGTGGCAGGGCGGCGCGAAGGCCGTCGGCTACCTCCAGGAAGACGGCATCGACCCCCAGTCCAAGACCGACACCTACGCGGCCATCAAGCTGGAGATCGACAACCGCCGCTGGGCGGGCGTCCCGTTCTACCTGCGGACCGGCAAGCGCCTGGGCCGCCGCGTCACCGAGATCGCGGTCGTCTTCCAGCGCGCCCCGCACTCCCCCTTCGACCACACCGCGACCGAGGAGCTCGGCCGCAACGCCATCGTGATCCGGGTCCAGCCGGACGAGGGCGTGACGGTGCGGTTCGGCTCCAAGGTGCCCGGCACCCAGATGGAGATCCGGGACGTGTCGATGGACTTCGCGTACGGCGAGTCCTTCACGGAGTCCAGCCCCGAGGCGTACGAGCGGCTCATCCTCGACGTCCTGCTCGGCGACTCCAACCTCTTCCCGCGGGTCGAGGAGGTCGAGCTGTCCTGGAAGATCCTCGACCCGATCGAGCAGTTCTGGGACACGCACGGCAAGCCCGCGCAGTACCAGTCCGGGACCTGGGGTCCGGTCGAGGCGGACGAGATGCTCGCACGAGACGGCAGGAGCTGGCGCCGGCCATGAAGACCGACCTGACGGACACCACGTCCTCCAAGATCAACAAGGCGCTGGTGCTCGGGCGGCGGGCGATCGGCACGCCGGCCGTCGGCATGGTGCTCACCCTCGTGATCGTCACCGACGAGGAGAACGCCTACGACGCGCTCAAGGCGGCCAACGAGGCGTCCCGCGAGCACCCCTCGCGGACCCTCGTCGTCATCAAGCGGGTCTCGCGCTCCCCGCGGGACCGCGCGCAGGCGCGGCTCGACGCCGAGGTCCGCCTCGGCGCCGACGCCAGCACCGGCGAGACGGTGGTGCTCCGGCTGTACGGCGAGGTCGTCGACCACGCCCAGTCGGTGGTGCTGCCGCTGCTCCTCCCGGACGCCCCCGTCGTCGTCTGGTGGCCGGTGAACGCGCCGTCCGACCCGGCGAACGACCCGCTGGGCGCGCTCGCCCAGCGCCGGGTGACCGACACGTACGCCGCCGAGCAGCCCATCCAGGAGCTGACCGCGCGCGCGGACGCGTACACCCCGGGCGACACGGACCTCTCGTGGACCCGGATCACCCCGTGGCGCTCGATGCTGGCCGCCGCGCTCGACCAGGTCGTGTGCGAGGTCACCTCGGCCGAGGTGGAGGGCGAGGAGTTCAACCCGAGCGTCGAGCTGCTCGCGATGTGGCTCGCGGACCGGCTGAAGGTGCCGGTCCGGCGCTCGAAGTCGGCCGGCCCCGGTCTCACCTCCGTACGGATGGAGACCGACGCCGGCCCCATCGTGCTCGACCGGCCGGACGGCTCGCTCGCCACGCTCTCCATAGAGGGGCAGCCGGACCGTGCGGTGGCGCTCAAGCGCCGCGAGACGGCCGAGCTGATCGCGGAGGAGCTGCGCCGGCTCGACCCGGACGACACCTACGCGACGGCGCTCCGGTTCGGTGTGGAGCGGCTCGACGAGGGGGCGGCGATCACCGCCCCCGAGACCGTCGTGGACACGGTCGTCGAGACGGTCGTGGAGCCCGCTGCGGAGACGGCCTCGGAAGCGGCTCCCGCGGCCAAGCCCGCCTCGAAGAAGGCCCCGGCCAAGAAGGCGGCGGCCAAGTGAGCACCCCTCAGCTGGTCGTCCACCGCGACAAGGAGCTGATGGCCGAGGCCGCCGCGGCCCGGCTGATCACGAAGATCGTGGACGCCCAGGCCGCCCGCGGCTCCGCCTCGGTCGTGCTCACCGGCGGCCGCAACGGCAACGGTCTGCTCGCGGCGCTCGGTTCGGCGCCCGCGCGGGACGCGGTCGACTGGTCACGGCTCGACCTGTGGTGGGGCGACGAGCGGTACCTGCCCGAGGGCGACCCCGAGCGGAACGTCACCCAGGCCCGTGCCGCGCTGCTCGACCGGGTGCCGCTCGACCCGGCACGGGTGCACGCCATGCCGGCCTCGGACGGGCCGTACGGCGGCGACGTCGACGCCGCCGCGGCGGCGTACGCGGAGGAGCTGGCCGCCGCCGCGGGTCCCGGTGACCATGGCGGGGTGCCGACCTTCGACGTGCTGATGCTGGGCGTCGGCCCGGACACGCACGTGGCCTCGCTCTTCCCGGAGCTGCCGGCGGTCCGCGAGACCGAGCGGACGGTGGTCGGGGTGCACGGCGCGCCGAAGCCGCCGCCGGTCCGGATCTCGCTGACCCTCCCGGCCATCCGGGCGGCGCACGAGGTCTGGCTGCTCGCGGCCGGAGAGGACAAGGCGAAGGCCGCGGCGATCGCGCTCTCGGGCGCGGGCGAGGTGCAGGCCCCGGCGGCCGGGGCCTACGGGCTCTCGCGCACGCTGTGGCTGCTCGACGCGGCGGCCGCGTCGGAGCTGCCGCGGAGCCTGTATCCCCCGGCCTCGGCCTGACGCACGTCTACGGAGGCCCGGTTCACCTGGCGGTGGGCCGGGCCTCCGGCGTGTGTACGGGCGTGTGTACGGGCTCCAGGAACGGCGCGAGGAGCCCCGGTACGGCCTCGGCGGCGAAGGCGAGGCCCTGGCCCTCGCCCGCGTCGTGCACCGTGTAGGCGCCCGCTCCGGCCGCCGTGGTGGCGGTGAGGGTCAGCAGTCCGGCCCGGCGCTGGAAGTACGACTGCCTGACGGTCCAGCCGATGACGCCGGAGCGCTGCAGGGCGACCGTCGTCCGCCGGACGGTGCCCGAACGGGCCACCAGGAAACCGCCGCTGACGCCGTGCCCGAGGGCGCGGTACGCGTCGAGGGCGAGCAGCACGGCGACCGGTCCGAGGACGAGGGCCCAGCCGGCCGCCACGTACAGCAGGACCGGCGTGAGGAGCGGGCCGAGGGCGGCGAGGAGCGCGGCGGGGCCGAGGACGCTCCACGCGGCCCGGCGCAGCCGCCGGGCGCGGGCGGCCCGGGGGTGGGCGGCGAGGGGTGCCCCGGTCGGCGGCTCCGGCTCGCGCAGCACCAGGGCGGCGACCCGTTCGGCACGCTCCCGGGGGGCGGCGGGCAGCAGGTTCTTCAGGTCGCCGTGCTTGTCCTCGTCGTCCTCGGCGAGGCCGGTGGCGACGGCGTCGACGCGGGCGGCGCCGAACAGCCGCACGCCGAGCGGTTCGACGAGCTCGATCCCGCGCAGCCGGCGCTCCTCCAGCGTGACCGACCGGGCGGTGAACAGGCCCCGGCGGACTCGGAGGGTGCCGCCGGGCTCGCGCTCCAGGCGGTAGTTCCACCACATCTCGATCCAGAGTCCGAGGGCGCCGACGGTCCCGGCGGCGGTGGCGAGCAGGACCAGGTCGACGATCGTCCAGGTCAGGGAGGTGTCCCGGAAGCGGTCCCCTATCCAGTCGACGACCTCCGCCTGGGCGCCGAACCAGTCGCTGACCTGCAGGACGCCGCCGGCCGCGGCGCCGCCGAGGGCGGGGGCGAGGAAGGAGACGGGGGCGTAGCGGATCCAGCGCGGGTCGAGGGCGGCCAGGACGCCGTCGTGGTCCGGCTCCCCGGCGACGGCGGTGCGGCCGAGGAGCTCCCGGCGGAGCCGCTCGCCCTCGGCGCGGGTGACCAGGTCGAGTTCGAGGGTGGACTCGCCGCCGACGCTGTTCTCGCCGGTGCCGATGCGGACCTTGACGAGGCCGAGGACGCGCTGCAGGGGGTTGGCGGTGAGGTCGACGCTGCGGATCCGCTCCCGGGCCAGGGAACGGTGCTTGAGCAGCAGGAGCCCGGTGTGGAGGTCGACCCTCTCGGGGCCGACGCGGTAGCGGGTGCGGCGCAGCCGGACCCAGTCGCCGACCGTGCCGACCAGGACGAGCAGGACGACGCCTGAGAGGCCCCAGACGAAGGCCTGGCCCAGGGACCCGCCGCTCGAGAGGCCGGCCACGGCCGGGAGGGCCGCGCCGCCGGCCACTCCGCAGAGGACGGCGGCGCCGGCGAGCAGGGTGCGCGGGTCGAGCCGCCGCCACTCCTCGCTCATGTGGCGTCCCCGGGGGTGGCCCGGGTGAGCGCGGTGAGCCGTTCGGCGAGCTCGGCGGCGAGCTCGTGGTCGAGGCCCCCGATGCGGATCGCCCCCTTGGAGGAGGCGGTGGTGACGGTGACGGTGGCGAGCCCGAACGTCTGCTCCAGCGGGCCGCGCACGGTGTCGACCGTCTGGATCCGGGACATCGGGGCGATCCGCCACTCCTGCCACAGGGCGCCGGTGCGCACGTAGACGGCCTCGTCGGTGATCTCCCAGCGGTGCACCCGGAACCACCAGGCGGGGAGGAACGCGGTACACGCGAGGCCCAGGGCCGCCACGGCCCCGGCCGCGAGCAGCAGCCAGGTCCGGGCGGGCCCGAGGAACGCGCCGAGGACGGCGAGCACCGTCACCGGTACGGCGGTGGTCGCCAGGAGCCGGCTGCGCCACCAGGCGACGGCCCGCTCGTCGACGGCGTTCCTGGGCGGCCGCAGCCGCACCGCGTCCTCCCCCTTCATCCGATTACCGTCCGCGCAGCGAGCGGTAGACCGAGACGAGTCCGGCGGTGGAGCTGTCGAGCTGCTCGGCTCCCTCGCCCTTCGTCAGGACCGGCTCGATCTTCTTGGCGAGGACCTTGCCGAGCTCGACGCCCCACTGGTCGAAGGAGTCGATGTTCCAGACCGCGCCCTGGACGAAGACCTTGTGCTCGTAGAGCGCGATCAGCTGGCCGAGGACGGACGGGGTGAGCGCGTCGGCGAGGATCGTGGTGGTCGGGTGGTTGCCCTGGAAGGTCTTGTGCGGGACGAGCTCCTCGGCAACGCCCTCGGCCCGTACCTCCTCGGGCGTCTTGCCGAAGGCGAGCGCCTGGGTCTGGGCGAAGAAGTTGGCCATGAGCAGGTCGTGCTGGGCGACGAGCCCGGGCAGCAGGTCCTCGACGGGGCGGGCGAAGCCGATGAAGTCGGCGGGGATGACCTTGGTGCCCTGGTGGATCAACTGGTAGTAGGCGTGCTGGCCGTTGGTCCCGGGGGTGCCCCAGACGACGGGTCCGGTCTGCCAGTCGACCCGGTTGCCCTCGCGGTCCACCGACTTGCCGTTGGACTCCATGTCGAGCTGCTGGAGGTAGGCGGTGAACTTGGACAGGTAGTGGGAGTACGGCAGGACGGCGTGCGACTGGGCGTCGAAGAAGGCGCCGTACCAGACGCCGAGGAGGCCGAGGAGCAGCGGCGCGTTCTCCTCGGGCGGGGCGGTGCGGAAGTGCTCGTCGACGAGGTGGAAGCCGTCGAGCATCTCGCGGAAGCGCTCCGGGCCGATGGCGATCATCAGGGAGAGGCCGATGGCGGAGTCGTAGGAGTAGCGGCCGCCGACCCAGTCCCAGAACTCGAACATGTTCGCGGTGTCGATGCCGAACTCCTCGACCTTCTCGGCGTTGGTCGAGAGGGCCACGAAGTGTTTGGCGACGGCCTCCTGGCCGGCGCGCAGCTCGGTGAGGAGCCAGTTCCGCGCGGAGGTGGCGTTGGTGATCGTCTCGATGGTGGTGAAGGTCTTCGAGGCGACGATGAACAGCGTCTCGGCGGGGTCGAGGTCGCGGACGGCCTCGTGGAGGTCGGCGCCGTCGACGTTGGAGACGAAACGGAACGTCAGGTCCCGCTGGGTGTAGGAGCGCAGGACCTCGTAGGCCATGGCGGGGCCGAGGTCGGAGCCGCCGATGCCGATGTTGACGATGTTCTTGATGGGCCGTCCGGTGTGGCCGGTCCACTCGCCCGCGCGGACCTTGTCGGCGAAGGCGCCCATCTTGTCGAGGACGGCGTGGACGCCGGGGACGACGTTCTCCCCGTCGACCTCGACGACGGCCCCGCGGGGGGCGCGCAGCGCGGTGTGGAGGACCGCCCGGTCCTCGGTGGTGTTGATCTTCTCGCCGCGGAACATGGCGTCGCGGAGCTCGGCGACGCCGGTGACGGCGGCCAGTTCCCTCAGCAGGGCCAGCGTCTCGCCGGTGACGAGGTGCTTGGAGTAGTCCAGGTGGAGGTCGCCGACGCGCAGGGTGTAGTCGGTGCCCCGCTCCGGGTCGGCGGCGAACAGTTCGCGCAGATGGGTGTCGCCCAGCTGCTCACGGTGCTTGCCGAGGGCCGCCCACTCGGGCAGCCGGTTGAGCCTGTTGCGGCCTTCGCTTGTCATCTCGGACATCGCCCACTTCTTCTCGTACTGCTTGTCTGCCCCGCTGCACCCCCAAACCTAATTGATCAGGGGGCCCAGCGACGCGACGGCGAGCGCGAAGAACGCCGCCGCGAGGAGGGCCGGTGTGTGCGGTCCCAGGCCGGCGGCCGCGGCGCCGCCGAGGAGCGCGCCGAGCGGCGCGCCCGCGACGGCGAGGGTGCGGAAGGCCGCGGCGATGCGACCGAGCATCCCCTCGGGGGCGCGCTCCTGCATGAGGGTCGTCTGCTGGACGTTCCACACCGTCCCCATGAGGCCGAACACCGCCATGGCCCCGATCGATACCCCGAGGACGGGCACCGCGCCCATCAGGATCAGGCAGGCGGTCTGGACGGTCCCGGCGAGGAACACGGCGCGTATGCGGCCGGTCCGCTCGGCGATCCGCCGGGCCAGGAAGCCGCCGGCGACGGCGCCCAGGGCGTAGGCCGTGATCGTGGCGGCGTACGCCGTGTTCCCCGCGGTTCCCGTCGGGTGGCCGTCGGTCACATGGACGACGAGGGTGGCGATGAGGGCGCCCATGCCGATGTTGCAGAGGGTGGTCGCGGTGCAGAGCCACCGCAGGGGCCGGTCCGCGCGCAGGACGGCGAGGCCCTGGGCCGCCTCGGCGCGGAGGGTGGACCCGGCCGGGCGGGGCGGCCGCTCGGGCGCGCCGGTCCGCAGGGAGGCGACGAGGAGGGCGGCCAGGACGTACGTGAGCGCGTCGGCCGCGTACGGGACGGCGGGGCCGGCGAGGAGCAGGACGGGCACGGCCGGCCCGGCGAGGAGACCGCCGGCGAGCTGCTGGCCGGTCATCAGGCGCGCGTTGGCGCCGGCCAGGGTCTCGGCGGGGACGAGCGCGGGCAGCAGGGCGGTGGCCGCGTTGTCGAAGAGGGTCTGGAGGGTGGTGAGGGCGAAGGCGAGGGCGAGCAGCAGGGCGACGGAGGCGTGTCCGAGGGCGACGGCGGCGGCGAAGGCGGCGACGAGTCCGGCGCGGACGAGGTCGACGGCCCACATGGCCCGCCGCTGGTCGACGCGGTCGGCGACGGCGCCGCCGAGGAGTCCGAAGAGCAGCCAGGGCAGGAAGCCGCAGGCGGTGACGGAGGCGATGAGGAGGGGGTCGTCGGTGAGCGAGGCGGCGAGCAGCGGCAGCGCGGCGGTGCGCAGCGAGTCGCCGAACCGGGAGACGACCGCGGCCGTCCACAGCCGTCCGAAGCCGCCCCGCCAGGTGGGCGCGGCCCTGCTGCCGCCCGCTGTCTCCGTCGCCGCCACGGCGCCCCCTCGGTCCGGTGGTCTCCCCGTCGTACCGACCGTAGAGGACGCCACTGACAACGCCGCGCACCCGGCGGGCGCCCGCCCGTGACGCACGAACGGGCCTTGCCCGCGAACTCGGTTCGCGGGCAAGGCCCGTTCGTCACACCGTCACACCACGCTTCAGATCTCGCCGCGCAGCTTGGCCAGCGCCTCGGCGAGGATCGCCTCGCCGTCCGCGTCGCTGCGCCGCTCACGCACATAGGCGAGGTGGGTCTTGTACGGCTCCGTGCGCGGCGGGTCCGGCGGGTTGTCCCGGTCCTGACCTGCCGGGAAGCCGCAGCGCGGGCAGTCCCAGGTGTCCGGGACCGCCGCGTCGCTGGCGAAGCTCGGCTGCGTCTCGTGCCCGTTCGAGCACCAGAAGGAGATGCGGAGGCGCGGTGCCGACTCGCCCCGCTCGGCCTCCCCCATCGGCCCCGCTCCGACCCGGCTTCCCCGGATCGCGTTGCCACTTGCCACGGTCGTAACTCCCTGCGTGATGGTGCTCGAAGATGCCCCAGTCTACGTAAGGCCCAACGCGCGTCCAGTGATTGGAGTTACCCGTCCAACTTCATCAGCAGACCAAGTACCACAATGCAGGCGAACCAGAGCAGACCGATCACGACGGTGATCCGGTCAAGGTTCCGCTCGGCGACCGAGGAGCCGCCCACGGAGGACTGCATGCCGCCTCCGAACATGTCGGAGAGGCCGCCGCCCTTCCCCTTGTGCATCAGCACGAGCAGCATCAGCAGCGCGCTGAAGACGATCAGGGCGATCGAGAACCCCATAACCACGGCTGGACCAACTTCCTCGGACTTATACGGACGGGGGCCGGGCACCTGCCCGACCCCCGCAAGGGTACGACGTAACTCCGCTACCGCATACTCACTGGTCGCGGAAGCGCACGATCTTGACGAACTCGTCGGCGTCCAGCGCCGCGCCGCCCACCAGGGCGCCGTCGACGTCCGGCTGCGCCATGATCGCGGCGACGTTTCCGGCCTTGACCGAGCCGCCGTACTGGATGCGGACCTTGTCGGCCAGCTCCTGCGAGTACAGCTCGGCCAGGCGGCCGCGGATCGCCCCGCAGACCTCCTGGGCGTCCTCGGGGGTGGCGACCTCGCCGGTGCCGATGGCCCACACCGGCTCGTACGCGATCACGATCGTCTCGGCCTGCTCGGCCGGGACGTCCTTCAGACCGCCGTCGATCTGGGCCAGGGTGTACTCGACCTGGTTGCCCGCCTTGCGGACGTCCAGGCCCTCGCCGACGCAGAGGATCGGGGTCACGCCGTGCTTGAAGGCGGCCTTCACCTTGGCGTTGCAGACCTCGTCGTTCTCGGCGTGGTACTGGCGGCGCTCGGAGTGGCCGACGGCGACGTAGGCGCACTTCAGCTTGGACAGCATCAGGCCCGAGACCTCGCCGGTGTAGGCCCCGGAGTCGTGCTCCGAGATGTCCTGGGCGCCGTACTTGATCTTGATCTTGTCTCCGTCGACCAGGGTCTGGACGGACCTCAGGTCGGTGAAGGGAACCAGGACCGCGACCTCACAGGCGTCGAGGTCCTTGTCGGTCAGGGCGAAGGCGAGCTTCTGGACGTGGGCGATGGCCTCGAGGTGGTTGAGGTTCATCTTCCAGTTGCCCGCCATCAGCGGGGTGCGGGTGGTCATAAGGGGGTCAGTCCTCCAGTGCGGCGAGGCCGGGAAGCGTCTTGCCCTCGAGGTACTCGAGGGAGGCGCCGCCGCCGGTCGAAATGTGGCCGAATGCCTTCTCGTCGAAGCCCAGGATGCGGACGGCCGCGGCGGAGTCGCCACCGCCGACCACCGTGAACGCCGGGGAGTCGACGAGCGCCTGGGCGACGGCCTTGGTGCCCTCGGCGTAGTCGGGGTGCTCGAAGACGCCCATCGGACCGTTCCAGAAGACGGTGGCCGCGTCGGCGAGCTTCGAGGCGTAGAGCTTACGGGTCTCCGGACCGATGTCCAGGCCCTCCTGGTCCGCCGGGATGGCGTCCGCGGCGACCGTGGTGGGGTTGGCCGGAGCCTTGGTCTTCAGGTCCGGGAAGTCGGCCGAGACCAGGACGTCGACGGGGAGCACGAACTCCACGCCGCGCTCCTTGGCACGCTTCAGGTAGTCCTGGACCGCCGGGATCTGGTCCTCCTGGAGCAGCGAGATGCCGACCTCGTGGCCCTGGGCCTTGAGGAAGGTGTAGGCCATGCCGCCGCCGATGAGGATGCGGTCGGCCTTCTCCAGGAGGTGGTCGATCACGCCGAGCTTGTCGGAGACCTTGGCACCGCCGAGCGCGACCACGTACGGCCGCTGGACGTCGTCCGTGAGCTTCTTCAGGACGCCGACCTCGGTGGCGATGAGGTAGCCCGCGGCGTGCGGGAGGCGCGCCGGG
Source organism: Streptomyces sp. TLI_105 (assembly GCF_900105415.1). Classification (GTDB taxonomy): domain Bacteria; phylum Actinomycetota; class Actinomycetes; order Streptomycetales; family Streptomycetaceae; genus Streptomyces. Next base: position 6,228,202 of record NZ_FNSM01000001.1, on the reverse strand, counting down.
AGGTCGAAGACCGAGGCGTGCTTGCGGTGCACGGCGCCGAAGCCGTCGCCGACGTACAGGTCGGCGAGGGCGGCCAGCTGGTCCGCGAAGGCGCCGCGCTCGGCGTCGTCCTTCGAGGTCTCACCGGCGTTGAAGCGGAGGTTCTCGATGACGGCCACCTGGCCGTCGGCGAGGCCCGCGACGGTCTCCCGGGCGGAGTCGCCGACGGTGTCGGTCGCGAAGGCCACGTCGGCGCCGAGCAGTTCGCCGAGGCGCGCGGCGGCCGGGGCGAGCGAGAACGCCGGGTCCGGGGCGCCCTTGGGGCGGCCCAGGTGCGAGGCGACCACGACGCGGGCGCCGGCGTCGGCGAGCGCCTTGACCGTGGGGACGACGGCGCGGATGCGGCCGTCGTCGGTGATGGTGGTGCCGTCGAGCGGCACGTTGAGGTCGGCGCGGACGAACACGCGCTTTCCTTCGACGCCCTCGCTGAGAAGCTCGTCGATCGTCTTCATCTGTTAACAGACTCCTTGGTACGCGGTGGAGCACACAAACAGGGCTCGCACAGCGCGGCATTGCGCTGCCCGAGCCCTGCTCACATCGAAAACCTGCCCTGAACCCTAGAGCCTAGAGCCGGCCGCCGACGAAGACGGTGAGGTCGACGAGACGGTTGGAGTAGCCCCACTCGTTGTCGTACCAGCCGAGGATCTTGACCGTGCTGCCCTCCTGGACCATCGTCAGGGAGGCGTCGAAGGTGCAGGACGCCGGGTCGCTGACGATGTCCGAGGAGACGATCGGGTCCTCGGTGTAGAAAAGGATTCCCTTGAGGTCGCCGTCGTCGGCGGCCTTCTTGAACGCGGCGTTGACCTCGTCCTTGGTGACCTCGCGGTCGAGGGTGACGACCAGGTCGGTGGCGGAGCCGGTCGGGACCGGGACGCGCATGGCGATGCCGTCGAGCTTGCCCTTGAGCTGCGGGAGGACCAGGGCGGTGGCCTTGGCGGCACCCGTCGTGGTCGGGATGATGTTCTCCGCGGCGGCGCGGGCGCGGCGCAGGTCCTTGTGCGGGAAGTCCAGGATGCGCTGGTCGTTGGTGTACGCGTGGACCGTGGTCATCAGGCCCTTGACGATGCCGAAGTTCTCGTCGAGGACCTTGGCCATCGGCGCGACGCAGTTGGTGGTGCAGGACGCGTTGGAGATGACGTCGTGCTGCGCGGGGTCGTACTTGTCCTGGTTGACACCCATAACGATGGTGATGTCCTCGTCGGTGGCCGGAGCCGAGATGAGGACCTTCTTGGCGCCGCCGGCGAGGTGCTTCGCGGCGTCCGCCCTCTTCGTGAAGATGCCGGTCGACTCGATGACGATGTCGACGCCCAGGTCGCCCCAGGGGATGTCGGCCGGGTCGCGCTCGGACAGCACCTTGATGGTGTGGCCGTCGACGGTGATGGTGTCGGCGGTGTGGGTCACCTCGGCCTTGAGGCGGCCCAGGATGGTGTCGTACTTCAGCAGGTGTGCGGTGGTCGCGGTGTCACCCAGGTCGTTGACTGCCACGACCTCGATGTCGGCACCCTGCTCAAGGAGCGCGCGGAAATAGTTCCGACCGATGCGGCCAAAGCCGTTGATGCCTACGCGGATCGTCACGAACCGATCTCCTCGTTAGGTACGCCGGTGTGTTCGACGCCGGCGAGATTTTTGTTTTTTGGGATGTCCCCGACCGCTTACGACCCTACCTCCCCCGCCGCCGGTGAGTGACATCCTGCGCATCCGGATGAGCCCGGAAAGTAAGGAAAAACGGCCGACGGCCCGCCCCTACCACCGGGTACGGGCCGCCTTGGGACCTTTGTCCCCGCTACTCTCCGTCAGCGCCGGAGCGTCCCCAGGGCGCGGCCGACGATCCGTGCGCGCTCCGCCTCGCCGGGCACGTGCTCCAGGCCGTAGCCGAGGAGGACGGTGTCACGCGTGGTGACCGCCGCCTGGGAGTGGAAGAGCGCCGCGGAACGCGCCCAGTCGGAGGCGTTGCCGGGGCTGCCGGCCGGAGCGCCCGGTGTGGACCAGGCGCCGAGGGAGGTCTCGAAGCCCTCCGTCTCGGTGGTGGCGCCGGTGACGAGCCGGGTGTCGTCGACGAAGGCGCCCATCTCGCCCGTACCGGGGTCGGAGACGTACGAGAGGGCGAGTTCGACCTTCTTGCCGGCCCAGGCGCTCAGGTCGACGGAGGCCTGCCGCCAGCCGTTGGAGGGGCCGGTGAAGGCGTTCCAGGAGCCGGTGGTGCCGGTGGGCGCGCAGCCGTCCTCGCCGACGGTGAGGTAGTGGGCGAGGAAGGGGTGGCCGCGGACGTAGTAGCCCTCGCCGCAGTCGGCCGGGGGCTGGGCGGAGGTGCCGCCGCCCAGGTCGGGCAGCGTCGTCCAGTCGTCCTGGCCGACGGTGTGGGCCTCGACGACGAGGTTGTCGTAGCCGGGCTCGGTGTCGTAGCTGACCTGGAAGTCCAGGCGCGGCTTCGACGCGGCGACGACGCCGGTGAGGTCGACGGTCCTGGCGAGCCGGGCCCAGGTGTCGTCGGCGTGCTTGACGGCCGCGAAGCTCGATCCCTCGGCGGGCTCGAAGGGGGTGCGGATGCCCGGGTAGTCGCCGGCGGAGGCGCTGCTCGCGAACTGCGGGAACTCCTCCGGCTTCAGGGTGTCCGAAGTGACGGTGTACGCGCCCGCGTTGTCCAGCGGGTTGTCGGTGGCGGAACCGAGCGTCGCGCCGACGCCCGCGAAGGCGCCCGTACCGGCGAAGGCGGGCGGGTTCTTGAGGCCCGCGCGGTGGTAGGCGCCGAGGTAGTACTGGGCGAAGTCGTTGGTCTCGGCCAGGCCGACCTCGGTGAGTCCACCGGACTTCTCGCCGGCGTTGATCAGCTTGCCGCCCTCGTTGAGGTAGGCGCGGACGGCGAGCTGGGCGTCCCCGGAGGGACGCTCGGCGCCGGTGTACCAGACGACGGTGCGGAAGTGGGAGAGCACGCCGAGGGCGTCCGGGGTGCCCTGGGTGGCGACGTCCCAGACGGCGGCCCTGCGGCCGTTGTCGGCGAGCGCCTTCACGTACGCGGCGGTGTGCCGGGCGGCGGTGGTGCCGCCCTCGTCGGCGAGGACGAGCACGTCGCCGCGGGGACGCTCGGCCACCTTGTAGGTGAAGGGGGCGGAGGAGGTGGCGCGGCCCTCTCGGGTGCGGGCGGTGAACCGGACCTCGACGGAGTCGCCGGGACGGGCTCCCTCGACCTCGGCGCGGTACTCGTCGAAGTAGAGGTTGTCGTCCCCTCCGTAGGTCTCGCCGCCCTTCCAGGCCTTCAGCTCCTCGCTGTGGGGGCGGCCGCCGTTGATCCGGTACGTGAGGGTCTTGCCGCGCAGCGACTTGCGGGCGGTGACGGCGACCTGCTGCCCCTGGCCCCGGGCGTAGGAGGTGGTGAAGGTCTTCGGGGTGAGGTCGGGGGCGTCGATGCCGACCGGGGAGACGGGCCGGTCCGGGTGGGCGGCGGTCTCGGCGACGGCGAGCGCGAAGGGGATGTTCTTGGCGAACTCGGCCTGGATCAGCTTCTCGTCGTCCGGGAAGGTGAAGACGGAGGCGCAGTCGGCCGGGTTCCAGGCGTCGTTCGGGTCGACGCGGGAGGCGGTGGCGCAGGTCGACATCTCCGGGGTGAACATCTGCATCCCGTTGACGTTGGCGGCGTGTCCGTCCGCCTCGCCGTTGGTGATGTACAGCTCCGAGGAGACCTGCGGGCGGTAGCCGGGGACGGCGGACTTCTGCGGGGTGCCGGCGAGCGCCTTGAGGGCCACGTCGTCGGGGGTGTCGGTGGCCACCTGCCAGCCGACGCCGTACAGCAGGAGCTGGGCGGCCGAGTGGTAGTTGACGCCGTACGCGAAGCCGATGCGCTTCTGGAAGGCGTCGAGGGCCCTCGTCTCCGGCTCCGACATGGGGCCCTTGCCGCGGAAGGTCTCGTCGGCCGGGTCGGGGGACGAGCCCTCGTTGTCATAGCCCCACTTGTAGGCGAAGTTGCGGTTGAGGTCGACGCCGTCGCCGGGGCCGAGCTTCCCGTCTCCGTCGTTGTCGCGGAGGTTCTTCCGCCACTGGCGGTGGGCGGGGTCGGCGTGCGTGTAGTCGTAGCCGTCCGGGTTGGCGGAGAGCACGAACCACAGCTCGGTGGAGTCGACGATCCGGGTGATCCGCTCGTCCTTGCCGTAGCCGTCGAGGTAGTGGTGCATCAGCCGCCGGGTCATCTCGGGGGTGATCCACTCGCGCGCGTGCTGGTTGGACATGTACAGCGTGGCGGGCTTCGAGCCGTCCTTGGTGTGCCGGGCGCCCTTGGTCAGCTTGAGGGCGAGGATGTCCTGGCCCTTGAGGGTCTTGCCGATGGAGACGACCTTGGTCAGGCCGGGGTTGGCCCGTGCGGTGTCCAGGATCTCCTGCTTGAGGCCGTTCGGCCCTCCGTACGGACGGAAGACGCCGTCCCCGGCGGCGGCGACCCGCTTCTCGGCCTGGGCGGTGAGATGGTGCTCGGCGATCTCGACGCCCTGGCCGCGCAGCTGCCCGGCCTGCCGACCGGTGAGGAAGAGCTCGACCGTCGCGGAGCCCTTCGCCGGGACCTGCTCGGTGAGTTCATGGGCGTCGGCACCGGCTTCGAGGAGCAGCGGAACCTGCTCCTGGGTGACCTCGGCCCGCCACACGGAGAGGGCGTCGCCGCCGTCCCGGTCGTTCGGCTGTGCTCCGGCGACGGGTGCCGCCGCCACTCCCGCGATCAGCAGTGAAGCCGCGGCGAGGATCGATCTCGCTCTGCGTCTCATGTGCCCCCCTTGCTGTTGTCTGCCTCGAAGGTGAACAGACGCCAGGCTCTTGGGCGCCCATGGGACTGTCAAGGGTGCCTCGCGGGGTGTACGAAAAAGCTGCCGGTGCCTCAGAAAGGCACCGGCAGCGCGGAGTTGAAGGTTCCGTAGGCCCTCTCTCCGTACGAGCTGTCGTACGAGTGGTCCGTATGGGCGTCCCGTGCGAGCTCTTCGTACAGGCTTTCCGTACAGACTTTCCGTACAGGCTCTTCGTACAGGCTTTCCGTACGGTGACGGATCCGGTCAGCCGACGAGGCTGTCGTCGAGCTCCTCCGTCAGGTTGGACTCGGTCCCGGGGATGCCCAGGTCCTGCGCCCGCTTGTCGGCCATCGCCAGCAGCCGGCGGATCCGGCCGGCCACCGCGTCCTTGGTCAGCGGCGGGTCGGCGAGCGCGCCCAGCTCCTCCAGGGAGGCCTGCTTGTGCTCCATGCGGAGCCGGCCCGCGGCGGCGAGGTGCTCGGGCACCTCCTCGCCGAGGATCTCCAGGGCGCGCTGCACGCGGGCGCCGGCGGCGACGGCGGCGCGGGCCGAGCGGCGCAGGTTGGCGTCGTCGAAGTTGGCCAGGCGGTTGGCGGTGGCGCGGACCTCGCGCCGCATCCGCCGCTCCTCCCAGGCGAGCACCGACTCGTGCGCGCCGAGCCGGGTGAGGAGGGCGCCGATCGCGTCGCCGTCGCGGACGACGACCCGGTCCACGCCCCGGACCTCGCGGGCCTTCGCCGCGATGGAGAGCCGGCGGGCCGCGCCGACCAGGGCGAGGGCGGCCTCCGGACCCGGGCAGGTCACCTCCAGGGAGGAGGAGCGGCCGGGCTCGGTCAGCGAGCCGTGCGCGAGGAACGCGCCGCGCCAGGCGGCCTCGGCGTCACAGGTGGCCCCGGAGACCACCTGCGGGGGAAGGCCCCGGATGGGACGGCCGCGGCCGTCCACGAGGCCCGTCTGCCGGGCCAGCTGGTCGCCTCCGGCCACCACCCGCACCACGAAGCGCGAGCCGCGCCGCAGCCCGCCGGGGGCCATCACGATCAGCTCGGAGCTGTGCCCGAAGATCTCCAGGATGTCCCGCTTGAGGCGGCGGGCCGCCATCGCGGTGTCGAGCTCCGCCTCGATCACGATGCGGCCGCTCACCAGGTGCAGCCCGCCCGCGAACCGCAGGATCGACGAGACCTCTGCCTTCCTGCAGCAGGTCCGGGTGACGGGGAGCCGGGAGATCTCGTCCTTCACCGCTGCCGTCATCGCCATGGGCCGATCCTTCCATGCATCCGAAAAATACGGTCGTACGCGGCGGCCAACAGCTCCGGGTCATGCTTCGCGGAGCCGTCGGGCCCGGCCACCGGCGCCAGCTCGACCGCGGCGCCGAGCCGCTTTGCGGCATCGACGAGGGGTTCCCTCGCTGACACGTCGGGCACGGCGGCCTCGTCGGCCAGCACCACGTCCAGGGCGAGTTTAGGGGCGTGTCGTCCCAAAACCTCCAAATGACGCTGCGGGGAGAAGCCCTCGGTTTCTCCGGGCTGCGGCGCGAGGTTCAGCGAGAGCACCTTCCGGGCCTTCGTCTCGACCAGGGCGTCGAGGAGCTCGGGGACCAGGAGGTGCGGGATCACCGAGGAGAACCAGGAGCCGGGACCGAGGACCACCCAGTCCGCGTCCAGGACCGCCGCGACCGCCTCGGGCACGGCCGGCGGGTCGTTCGGCACGAGGTGCACGGACTGCACCTCGCCGGGGGTGAGCGCGACGGTCGCCTGGCCGCGCACGGTGTCCACGGCGTCCGGCCGCTCCGGGTCGTGGCCCCTGACCAGGGCCTGGAGCTCCAGGGGCACGGCGGACATGGGCAGCACCCGGCCCTGGGCGCCGAGCAGCCGGCCGACCAGGTCGAGGGCCTGCACGGGGTCGCCGAGCTGCTCCCAGAGGGCGACGATCAGCAGATTGCCGACGGCGTGGCCGTTGATCTCGCCCTTGGACTGGAAGCGGTGCTGGATCACCCGGGCCCAGGTCTGGCCCCAGTCGTCGTCGCCGCAGAGGGCGGCGAGCGCCTTGCGCAGGTCGCCCGGGGGCAGCACGCCGAGCTCCTCCCGGAGCCGGCCGCTGGAGCCCCCGTCGTCGGCGACGGTGACGACGGCGGTGAGGTCGCCGGTGATCCGGCGGAGCGCGGCGAGGGACGCCGACAGGCCCATGCCGCCACCGAGCGCGACCACCTTGGGCTGGGCGCCGCGCCTGCGGAGCGTACGCCGCACCGCGAGGGTGGAGGCACGCCGACGGTACGGCTTCACTCGCGCCCCATGTCCCGGTGGACGACGACGGTCTCGACCCCTTCGGAGGCGAGGCGGGCGGCGAGGCGCTCGGCGGTGGCCACGGAGCGGTGCTTGCCGCCCGTGCAGCCCACGGCGATGGTCACGTACCGCTTGCCCTCGCGGCGGTAGCCCGCGGCGATCAGCTGGAGCAGCTCGGTGTAGCGGTCGAGGAACTCCTTGGCGCCCGGCTGGTTGTAGACGTAGTTCGACACCTCCTCGTTGAGGCCGGTGAAGGGGCGCAGCTCGGGGACCCAGTGCGGATTCGGCAGGAAGCGCATGTCGACGACGAGGTCGGCGTCGACCGGCAGGCCGTACTTGAAGCCGAAGGACATCACGGTGGCCCGCAGCTCGGGCTCCTCGTCGCCGGCGAACTGGGCGTCCATCTTGGCGCGCAGCTCGTGGACGTTGAGGCTGGAGGTGTCGATCACCAGGTCGGCGTCGCCGCGCAGCTCGCGCAGCAGGTCGCGCTCGGCGGCGATGCCGTCGGTGATGCGGCCGTCGCCCTGGAGCGGGTGCGGCCTGCGGACCGACTCGAAGCGCCGGACCAGGGCCTCGTCGGAGGACTCCAGGAAGACGACCCGGCGGGTGACCTGCTTGGCGTCCAGGTCGGCGAGGGACTCCCTGAGGTTGTCGAAGAACTGCCGGCCGCGGACGTCCACGACGACGGCGATCCGGGCGACGTTGCCCTGGGAGCGGGCGCCGAGCTCCACCATGGTGGGGATCAGCGCGGGCGGCAGGTTGTCCACGACGAACCAGCCGAGGTCCTCCAGACACTTCGCCGCGGTGGACCGGCCCGCTCCGGACATGCCGGAGATGATCACCAGCTCGGGAATGGCCGCCTCGGCGCCGTTGTCGCCGGGGGTCTCCTTCGTGCCCGTACTCACGTGTCCTGCTCCGTCTTCTCGGTCGTGCTCGTCGTGCGTGTGGCGCTCGGTCATGCGGTGGTGCCCCCGTCGTCTTCCATGATCTCTCCTGTGGCCGTGTTCACGGCGGGTGCGGCGGGGGCCGCCTGGGCCAGGGCCACGGCGACCGCCTCCGCGGTCTTCCGGCCGAAGCCGGGGACCTCACAGATCTGCTCGATTGTCGCCTGCTTCAGCCGCTTCACCGAGCCGAAATGCTTGATCAAGGCCTGCTTGCGCGACTCCCCGAGGCCGGGGACGGCGTCGAGCGGGCTGGTCCGGAGACGTTTGGTCCGCTTGGACCGCTGGTAGCGGATGGCGAAGTCGTGAGCCGTGTCACGCACCCGCTGGAGCAGATAGAGGCCCTCGCTGGAGCGGGGCAGCACCACCGGGTCGTCGTCGCCGGGCAGCCAGACCTCCTCCAGCCGCTTGGCGAGGCCGCAGACCGCGACGTCGTCGATGCCGAGCTCGTCGAGGGCGCGGCGGGCCGCGGCGACCTGCGGCTGCCCGCCGTCGACGACGACGAGCTGCGGCGGGTACGCGAAGCGCTTGGGCCGGCCGTCGTCCTGGGCGTCCTCGGCGGGGACCTCGCCGCCGGCGGGGACCTCACCGTCGCCGACCGGGCCCCACTCCCCCGTGCGGTCCTTCTCGGCGAGGTAACGCTTGAAGCGGCGGCTGATCACCTCGTGCATGGACCGGACGTCGTCCTGGCCCTCGAAGCCCTTGATCTGGAAGCGGCGGTACTCGCTCTTGCGGGGCAGCCCGTCCTCGAAGACCACCATCGAGGCGACGACGTCCTCGCCCTGGAGGTGCGAGATGTCGAAGCACTCGATCCGCAGCGGCGCCGAGTCCAGGTCCAGGGCCTCGGCGATCTCCTCCAGGGCCCGGGAGCGGGTGGTCAGGTCGCTGGCCCGCTTGGTCTTGTGCAGGACGAGCGCCTGCTGGGCGTTGCGCGCGACCGTCTCCATCAGGTCCTTCTTGTCGCCGCGCTGCGGGACGCGCAGCGAGACGAGGGATCCGCGGCGGCCGGAGAGCCAGGCGGAGACGGCCTCCGTGTCCTCGGGGAGCGCCGGGACGAGGACCTCCTTGGGGACCGCGTCGCCGCTCTCCTCGCCGTACAGCTGCTGGAGGGCGTGCTCCACGAGCCCCGCCGTGTCGACGGCCTCGACCTTGTCCGTGACCCAGCCGCGCTGGCCCCGGACGCGGCCGCCGCGCACGTGGAAGATCTGCACCGCCGCCTCCAGCTCGTCCTCGGCGAGGGCGATCAGATCGGCGTCGGTGGCGTCGGCGAGGACGACCGCGTTCTTCTCCATGGCCCGGCGCAGGGCCTCTATGTCGTCGCGGAGCCGGGCGGCCTTCTCGTACTCCATGTCCTCGGCCGCGATCATCATCTGCTTCTCCAGCCGGCGGATGTACGTGCCGGTGCGGCCGGCCATGAAGTCGCTGAAGTCCTCGGCCAGTTCGCGGTGCTCCTCGGGCGTGACCCGGCCGACGCAGGGCGCCGAGCACTTGCCGATGTAGCCGAGGAGACAGGGGCGCCCGGCCGACGCGGCGTTCCGGAAGACCCCCGCCGAGCAGGTCCGCACGGGGAACACCCGCAGCATCAGGTCGACGGTCTCGCGGATCGCCCACGCGTGCGCGTACGGCCCGAAGTAGCGCACGCCCTTCTTCTTGTGGCCGCGCATGACCTGGACGCGCGGGAACTCCTCGTTCATGGTGACCGCGAGGTACGGGTAGCTCTTGTCGTCCCGGTACTTCACGTTGAACCGGGGATCGAACTCCTTGATCCAGGAGTACTCCAGCTGCAGCGCCTCGACCTCGGTGGACACCACCGTCCACTCCACGGAGGCGGCCGTCGTCACCATGGTGGCCGTGCGCGGATGCAGGCTCGTGAGCGGCTGGAAGTAGTTCGCCAGCCGCTGACGCAGGGACTTCGCCTTCCCCACGTAGATGACCCGGCGGTGCTCGTCGCGGAACTTGTAGACCCCCGGGGAGTCGGGGATCTGACCCGGCTTGGGGCGGTAGCTGGAGGGGTCGGCCATGCTCACCACCCTACTGGCGCCCACCGACACCCCACGGCGCCCGCCTCCACCCGGAACCCGCCTCGTACTGGGCACGCGCCCGCGCGGGCGGTGCCGCCCCTCTCCGTGTGAACGCGCCCGGCGGGGCGGCGCCCTTCCCACCACCGCCGGGTGGGCGCGCGCCTGCGGGGCGGTGCCCCCGCCCCCGCCCGTGTGGGCAATCGTCCCGCTGGGGCGGGACGGGTGGGCACACGGGACGGCGCCTCTGCGGGCGCGCTCCGCCTTCCGGGCCTGGACCCGCACCACCAGTGCGCTGTGCACGGGGTGCGGGTCAAGGCGCGGGATCCCAGGCCCGGCAAGGGCGCCGTTCCGTTGTGCCCACCCTCCCCCGAGCTCTCGGCTTCGCTCGAGCAGGGGGGACCCCCTCGCCCCAGCGGGACGACTGCCCACAACGGGGCGAGCGGGGGTGGGCGGGCACCGGCCCAGCCGGCGCGCCCACAACGGAGTGGGCGGGGCACCGCCCCGGCGGAGTGGCTGCCCACAACGGGGGCACAAGGGGTGGGCGCCGTCCCGTGGAGCGGAGGCCCGTCGCAGGGGTCAGGCGCGGCGGCCCGCCCGGCGTCCGCGTACCGTCGCCCACGCCGTCAGCGCGAGGACCAGCCCCGCCCCCACGCCCACCGCCGCGACGGCGGGCCTCTCGTGGGACGCGGGCGCGGGCGCGTCGTAACCCCCCGCCGCCCCCTTCCGCGCGTACGACGACCCCGGCAGCTTGTCGCCGTACGCCCGCACGACCCGCTCCCGGTAGCCCGCGAGGCTCGTCCCGTTCCGGCCCACGGCCCGTACCGCGTCCTCGTCGAGCGGCAGCACCTTCGCGCCCTTCAGGACGTACCACGCGTCGATCTGCGGCTCGCGGAAGACGAAGCCGTGGCCGAGTTCCGCGTACCGGATCTCGTCGTCGCCGGTGGCGATGTTCACCACCTGCCAGCCGCCGCCCGGCTGCCGCACCGTCCACAGGGAGGCCTTCCGGCCGTCCGGGGAGACGGCCCTGCTGGCGCGGAACTCGACGCGGGCGACCGGCGCCCCGGGCTTCCCGGCGACGAAGTCCGGGGAGAGGAACCGCACGGGGACGGAGGCGCCCTCGACGCGCGGCGCGGCCGCCGTGCGGGCGGAGGCCCCGTCGCGGGCGAAGAACCGGGACAGGGTGTCCAGGGTCCGCGGCGCGGAGGCGGCCTGTTCGGGGGTCGGCGCGGACGGCAGCTCCTCGGCGGCCGCGGGGAGCGCCCCGAGGAGGACGAGGGCGGTGGTGACGAGGAGCCCGGCTCCCGTGGCACGTGTGTTCATGGTCGTCACGCCCCGATCCGGTAGAGCGAGTGGGTCCAGGAGAACGAGCCGTTGTTCACGTACCAGGCGTGCGAGGCCCAGTTGTAGCGATCGCTGGAGGGCCAGGGGTCGCCCCAGTAGACCCAGCTGTTCGCGTCGTCGTAGCCGTAGATCACGTGCATGTGGCCGCCGCCGCCGGCCCACTGGATCCTGGTCTCGACGGGTCGACCGGCGTTGATCTCGGTCTGGAGGGTGGAGTAGCGCAGCCAGCCGTCGACGTACGAGCCGGGGCTGATGCCGGCCCAGCCCAGTCCGGTCTGGACGTTGGCGAGCGTGGCCTGCCAGTTGGGGCAGTCGTAGCCCTGCTGCCGGTCGAAGGCGGCGTTGCAGAACTGGTTCTGGCTGTAGTTCCGGCCGTACCAGGTGGCGATGGTGTTGCCGCTCGCCGCCCAGCACCAGTTGGTCTTCTGCTGGGCCTGCATGGTGATGTTCAGGCGCTTGGATGCGAGGGTCGAGGCGTCCTCGCCGGTGGGGGCGGCGGAGGCCGAGGTGGCGGGGACGAGGAAGAGGGCGGCTGCGGCGAGTGCCGCGAGGTTCAGCTTTCTTCTGCGCATCGCGTTCCTCCCAGGAGCTGGGGATGAGGGGGGTGGAGGAGCGCGTCCGGACGCTGGTCAGGAGCATCGGCCGTTGTCCGGGCCGGGTCAACACGCTTCAATGCGGGGTGACATCGGACCGTGAACGGTGTGACCCGGGTGTGAACGAAAACCCCCGGCCCACCTGCCCGCCCGCCCCTCGCGGCGCGACGGTCCGTGCCCCCGTCGTGAATGTTCACCGAGGAGTCCTCGTGAGCCCCACCGAGGCGGATCTGGTGCAGCTGCTGCACACCGGTCCCTTCCATCTGGCGCTGCGCACCGCGCTGGCCGTGCGCGGGCTACCGCTCCAGCGGGTCCAGCACCATCTCGCGCACCGGGGCGTCAAGGTCGGGGTGACGAGCCTGAGCTACTGGCAGCAGGGCGCCCGTCGCCCGCAGCGGCCGGAGTCCCTGAAGGCCGTCCGGGCCCTGGAGGAGGTCCTCCGGCTGCCCGGGAACTCGCTGCTGCGGCTCCTGACGGAGGACGCGGCCGCCCGCTCCGAGGTGGAGCGCCCGGCGGCCCGCTCGTACCGCTCGCTGGTGGAGGCCTCGGGCTCGGTCGAGGAGCTGCTCGCTGACCTGGAGTCCCCGACGGACGGCGGGCTGCACACGGTGGGGCACCACGAGCGGGTACGGATCGGGGCGGGGCGGGAGCTGGTGGGGCGCGAGTCGCAGCACGTGGTGCGGGCGCACCGGGACGGCGTGGACCGCTACCTCGCCATCCACCACGGCGACCCCGGCTGCGACCCGTCCCGGGTGGTGGTGCGGGCGGTGGAGAACTGCCGGACGGGGCGGGTGCGGTGGCACGCCGGCACGGGCGTGGTGGTCGCGGAGCTGCTCTTCGACGTGCGGCTGCGGGCCGGGGACACGTATCTGTTCTCGTACGGCTTCGAGGACGGTACGGCGGGGCCGAGCGGGGAGTACGTGCGCGGCTTCAGCTTCGCGGGCGGGCAGTACGCGCTCCAGGTCCGCTTCGACGAGGCGGCGCTTCCGGTGCGGTGCCGGAGGTTCACGCAGTCCTCGGCGGGTGCGCCGCGCGGCGGCCGTGCGGAGCTGACCCTGAGCGGCCGGCACCGCACGGTGCACCTCGTGGAGCAGGGGGTGCGCCCGGGAATCCTGGGGATCGACTGGGACTGGGCGTGAGGCGGTGGGGTTCCGGACCGCTCAGGCCTGGGGCGCCTCGGGACCGGCCACCAGTTTGCCGTTCTCGACGCGGATCGGGACCTCGGGGAGCGGGACGGTGGCGGGGCCCTGTATCGCCTTGCCGGTCGTGACGTCGAAGCGGCTGCCGTGGCAGGGGCAGTTGCCCTCGTTCTCCTCGACCTTGTCGAGGACGCAGCCGGCGTGGGTGCACTGGGCGCTGAAGGCCTTGTACCGGCCCTTGGCCGGGCAGCTCACGACGAGCCGCTGCTCGCGGTAGAGCTTGGAACCGCCGACCGGGACCTCGTCCGGGGCGCCGAGCGGGACCGGTGCGGTCGGGGTCGGGACCTGGGCGTGGCCGAGCTTGGAGTCGGTGGAGCAGGCGGCGACTCCCAGCCCGGCAGCTCCGGCGAGGGCCGCGCCTTTCAGTACGGTGCGGCGGCTGGACTGGCCGGACATGAGCGCTCCACGGTGAGATCGGGGACAAGACACCCCAGGGGTGACCGAACCGACGATACCGGCGGCCTTCCGGGGCCCGACGCCGGGGCCTGGCGGCGGGCCTGGCACCGGGAGGCGGCCCCCGGACCCGACGAGGGAGGCAGGGCCCCGGACCCGACGAGGGAGGCAGGGCCCCGGACCCGACGAGGGAGGCAGGGCCCCGGACCCGACGAGGGAGGCGGGACCCCGGCCGGGGTCCCGCCTCCCTGTCACGCCCGGTCGGCCGTCACGCCTTGCGGGTGCGGGCCGTCGCCTTCTTGGCGGCCGCCTTCTTCGCGGGAGCCGCCACCTTCTTCGCGGGGGCCTTCTTCGCCGCCGTCTTCTTCGCCCCGCGGGCCGCCGGGATCTTCCCGCCGGCGTCGCTGATCCGGTCGGCGCCGAGGATCTCGCGGAGGAACTTGCCGGTGTGGCTCTCGGGGACCGAGGCGACCTCCTCCGGCGTGCCCTCGGCGATCACCAGACCGCCGCCGCTGCCGCCCTCGGGGCCCATGTCGATGACCCAGTCGGCGGTCTTGATGACATCGAGGTTGTGCTCGATGACGATCACCGAGTTGCCCTTGTCGACCAGGCCGGACAGGACCTTGATCAGCTTCGAGATGTCCTCGAAGTGGAGGCCGGTGGTCGGCTCGTCGAGCACGTACACCGTGCGGCCCGTCGAGCGCTTCTGGAGCTCGGAGGCGAGCTTGACGCGCTGCGCCTCGCCACCGGAGAGCGTCGGCGCCGACTGGCCGAGGCGGACGTACCCGAGGCCGACCTCGTTGAGCGTGCGCAGGTGGCGCGCGATGGTCGGGACGGCCTCGAAGAAGTCCAGGGCCTCCTCGATCGGCATGTTCAGGACCTCGGCGATGGACTTGCCCTTGTAGTGGACCTCCAGGGTCTCCCGGTTGTACCGGTCGCCGTGGCAGACCTCGCACGGGACGTAGACGTCCGGGAGGAAGTTCATCTCGATCTTGATCGTGCCGTCGCCGGAGCAGTTCTCGCAGCGGCCGCCCTTGACGTTGAAGGAGAAGCGGCCGGGCAGGTAGCCCCGGACCTTGGCCTCCATCGTCTCGGCGAAGAGCTTGCGGACGTGGTCGAAGACGCCGGTGTACGTCGCCGGGTTCGACCGCGGGGTGCGGCCGATCGGCGACTGGTCGACGTGCACGACCTTGTCGACGAGGTCGTCGCCGTCCACGCGCGTGTGCCGTCCGGGCACCGACTTGGCGCCGTTCAGCTCGCGCGCCAGGTGGGTGTAGAGGATGTCGTTGACCAGGGTCGACTTGCCGGATCCCGAGACGCCGGTGACGGCGGTGAGGACGCCCAGCGGGAAGGAGACGTCGATGTCCCGCAGGTTGTTCTCGCGGGCGCCGTGCACGGTGAGCCGCCGTCCGGGGTCCACCGGGCGGCGGACGTCCGGGGTGGCGATCGCCCTGCGGCCGGACAGGTACTGCCCGGTCATCGACTCCTCGTTGGCGAGGAGCTCCTTCAGGGAGCCGGAGTGGACGACCTTGCCGCCGTGCTCGCCGGCGCCGGGGCCGATGTCGACGACCCAGTCGGCGACCTTGATGGTGTCCTCGTCGTGCTCGACGACGATGAGCGTGTTGCCCATGTCCCGGAGCCGGACCAGGGTCTCGATGAGCCGGTGGTTGTCGCGCTGGTGGAGGCCGATGGACGGCTCGTCGAGCACGTAGAGCACGCCGACCAGGCCGGAACCGATCTGGGTGGCGAGCCGGATGCGCTGGGCCTCTCCGCCGGAGAGCGTGCCCGCCGCCCGGTTGAGCGAGAGGTAGTCGAGGCCGACGTCGACGAGGAAGCGCAGCCGCTCGTTGACCTCCTTGAGGACCCGCTCGGCGATCTTCTTGTCGCGGGCGTTGAGCGTGAGCCGGGAGAGGAACTCGGCGCAGTCGCTGATGGACATCGCGGCGACCTCGGCGATGGACCTGTCCATGACCGTGACCGCGAGGACGATCGGCTTGAGGCGGGTGCCCTCACAGGTGGGGCAGGGCACCTCGCGCATGTAGCCCTCGAAGCGCTCGCGGCTGGAGTCGCTCTCGGCCTCGCTGTGCCGCCGCTTGACGAAGGAGACGGCGCCCTCGAAGGCGGGGGTGGTCCAGGCGCGCTCGCGCCCGTACCGGTTGCGGTAGCGGACCTCGATCTGGGTCTTGTGGCCGTGCATGAGGGCCTTCTTGGCCCGCTGCGGGAGCCCGGCGTACGGGATGTCGGTGCGGAAGCCGAGGGCCTGCGAGAGCCCGTCGATCATCCGGCCGAAGTACTCCTTGGTGTGGCCGTGCGACCAGGGGTGGATGGCGCCCTCGTCGAGGGACTTCTCCTCGTCGGGGACGACCAGCTCGGGGTCGACCTCCATGCGGGTGCCGATGCCGGTGCAGTCGGGGCAGGCGCCGAAGGGCGAGTTGAAGGAGAAGGAGCGCGGCTCCAGCTCCTCGAAGGAGAGGTCGTCGTACGGGCAGTAGAGGTGCTCCGAGTACATCTTCTCGCGCTCGGGGTCGTCCTCGGGGAGGTCGACGAAGTCGAGCACGACCATGCCGCCGGAGAGTCCGAGGGCGGTCTCGACGGAGTCGGTGAGCCGGCGCTTGGCGCTGTCCTTGACGGTGAGGCGGTCGACGACCACCTCGATCGTGTGCTTCTCCTGCTTCTTCAGCGTCGGCGGCTCGGTGAGCTGCACGGTCACGCCGTCGACGCGGGCGCGGCTGTAGCCCTTGGTCTGGAGGTCGGCGAAGAGGTCGACGAACTCGCCCTTGCGCTCGCGCACGAGCGGGGAGAGCACCTGGAAGCGGCTGCCCTCGGGGAGCTCCAGGACCTTGTCGACGATGGCCTGCGGCGACTGGCGGGAGATGGGCCGGCGGCACTCGGGACAGTGCGGCTTGCCGATGCGGGCGAAGAGCAGACGGAGGTAGTCGTAGACCTCCGTGATGGTGCCGACCGTCGAGCGCGGGTTGCGCGAGGTCGACTTCTGGTCGATGGAGACGGCGGGCGAGAGACCTTCGATGAAGTCGACGTCCGGCTTGTCCATCTGGCCGAGGAACTGCCGGGCGTACGAGGAGAGCGACTCGACGTACCGGCGCTGCCCCTCGGCGAAGATCGTGTCGAACGCGAGGGAGGACTTGCCCGACCCCGAGAGCCCGGTGAAGACGATGAGGGAGTCACGCGGGAGGTCGAGCGAGACGTTCTTGAGGTTGTGCTCGCGAGCGCCACGGACGATGAGACGGTCGGCCACGCCGGTCCGCACCTTTCTTGAGAGAGCGGATGTGCCTGACACACCCAACAACCAAGGATGCCGGATGCTTCCATCGAGCCTATAGCACGCACATTCGATTTCCGGCCGCGTGGAGACCGCTTCACCCGAACGAGTGGCGGCGCACGGGGCGCCTCCGCCGGTCCGACAGGATCGGATCTGGCCCGACCGGCACGACACCCCCTAGGGTGCGGGCCATGATCGACCACGAGCGCGACCTCGCTTCCGTACGAGAAGCGACCGAGCGGCTGCTGAACGACGCCGCCTCCTGGGACAACGCGGCCGTCGCCGAGCCGTCACGGCTTCCCGGCTGGACCCGCGGCCACGTCCTCGCCCACATCTCCCGCAACGCCGACGCCCTGGTGAACGTTCTCCGGGGCCGGCCGATGTACGCCAGCGCCGAGACCCGCGACGCCGACATCGAGCGCGACGCGGACCGCCCCCTCGACGCCCAGCTCGCCGACCTGCGCGCGACCGGCGAGCGCTTCCAGGAGGTCGGCGCCGAGCCCGCCGACTGGAGCCGCACGGTCGAGCTCCGCAACGGGGTCACCGACAGCGCCTCCCGGATCCCCTTCCGCCGCTGGGTGGAGGTGGCCCTGCACCACGTCGACCTGGGCGTCGGCTACGAGCTGGAGGACCTGCCGGAGGAGTTCGTCCTGCGGGAGATCGACTTCCTGACGGAACGGTTCACGGGCAACGCCTCCGTCCCGCCGACCCGGGTCCTGACCACGGACGGCACGGGCGCGTGGACCACCGGTTCCGCGGAGGGCGCCGGGGTGACCGTGAGCGGCCCCTCCCCCGAGCTCCTCGGCTGGCTCGCCGGCCGCCGCGACGGCTCCGCCCTGAAGACCGAGGGCGGCCCCCTGCCGGAGCTCCCCCCGCTCTAGGGCCTGTCTGACCATCCCCGCCGGATCAGGCCGGGGCGTTCGGTGCGTGCGATCGGTGCGCGGCCGGGACGCTCTTGTAGCGGAGCTACTTGGGCGTTTCGGCCGTGCGGCGAGCGTGCGTGCCGGGCGGGCCGGACCCGGCGGGGATGGTCAGACAGGCCCTAGCCGCCGTTGTCGGTCGCCGGAGCTAGTCTGAGGCCATGACGTACAGCGGAGTGGTGAAGGTCGGCGGCGCGGCGGACGTGCACGAGCTGACGGACCTGATGATCTCGAAGGTCGCGGTCGGTCCGATGGACAACAACGCGTATCTGCTGCGCTGCCGGGCGACCGGCGAGCAGCTGCTGATCGACGCGGCCAACGAGCCCTCGACGCTGCTCACGCTGATCGGTGACGACGGCATCTCCGCCGTCGTCACCACCCACCGGCATGGCGACCACTGGCAGGCCCTGGAAGAGGTCGTCGCCGCGACCGGCGCCCGGACCTACGCGGGCGCGTACGACGTGGAGGGCATCCCCGTCCCGACCGAGGTGCCCGTCGAGGACGGCGACACGATCCGGGTGGGCCGGGTCGAGCTGACCGCGCGCCGCCTCGTCGGGCACACGCCGGGCTCGATCGCCCTGGTCTACGACGACCCGCACGGCCACCCCCACGTCTTCACCGGCGACTGCCTCTTCCCGGGCGGCGTGGGCAACACGTGGAAGGACCCGGAGGCCTTCGCGAGCCTGATCCACGACGTGGAGACCAAGCTCTTCGCGGTCCTGCCCGACGAGTCCTGGGTCTATCCCGGCCACGGCCGGGACACCACGCTCGGTGACGAGCGCCCGCACCTCGCGGAGTGGCGTCGGCGCGGCTGGTGACACCGGCGCGCTCCCTCCGAGCTGCGCACCTCCGTACGCCCCCGTAACCGGGGCGGTGGCGGGGTAGTTGGCGCGACATGCGCCAAAGTCACCCTCCGTCGCCGTCCCGGCCGCCCTCGATGGCCCGGCTCGCCGCCGCCTCGCTCGTCGGCACCGCCATCGAGTTCTTCGACTTCTTCGTCTACGGGACCGCCGCCGCCCTCGTCCTGGGGCCGCTCTTCTTCCCCACCTTCTCTCCCCTGGCGGGGACCCTCGCCGCCTTCGGCACCTTCGCCGCCGGTTTCCTCGCCCGTCCCCTCGGCTCGGTGCTCTTCGGGCACGTTGGCGACCGGTACGGCCGGCGGCCGGTCCTCTTCGTCTCGCTGCTCCTGACGGGCTGCGCCACGGTCGCGGTCGGCTGCGTCCCCACGTACGCGACGCTCGGCATCGCCGCCCCGGCGCTGCTGCTCGCCCTCCGCTTCCTGCAGGGTCTCGGCCTGGGCGGCGAGTGGGGCGGGGCGGTCCTGCTCACCGCAGAGCACGCCCCCGAGCACCGGCGCGCGCTGTGGTCGAGCTTCCCGCAGGTCGGGCCGGCGATCGGCTTCCTCCTGGCGAACGGGGTGATGCTGGCGCTCACCGCCGGGCTGAGCGACGTGGAGTTCCGCGCCTGGGGCTGGCGGGTGCCGTTCTGGGCGGCGGGGCTGCTCGCGGTCGGCGGCCTGCTGCTGCGTTCCTCGCTCGCGGAGACTCCGCAGTTCGAGGAGCTGTCCGCGTCCGGGCGGCGCGCGGGCGCCCCGCTGGCGGAGGTCGTCCGCGACCACTGGCGACTCGTGCTGCTGACGGCCGGGGCGCTCGCGGTCGGGTACGCGGTCTTCTACACGGTCTCCACCTGGGCGCTGGCCTACGGCACCGAGCGGCTGGGGGTGAGCAGCACGGTGATGCTGAGCTGTGTCATGGCGGCGGTGGCGGTCATGGGCGCGGTCACCCCGTTCGTGGCCCTGCTCGGCGACCGCTGGGGCCGCCGGCCGCTCTGTCTGGCGGGGTGCGCGGCCTCGGCGCTCTGGACGTTCCCGATGGTGGCGCTGCTGCACACGGCGCGGCCGCTGCTGATGTTCCTCGGGTTCCTGGGCTCGCTGCTGGCCTTCATCACCATGTTCGCGGTGATCGCCGCGTACCTCCCGGAGCTGTACGAGCCCCGCGTCCGCTGCACGGGGGCGGCCGTCGGCTACAACCTGGCCGGCGTCCTGGGCGGCGCGCTGACGCCCGTCGTCGCCACCACCCTCTCCGACGGCGGCTCCGGCCCGCCCTGGGGCGTCGCGGCGTACCTGACGCTGGTCGCGCTCCTGAGCCTCGGCTGCTTCGCCCTCCTCCCGGAGACCCTCCCGGGCCGTGCCGGTCGTCCGGCGCCCGAGCCCGCAGCGGTCTGATCCGTCCGGGCGGTACGAGACGGCGACGGCCGACCGGGGTGGTCCCGGTCGGCCGTCGATGTGTGCGGGAGGGGCGTCAGGCCTCGACGCTGTCCTTCGGGGTGTCCTCGGCGACGGCCGGAGCCTCGGCCTCGGCCTCGGCGAGCCGGGCCTGCTTCCTGGAGGCGATCAGGCTGGTGATGGTGGTGACGACCAGGACACCGCCGATGACCGCGAGCGAGAACGGGATGGAGATCTCGGGGACGTGCACCCCGGACTCGTGCAGGGCGTGCAGCACGAGCTTGACGCCGATGAACCCGAGGATCACCGACAGGCCGTAGCTCAGGTGGACCAGCTTCTTGAGCAGGCCGCCGATGAGGAAGTACAGCTGCCGCAGACCCATGAGGGCGAAGGCATTGGCCGTGAAGACGATGTACGGGTCCTGGGTGAGGCCGAAGATCGCCGGGATGGAGTCGAGGGCGAAGAGGATGTCGGTGGTGCCGATGGCGAGCATGACGACCATCAGCGGCGTCAGCACCCGCTTGCCGTTGTTGCGGATGAAGAGCTTGGTGCCGTGGTAGCGGTCGGCGACGCCGAACTTCTTCTCGACGGTCTTGAGGAGACGGTTCTCCTCCCAGTCCTCCTCGTCCTCGTCGGAGCGCGCCTCCTGGATGAGCTTCCAGGCGGTGTAGATCAGGAACGCGCCGAAGATGTAGAAGACCCAGGAGAAGCTCGCGATGATCGCGGCGCCGGCGGCGATGAAGATCGCGCGGAGCACCAGGGCGATCAGCACGCCCACGAGCAGCACCCGCTGCTGGAGATGCGAGGGGACCGAGAACTTCGCCATGATCAGGACGAAGACGAAGAGGTTGTCGACGCTGAGCGACTTCTCGGTGATGTAGCCCGCGAAGAACTCGCCGGACGCCTGGCTGTTGCCGAAGACCAGCAGGCCGAGCCCGAAGAGCGCGGCGAGCACGATCCAGACGACGGTCCAGATTCCGGCTTCCTTGACCGAGACGTCATGGGGCTTGCGCCCGATGAAGAAGTCGGCACCGATGAGGGCACACAGACCGAGAATGGTCAGTACCCACAGGGTCATTGAAACGTCCACTGCGCCTCCGGCGTCGTACGGCTACTGATCAGCGTCGTCGCTGCCGGAGGTCTCTTCCACCCGGTGGCGGACGGGCCGCCGGGCCGACGCCCCGGGATCGGATCGCTGATGATCCGTCCGTACTGACGGGTACGCCGCGTACAGGGAGTACTCCCCTCCGCACCAAGAAGACTACCCGAAAGACCAAGAGAAGGTAAAGGGCAGGGTAAAGAGACCCCAAAGAGCCAGGTCAGAACTGCTTCCCATGGCGAGCTGCCGCCACCTGCCCGAGGACCTGACGGAGGATCCCGCTGCCCGGAGGAAGGAGCGGCGGCTCGTACGACCAGGCGTGACCGACCCACGGGTCGGCCAGGTGGTCGTCGGGCACGGGCGTGAGCCGCAGCAGCGAGCGCCACAGCGGGTCGAGCAGCGGCCCGTACGCGGCCGCGTCCTCCCGGGCCGCGACCATCAGCAGATGGACGCCGACCGAGGGGCCCTCGTCGGCGAGGTACCGCAGTCGCGTGACCGCCCGGTCGTCGAAGCCGTGCGGGAAGTCGTGCACGATCAGCAGCTGCCGGGCCGTGTCCAGACCGGGCGGCAGCGCGTCGGCCGCCCCGCCCCGCAGCGCCATCTGAAGCAGGTCCACCCGCTCCGTGAGCTGCTCCAGGACCGCCGAGACACCGGCCGCTCCCCGGCCCGGCGGGGCGGCCGCACCCGTCTCCACGAGGGGCGCGAGGGCCGCGGCGCCCGCGCCCGCCGGGTCGATCAGATGGACGGTGAAGCCGTCGGCCGGGTGCGCCGCGAGGAGCCGCGCCGCGTGCGCCACCGCGCAGTCCAGGGCGAGCCGCCGCAGCTCGACCTCGTCGAGGAGCCCGGCCGCCCCGGAGTGGCCCCGGCCGGAATCCACCCACAGACCGCGCTCCAGCGGCAGCCGGACGAGCATGGGGATCCGCAGATCGGTGCGCTCGGGGAGGTGGAGGTCGCCGAGGCGGACGGCCATCGGCTCCTCGTCCGGGACGCGGTAGGCGTGCCAGACGGGGCTGTCCCAGCGGGCGTAGGCGACGGGCAGCGCCGGCTCGACGACCTCGGACTCGGCTGCGAGCTGCGCGAGGTCCCGGTCCAGGACCTCCCGGGCGCGCTCCACGAGCTCGTCGCGCCGGGCGCGGGCGGCGGCCCGCGCGGCGTCGTTCGCGCCGCCGGCCCGGGCGCGGTAGTCGGTGAGCGTCTCGTCGAGCTCCCGGTCGAGCCGGGACTCCGCGAAGTCGCAGGCGCTGCGGTAGGCGGCGGCGGTACGGGCCAGGTCCTCGAACATGCCCCACACCTGGTTGTAGAGCCGCTCGTCCATGGACCAGCCCGAGGCGTCCCCGGCGACCGGCACGGGCGGGGCCTGCCGGGGCTCGGGGGCGGGAGCGGGCTCGGCGGCGGGGGCCGTCCGGCGCCGGGGGTGGGAGTAGTCGATGGGCCCGCCGCTGCCCGTACCCGTCGCCGGGGTGGGGGACGGTGCCATCGGTGCCGGGTCCGGGGCGGTCGTCGGGGGCGCCGGTGCCGGGTCCGGGGCGGTCACCGGGGTCGCCGGGTCCGGGGCGGTGGGCGGCGCTGTGTGGCGTACGCGCTCCGGCTCGGGGACGCGCGACGAAGCGGCGGGCGACGGCTCGGCCGGCGGGGCGGCGGGCGAGGAATCGGCCTGCGCGGAGGCGACCGGCACAGGGCCGGTCGGCGCGAGGGTGGGGGCCGGGGACGCCGTCGCCAGGATCGTGGCGGCGAGGTCAGCGGGGCGCTCCAGGCCCTGGTCGGCGAGCAGGGCGGCGAGCCCGCCCGCGTACCCCTGGCCCATGGCGCGGACCTTCCAGGCGCCCTGGCGACGGTACAGCTCCAGGGCGACGACGGCGGACTCCGTGTCGAGGCCGGTGATGGTGTAGCTGACGATCTCGGTGCCGTCGAGGCCGGCGACGGCGACGAACGGGGCTGCGAGGGCCCCGAAGCGGACGGCTCCGCCGGTCAGCGCGAGGAGGACCGAGACGCGGTGGACGGCGCCGGGGACGGCGTCCAGATCGACGGCGAGGCGATGGTCGGCGGCGGCCCCTGCGGGCACGTCGACACCGGGCAGGGAGGGCGCGCCGGGATGGGCGATCCACTCCGCGTCCGCGACCCGGCCCTGCTCGTCGCCGAACGCGGCTCCGGCGAGGACGGGATGGCCGGCCGACACCCGGATCTCCAGTCGGGTCTCGGGCAGGGGGTGGTTCTGCCCCCGGACCAGCTCGGCCGTCATCGTCTCTGTCCCCTCGGTGTTTCCAGGTGCGGATCATGCGGACAGCTCCCGGCGGCCTCGCACCTCCGGGAGCTGTGGGTGTGCCTTGCCGGACCCGTCTACAGGTGCGGCAGGATCGCGGGCATCAGGTCCTGGAAGGTGCGCCCGTTGGCCGGGTTGCCCAGGGCCGTCATCTGCCAGCCGGAGCCGACCCGGTGCACCTTCGCCATGATCTGCGCGGTGTAGTTGCCGCCGCCGTCGAGGGTGTAGCGCGCGAGCTCCTGCCCGTTCGTCTCGTCGACGATCCGGCAGAAGGCGTTCTGCACCTCCTGGAACGTCTGGCCGGTGAAGGAGTTCACCGTGAAGACGATCTGGTCGATGTGGACCGGCACCCGCTCCAGGTCCACGAGGATCGCCTCGTCGTCGCCGCCCTGGCCCGCGCCGCCGACGAGGTTGTCGCCGGTGTGCTTGACCGAGCCGTCGTCGCTGACCAGGTGGCGGAAGAAGACCACGTCCACCGGCTGCTTCTCGGCGAAGAGGACGGCCGAGGCGTCCAGGTCGATCTCCCGGGTGCGCGAGCCGAAGAGACCGCGGCGCGGCGCCGCCTGCCAGCCGAGCCCCATCCGCACCTGGGTGAGGCTGCCCCCGCCCCTCTTCTCCAGGCTGATGGCCTGGCCCTTGGTCATGTTGACCGACACGCGTTTGCCCCTCTCGTTAGCGTTCCCCGCGCCCGCTGTCCGGTGCGTGCGGTTGTCGAGCACCCTACGCAGCGGCACCGACACCGCGGAGGCTCGGTCCGGTTTTGTGTCGGTCTTGCAACACACCGGACCGCCCGTCCGCCCTCGCCGGTCAGGCGAGTCCCGCCTCCTTCATCTGGCGCAACTCCTTCTTCAGCTCCCCCACTTCGTCGCGGAGCCGGGCCGCCACCTCGAACTGCAGCTCGGCCGCCGCGGCGCGCATGCGTTCGGTCATCTCCTCGATGAGCGCGGCCAGTTGGGTGGCGGGCCGGTCGCCGAGCTCGACGGTGGAGCCGACCTTGCCGCCCTTGCCCTTGGCCGCGGGGCCGTGCGCGGCGAGCGAGGGCACGGGGGCCTTCGCACCCTTGCCCTCCTTCCCCTGCCGGTAGCCGGTGCCGAGCAGTTCCTCGGTGTCGATCTCCTCGCGCGCGATGGTCGCGACGATGTCGTTGATCTTCTTGCGGAGCGGCTGCGGGTCGATGCCGCGCTCCGTGTTGTACGCGATCTGCTTCTCGCGGCGCCGGTTGGTCTCGTCGATGGCCTGCTCCATCGCCGGGGTGATCCGGTCGGCGTACATGTGGACCTGGCCCGACACGTTCCGCGCGGCGCGGCCGATCGTCTGGATGAGGGAGGTCCCGGAGCGCAGGAAGCCCTGCTTGTCGGCGTCGAGGATGGCGACCAGGGACACCTCGGGCAGGTCGAGGCCCTCCCGGAGGAGGTTGATGCCGACGAGGACGTCGTACTCGCCGGCGCGCAGCTCGCGCAGCAGCTCGATGCGGCGCAGGGTGTCGACGTCGCTGTGCAGGTAGCGCACCTGGATGCCGAGCTCCAGGAAGTAGTCGGTGAGGTCCTCGGCCATCTTCTTGGTGAGGGTGGTGACGAGGACCCGCTCGTCGCGCTCGGCACGCAGCCGGATCTCGTGGACCAGGTCGTCGATCTGGCCCTCGGTGGGCTTGACGACGACCTCGGGGTCGACGAGTCCGGTGGGGCGGATGATCTGCTCGACGAAGCCGTCGCCGCGCGAGAGCTCGTAGGTGCCGGGGGTCGCGGAGAGGTAGACGGTCTGGCCGATCCGCTCCTGGAACTCCTCCCACTTCAGCGGGCGGTTGTCGAGGGCGGAGGGGAGCCGGAAGCCGTGGTCGACCAGGGTCCGCTTGCGGGAGGCGTCGCCCTCGTACATGGCGCCGATCTGCGGCACGGTGACGTGCGACTCGTCGATGACGAGGAGGAAGTCCTCGGGGAAGTAGTCGAGGAGGGTGTTGGGCGCGGAGCCGGGCTCGCGGCCGTCGAAGTGCATCGAGTAGTTCTCGATGCCGGAGCAGGAGCCGATCTGCCGCATCATCTCGATGTCGTACGTGGTGCGCATCCGCAGGCGCTGGGACTCCAGGTGCTTGCCCTGCTTGTCCAGCTCGGCGAGGCGGACCTCCAGCTCGCGCTCGATGTCGTTGATCGCCCGCTCCATGCGCTCGGGCCCGGCGACGTAGTGGCTGGCGGGGAAGACGTACAGCTCGCGGTCCTCGCTGATGACCTCGCCGGTGAGCGGGTGGAGGGTGGAGAGGGCCTCGATCTCGTCGCCGAACATCTCGATACGGACGGCGAGCTCCTCGTACACCGGGAAGATCTCGATGGTGTCGCCGCGCACCCGGAAGGTGCCGCGGGTGAACGCCAGGTCGTTCCGGGTGTACTGGATGTCGACGAAGCGGCGCAGCAGCTGGTCGCGGTCGATCTCCTCGCCGACCTTGAGCGGGACCATCCGGTCCACGTACTCCTGGGGCGTGCCGAGGCCGTAGATGCAGGAGACGGAGGCGACCACGACGACGTCCCGGCGGGTGAGCAGGGAGTTCGTCGCGGAGTGGCGGAGCCGCTCCACCTCCTCGTTGATGGAGGAGTCCTTCTCGATGTAGGTGTCCGACTGCGGGACGTACGCCTCGGGCTGGTAGTAGTCGTAGTACGAGACGAAGTACTCGACGGCGTTGTTCGGCAGGAGCTCGCGGAACTCGTTCGCCAGCTGGGCGGCCAGCGTCTTGTTCGGCGCCATCACCAGGGTGGGGCGCTGGAGCTTCTCGATCATCCAGGCGGTGGTCGCCGACTTGCCGGTGCCGGTGGCACCGAGGAGCACGACGTCCTTCTCGCCCGCGCGGATGCGCCGCTCGAGGTCGGCGATGGCGGTCGGCTGGTCGCCGCTGGGCTGGTACTCACTGACGACCTCGAAGGGCGCCACCGAACGTTCGATCTTGGAAACGGGCCGCATGCAACCACCGTACGACCCGGCACTGACACTCGGGCGGTGATCGGCTCACCGCCCGGGTGCCGGACGTCCCGTCACCAGTCCTGGGAGCGGTGTCCGCCGCGCGGGACGGCCCTGCGCGCGGCCCGTCCGACGGGGCGGCCGGGCGGGCGGGCGCTCCAGTTGGCGGGCTCGCCGTAGGAGGGGACGTGGCGCGGCGCGGGCACGCCGGGGCGGTGCGGGGCCCGGGCGACGGGCCGCTGCCAGTCCGGGTCGCCCATCACGAGCAGCGGGTCGAACATGACGACGACGGCGGCCAGGATCAGGAAGACCGCCGGGCCGATCAGCATGGGCAGGAGGAGCGAGGTGGCGGGGTCGTCGGCCCCGGTGCGGGCCCCGGCGCCGTGCAGGTGGACGCTGACGGCGGCCATGGCGGTGTAGTGCATACCACTCACGGCGACGCCCATCACCAGGCTCGCACCGAGACTGGCCAGAAATCCATGCACGGAGACGGCCGCCCAGAGGGCCGCGGTGGCGGCCACGACGGCGATGACCACGGAGAGGGCCACGGTGACCGTGTCGTACTCGATCCGGCCCTGGAAGCGCATACCGGCCATGCCGAGGTAGTGCATGGTGGCGACGCCGAGGCCGGTGATGGTGCCGCCGGTGACCAGGGTGAGGGCGGTCGCCCCGCGGTAGCCGACGATGAAGATGCCGATGCCGACCATGAGGACGGCGACGCCCAGGCTGGCGAAGGTGATGGGGCGGTCGTAGTCGATGGGCGCCTGCGCGACGGAGAAGCCCATCATGGCGATGAAGTGCATCGTCCAGATGCCGGTGCCGATCGAGGTGGCGCCGAGGGCGAGCCAGCCCGCCTTGAAGGTGTCGTGGTGCCGGAGCGATCTGGTGGTGCACCTCAGGCCGAGGGCGCCGCCGAGGCAGGCCATGAGAAAGGCGGCCACCGGCGTGACGAGCCCGTAGCTGAATCCGTCGACCGTGCCCTGCATGAGCGTGTGCCCTCCACCCCTGGTGCAACGTCGTCCGAAAACAGTCGGTACCGCTGGGTAGTACTACCGGGGCGAGATTATGGCGCGCCCGGGGCTCGGCGACCACGTGACCGGGGAATTTCCATTCGCGAGACCGGAGCGAGACCGGTCCGTGATCTCGGGGAGGGCTCCGGGCCGGGCGATCCGCGACCGTTCCGGACCGGCTTGTCCGCGACGGGTCGGGGCCGTGGTGCCGGTGACGACTCCGGGCGGCGTTGTCGGTGACGGTTTCCGGGCCGTGTTGTCGGTGGCGGGTCGTACCGTGGGCGGCATGGACATCGACACGGGGGCGGCGGCGGGGCCGGGCGGCCGGGAGCGGGACGCCACGGCGGAGTGGACGGTCGTGGAGAGCGCCATCGGGCCGCTCTTCCTCGCCGCGACCGGGCGGGGGCTCGTGCGGGTCGAGTTCCACGCCGACGCGGCGCGGCGGGAGCGGATGCTCGACCGGCTGGCGGGGCAGCTCGGCGCGGAGCCGGTGGAATGCGCCTCGGGACGTCTGGCGGAGGCGATACGCCGGCTCGACCGGTACTTCGCGGGCGAGCCGGACCGCCTCGACCTGCCGTTGGACTGGAGCCTGACGACCGGCTTCAACCGGCAGGTGCTGCGCGAGCTGGCGACGGGCGTTCCGTACGGCACGGTCGTCGGGTACGGGGAGCTGGCGAGGCGCGTGGGGCAGCCCGGCGCGGCGCAGGCGGTCGGGGCGGCGATGGGCGCCAATCCGCTGCCGGTCGTGGTGCCCTGCCACCGGGTGGTGGAGAGCGACGGCGGTCTCGGCGGCTTCGGCGGCGGTCTGGAGACGAAGCGGCGGCTGCTGGCCCTGGAGGGGGTGCTGCCGGCGCCGCTCTTCTGAGCACGGGCGGCCCGGGAAGAAGGAGGGGCGTTCCCATCAGATGGGACGGCTGGCACACTCACGTAAGTGACCCACACCCCCAGTGCCCCTGACGCTGCCGTGCCCGACGAGATATCCGTCCCCGTCGCCCCCGCCGAGCTGCCCGCGCTCCGCCGACGCGTTCAGGCCACGCTGATCGCCACCCAGATCCTGGGAGGCCTCGGCATCGCCATCGGCTTCGCCCTCGCCGCCGTCCTGGCGAGGGACGTGAGCGGCACCGAGGCGCTGTCCGGTCTCGCGTCGACGGCCTCGGTGGCCGGCTCGGCTCTGGTCGCCATGCCGCTGGCCACCCTGATGGCCTCGCGGGGGCGCCGGACGGGGCTCGTCCTCGCGTACCTGCTGGCGGCGCTCGGTGCCGGCGTGGTGGTGCTCGGGGCGGTCCTCGGGAACTTCCCCCTGCTGCTCGTCGGCCTCGTCGGCTTCGGTGCGGGGTCCTCGGCGAACCTGGCGGCCCGCTTCGCCGCCGCCGACCTCGCCGAGCCGGACCGCAGGGCCCGGGCCATCTCCACGGTGGTGTGGGCGACCACGATCGGCGCGGTGCTCGGCCCGAACGTCGCCGCGCCCGCCGGGAAGAGCGTCGCGGGCCTGGGCGTCCCGGCCACCGCCGGTCCGTTCGTCTGGGCCGCCGGTGTCTTCGTGCTCGCCGCGGTCGTGGTGGCCGTGCTGCTGCGCCCGGACCCGCTGCTCACCGCCCGCGCGCTGTCGGCCGCCGGGCCGGGCGAGGCGGAGGAGGGCCGCTCCCTGCGGGCCGGGATGGACGCGGTACGGAAGTCCCCGCGGGCCCGGATCGCCCTGGTCACCATCGCCGGCTCGCACACCGCCATGGTGTCGATCATGTCGATGACCCCGGTGGCGCTCACCCATCACGGCGCGGACATCCAGCTGATCGGGCTCGTGATCAGCGGGCACATCACCGGGATGTACGCCTTCTCGCCGCTGATGGGCTGGCTGTCCGACCGTCTCGGCCGGCTCTCGGTGATCGGGCTCGCGGTCGGTCTCATCGGTACGGCGGCGCTCGTGGCGGGCACGGCGGGACCGTCGCACGGCCGGACCGCGCTGGGCCTCTTCGTCCTGGGTCTGGGCTGGTCGGCGGGGCTGGTGTCCGGCTCGGCGCTGCTCACCGACTCGGTGCCGCAGGCCGCGCGGGCCGCCGTCCAGGGACTCTCCGACTTCGTGATGAACACCGCCGCCGGGGTCGGCGGCCTCGCGGCGGGCCTGATCGTCTCGCAGGCGGGCTACGGGCCGCTGAACGCGATCGCCGCCTGCCTGCTGCTGCCGATGGCGGCGCTCGCGCTGCGGGGCGCCCTGCGGAAGGTCTGACCGGGCCGCTCCGGTCTCAGCGCGGCACCGCCGGGGACGAGGCCCCGCCGGCCAGTTGGCGCGGGGCGCCCGTGCCGTCGGCGGGCACCGACCAGACCGCTCCCCCGTAGCCGTACGCGAGGGTCTTCGGGTCCGTCCACAGCGCCTGGTCGTCGATGCCGCGCCGCTCGGCGACGGGGTGCTCGCGTCCGGTGCGCAGGTCGTACACGTGCAGCCGCCATGGCTCGCGCGGGCCGTCGGAGACCCGCTTCTTGAAGGCGATCCGGGTCCCGTCCGGGGAGAGCGAGGGGCATTCGACGTTCTCCCGCAGGGCCCGGGCGGACCAGTTCCGCATGTCGCCCTCGACGAGGTGGGTGCGGCCGCCCGTCGAGACGGTGGCGTAGAAGCGGTTGTCGTCGGCGGCGAAGGTGACGCCCCAGTAGTTGACGTCGGGGGCGTGGTGGCGGCGGCCGTCGAGGGTGAGCGGGATCTGCTCGATGCTCTTCACCAGGTAGCCGGTGCGCAGGTCGAGGATCGAGGTGCGGGTGGAGAAGGCCGAGCGCGCGTACGAGTCGCCGGTGGCGAACATCGTCCAGGACAGCATGCGTCCCGAGGCGGACACCCTCGCCCGGCTGGGGATGCCGGGCAGGGCGATGCGGCGGAGCTCGCGGAGCCGGCCGTCGAGCACGAGGACGTACGAGCGGGCCGGTACGCCCGGCCGCCGCTGGAGGCAGAGGGCGGTGGAGCCGGCCGCGTGGAAGCGGTCGCAGGAGGGTCCGCCCGTCACCCGGCCGCCGGGCGCGGCCGGGTCCACGCGCGCGACGCGCCCGCTCGCGGTGTCCCGGACGTAGAGCGCGCCGGTGCCGCCGGCCAGGGTGAAGCCGGGGTCGGCGGTCCCGGTGGCGGCGGTCCGCCCGGAGGCGACGCGGAGGGTGTAGGCGGTGGCTCCGCCGCCGAGCAGCAGGAGGGCGAGGACGAGGATCCCCACACGCGCGCGCGTGGAGGCGGGGACGTTCATGTCGTGCTCCATTCAGGGACGTTCACGGCGTGCTCCCTTCGGGGCGGTCATGTCGTGCTCCCTTCGGGGCTCGGCCCGGACGGCAGCAGACGGGCGGCGCAGCCCAGGGCCGCCGCGAGGGCCAGGAGCGCCGCCACGAGGGCCGTCTCCGGTCCGCTCGCCGTCCAGAGGGCGCCGAAGGCGACGGCGGCGCCGAGCCGGGCGAGCGCCTGCGCGGTCTGGACGACCGCGAGGCCGCCGGCCTGCCGTCCCTCGGTGAGGAACGGTCCGGTGAGGGCCATCAGGACGCCGTCGGTGGCGGCGTAGAAGACCCCGAGCAGGACGAGGACGCCCACTAGGGCCCCCGCACCGGGCACGGGGGCGAGGAGCAGTCCGTAGGCGAGGAGCAGGGCCCCGTGCCCGTACAGGAGGGGCCGGCGGCGTCCGAGGCGGTCGGCGAGGCGGCCCGCCGGGACGGCGAGCAGCAGATAGACGGCGGCCGCGCCGAGCGGCAGGAACGGGAACCAGGTGGCGTCGAGGTCGAGGCGCCGCTGGAGCAGCAGGTAGAGGAAGGAGTCGCCCACGGTGGCGGCGCCGAGGAGGGCGGCGCAGAGCACGATCCGGCGGTACGCGGGTGAGCGCGGGGCCGCGAGGAGCCCGCCACGCGCGCGTGGCACCGCCGGGCCCTTCGACCGCGTGTCCCGGCCGCCCCGCGGCCGGCCGGGGTCCCGCTGCCGACCGGAATCCTGCTGCCGACCTGCGTCCCGCGGCCGTCCCGGGACGAGGAGCAGCCAGACCAGCACGCCGAACGCGCCGACGCAGAAGCTGACGGCGAAGACCGTCTCGTACGTCTCGGCGGTCGCCCACAGCAGGGCGAAGGCGGCGAGGGGTCCGAGGAGGGCGCCGGTGGTGTCCATGGCGCGGTGGGTGCCGAAGGCTCGGCCGAGGTCCTCGGGCGGGGTGTGCAGGGTGATGAGCGCGTCGCGGGGCGCGGTGCGGACGCCTTTGCCGAGCCGGTCGGCGGCGAGGGCCCCGGCGATCCAGCCGGTCGCCCCGCCGGCGAGGAGGAGGCCGAGCCGGGAGCAGGCGGAGAGGGCGTAGCCGAGTCCGGCGACCTGTTTGTGGCGGCCGCCGCGGTCGGCGCCGGCGCCGCCGAGGAGCCGTACGAGCGCGGTGGCGCCGGTGGTGAGGCCGTCGAGGAGGCCGAACTGGAGCGGGGAGAGGCCGAGTCCGAGGACCAGGTAGAGCGGCAGGACGGCGGTCACCATCTCCGAGGAGACGTCGGTGACGAGGCTGACCGTGCCGAGGACGAGGACGGTGCCGGGGACGCGCCGCCGGGCCCCGGTGGGGCGGGGCGGCGCGTCGCGGCGACCGGTGGTCGCGAGGTACATCAGTGGCAGGTGTAGGTCGGGCCGGAGTCCTTGACCTGGTCGTCGGTGCCGACGTACTGCCAGGTGTAGGTGGTGTCGGTGAGGTCCAGCTTCAGGACGCCGTACGTTCCGCTGATCCGCTTCTGGCTGTTCGGCTGGACCGTCTCGATGTCGTAGGGCTCGGCGCCGCCCATGCCGCCGACGATCTCGACGATGCCGTCGGCGGTGGCCCGTCCGCTCGGGTCCTGCGGGGCGAAGCGCTCGTAGTGGTGGTCGTGCCCGTTGAGGACGAGGTCGGCCCTGGCCCCGTAGAGGATCTGCCAGACCGGCTTGGAGACGGGGTCGTTGCCGTGGCCGCCGGAGGAGTACAGCGGGTGGTGGAAGTAGGCGGCGATGCAGCCCTTGGTGTTCCGCGCGAGGTCGTCCTTGAGCCACTGGATCTGCGCGGCGTCGTCGAAGGTGTTGGAGTCGAGGGCGACGAAGTGCCAGTTGCCCTGGTCGTAGCTGTAGTAGGGCTTGCCCTGGGGGTAGGCGATCGCGCCGAAGTACGACTTGTAGCCGGAGAACGCGCCGGCCGGGTCGTAGGACTCGTGGTTGCCGGGGACGGGCCGGGTCTGCGCCTTGAAGGCGCCCCAGGTCTTGTCGTAGTAGTTGCGGAAGTCCGAAAGGCGGGCGTCGTCGTACTGGTTGTCGCCCATCGTCAGGTAGAAGGACGGCGCGATCCGTTGGGCCAGCGCGGCGGTCTTCGGGTGGGCGCAGGAGCTGCTGGAGGCGGTGCACTGGGCGGCGATGTCGCCGGCCGCGACGACGGTGAAGGCGCCGGTGGGGGGAGGCGTGGTGGGCGTGGTGCCGTAGACCTCCACCGTGTAGAGCGAGTAGCCGTACGAGGTGCCGCGCGCGGTCCCGTAGACGCGCAGGTAGCGGCCGGTGCCGGTGAGCCCGGTCCAGTCGTCCGTGCCGCCGTTGCCCGCGGTCTCGGTGGCGAGGCGGGTCCAGGTGGTGCCGTCGGCGGATGTCTCGACGCGGTAGGCCTTGGCGTAGGCGGCCTCCCAGACGAGCTTGACGCGGGAGACGGTGGCCGAGGGGCCGAGGTCGACCTTGATCCATTGCGGGTCGACGCCCTCGGTGCTGGCCCAGCGGGTGGTGGAGACGCCGTCGAAGGCCTTCTCCGGGCCGAAGGTGGAGTCCTCGACGGAGGAGGACGTGGCCGGCCTGCCCTGGGAGATCAGGGTGTCGGCGGCGGCTCCGGCCCGGTCAGGGAGGGCGAGCAGGAGTCCGCCGACGAGCAGCAGCACGGCGGCGAGGACGAGGGGCAGTCGGTCGGTGGTGCGGCGAGGTGGGGCGGAGGCGAACGGGCGCA
Source organism: Streptomyces sp. TLI_105 (assembly GCF_900105415.1). Classification (GTDB taxonomy): domain Bacteria; phylum Actinomycetota; class Actinomycetes; order Streptomycetales; family Streptomycetaceae; genus Streptomyces. Next base: position 6,194,967 of record NZ_FNSM01000001.1, on the reverse strand, counting down.
TACCTGGGCTCCCTGGCCTGGGGGTCGGCGAGAGCTGGACACCGGTGCGGGGCACCACGGACCGACCGCGGGGCGCGGGCCGGGGCGCCCGTGCCGCGGGTGACGGACACGGGCGACCGGCCGGGTGGCGATTCGGGCGCCACACGGCGGGAGTGGTGCTCGGCGGCCGGGTCAGAGCTCTCGCTGAGCGCGTCACGCCCCTAGGGTGGGGCGCCGCGCCGAGCCGCTGCCCGGGAGAATAGCGGACAGGAAGGTTTCCTACCAGACTTCCGACTCCCTCTCCTCCGCCCGGAGTTCAGGGGGTCGGACGGCCCTCGGTCCGGGGCTGGGAGGGTCTTCAGAGGCTGATGTGGTACGCCTTGCGGAGGGTCTCGTGCACGGTCCAGGTCGTCCGGTCGCCCTCCCGCAGCACGCACGCGTCACCGGGGCCGATCTCCAACGTGTCGCCGCCCTCGACGGCGACGGTCGCCCGCCCGGAGACCACCACGAACAGCTCGTTGGCCTCGGTGTCGGTGACGACGCCCGGCGTGATCTGCCAGATGCCGCGCAGCTGCTTGCCGTCGGCCGACTCCCATAGCACCTTGCCCGTCACCTCGGGCGTGCCGGAGACGATCTGGCCGGGGTCGAGGGGCTCGGCCTCGAGCTCCGCGTCGGGGATGTGCACGGCGAAGGAAGGCAGGTCATGAGTCGTCATGGGCGGTGACTGTAGCTGGGCCCCGAGGGCCTCCCGAGGCCGGGATCCGATGGAAGAAAAGCCTCCGTTTCGGCTCCGACCAGGGGCGATGCCGAAGGCTGGCGGGGCGACGAAATCCGCACCGGCCCTCTGCCGCAGTGTCCCAAGGGTGTCGCGGCCGTCGTCGGCGCTCCTGCCCGGCGCCCCGTCACGGATTCCGCAGGGGGCTCCCCGGGTGTGGCAGGTGGTCGCCAACGAGGTTTGCGGGGCCGGTGATCGCGCCAAGGAATCACACATGTCCACACAGGTGTCCGAAGAGGTACGGGAAGCGCTCCACGAGGGCCGGCCCGTCGTCGCGCTGGAATCGACGCTCATCGCCCACGGTCTGCCGCGCCCGCGCAACCTCGCCGTGGCGGCGGAGCTGGAGGAGTCCGTACGGGCCGGGGGCGCCGTCCCCGCCACGATCGCGGTGATCGACGGCACGGCCAGGATCGGCCTCGACCGGGCGGCCCTGACCCGCATCGCCGAGGACCCGTCGGTGCGGAAGCTGGGCCACCGCGATCTGGCCCCCGCCCTGGCGACCGGGGCCACGGGGGCGACGACGGTCTCGGCGACGGCCTGGCTGGCGGACGCGGCCGGCATACGGGTGTTCGCGACGGGCGGGCTCGGCGGCGTGCACCGCGAGTGGAGCGAGACGCAGGACGAGTCCGCCGACCTGCGGCTGCTCGCCCGGGTCGGGATCACCGTGGTGTGCGCCGGGGTCAAGTCGATCCTCGACGTGCCCGCGACGCTCCAGCGCCTGGAGACGCTGGGGGTGACGGTCGTCGGCTACGGCACGGACCGCTTCCCCGGCTTCTACCTCTCCTCCTCGGGCGAGCCGGTCGACTGGACCCTGCGCACCCCGGAGGAGGTGGCGGGGGTGATACGGGCGCAGGACGGGCTCGGCGGCCCGCGGGCCGCGCTCGTGGTGGCCAACCCGGTGCCGGTGGCCGAGCAGTTGGATCCCGCACTGCACGACCGGGTGCTCGCGCGGGGCCTGGCGGCGGCGAAGGAGAAGGGGATCACCGGGCAGGCGGTGACGCCGTTCCTCCTCGAATACCTGATGGTGCACACGGAAGGAGCGTCTCTGGAGGCCAACCTCGCGGCGGTGCGCGGCAATGTGCGGCTCGCCGCGAGCATCGCGGGGGCGTACGCGGCGGGGAGGGGGCCGGGCCGCGCCACGGGCACCGGTACGGGTTCCGGCGGCGCGGCGGCTCCCGACCCGAGCGCCCGTGACACCGGGACGCCCCACCCGTCGGCGGCCGGCGCCGACGGCCGGTGACCCCGGCCGGAGGCGCGCTGCTGGTCATAGGGGACGTGGTCACGGACGTCGTCGCCCGGCACCGGACCCCGCTCGCCCCCGCCACGGACACGGCAGCGGAGATCCGGACCCTCCCGGGCGGCGCCGGGGCCAACGCCGCCTGCTGGGCGGCGCGTTCGGGGTGGGACGACGTGCGGCTGCTCGGCCGGGTGGGGACGGACGCGGCCGACTGGCACGAGCGGGCGCTGCGCCGGGCGGGCGTGCGTCCCCTGCTCGTCCCGGACGCGGACGCGGCGACGGCCACCGTGATCGCACTGGTGGACGGCTCGTCGGAGCGCACCTTCCTGACGGACAGCGGTGCCGCGCTGCGCCTCTCCCCCGCCGACTGGTCCGCGAGGCTGCTCGACGGCGTGGCCCGGCTGCACCTCTCGGGGTACCTGTTCTTCGCCGCGCCGAGCCGCGAGACGGCCCGCCGGGCGCTGCGGGACGCACGGGAGGCGGGGGTCCCGGTGAGCGTGGACCCGGCCTCGGCGGGGTTCCTGGCGGAGCTGGGGGCGGACCGGTTCCTCACGGCGGCGGAGGGCGCCGAGACACTGCTGCCCAACGCGGACGAGGCTCGGTCGCTCACCGGGTGCGGCGAACCGGAGGCGGCGGCAGCGGAGTTGAGCAGGCGTTTCCCGCTGGTCGTGGTCACCCTCGGAGCGGCGGGCGCGCTGGTCGCCGAGGGCGGCGCCGTCACCGCGCGGGTGGCGGCGCCACCGGTGCGGCCGGTGGACTCGACGGGCGCGGGCGACGCGTTCACCGGGGCGTTCCTGGCCGCGCGACTGATGGGCGCGGACCCGGTGCGGGCGGCGGAGGCGGGCTGCCGTGCGGGCGCGGAGGCGGTCACCACGGTGGGCGGCAGACCCCCGGAGGGCTTGGCCGCCGGCTGACCGGTCCATGCGCGGGACGGCCCGGAGTCGAGGGGCCGGGGAGTCGGGCCCCGGGCGGCTCTCGGACGAGACCGAGGAGTCGGCCGGCCCGGAGTCGGACAGCCGGGCCCGGACGGGGCAGGGAAGGCGGGCGCCCTTGGAGTCGGGCGCTACGTCCGCAGTCCCGTCCAGGCAGGATGGCGCGGGTCGTCGGCCCGTACGACGGCGTCCGCCGCCTCGGCGGGGCCGACCTCCGTCTCGTACCGGGCGAAGGCGGGCAGGGTCCAGGGCTCCTCCGTGCGCCGGGCGAGGGCGGCGGGCGAGAGGCGCAGGTGCACGGTGAGGTCGAAGGGGAACCAGTGGCCGAGCAGGAAGGGCCCGTGCAGCACGAGCACTCCGCGCGGCGGCAGCGTGACGTACGGGCTGCGGGTCGCGCGGTCCGTGGCCGGGTCCCACAGGTCCGGCAGCACGCGCCCGCTGCCACCGGGCTCCAGCGGGCCGAAGACCTCCCGCCACAGGGCCCCGGTGTCGGTCCACCCGCTGTAGTACGCGTCGGGGTCCTGCTTTCCGTACTCGTACCGCAGGGAAGCGGGCCGCAGGAAGCCGCCGGTCCCCACGACGTGGACCGCCCGCCCGCGCGTGCGCAGCGCCTCGGCGAGGAGCCCGGCGAGCTCGTCCCCGGGTGCGGCGGGCGGCCCGTCGATGCCCACCTTGAGCCAGGCGTCGCCCGCCGCGGCGGGCGACGTGTCGAGGTGGCCGGCGAGCGCCTCCGCCATCCGGTCCCAGGTGATCGCCTCGTATCGCATCCCGCTCATCCTGCCCGTCGCTCCCCCTGACGTGTACCGGTCGACACCCCCGGCATTACGGTGATCTGGCCGCGCGACCGCACGGCACCCGCGGAGGAGAGGACTCGTTCCCCCATGAGCCTGCGTCAGGAAGCACTGCCCTACGAGACCACGGAGGCGACGACGCCCTTCGGTCTCGGGCTGCACCATGTGCAGCTCTCCCTGCCGCCGGGCGAGGAGGAGGTGTGCCGCCGATTCTACGTGGACGTGCTGGGCATGACCGAGATCCAGAAGCCGCCGGTCCTCGCGGCGCGCGGCGGCCTGTGGGTGCGTTCGGACGCGCTGGAGATCCATCTGGGCGTCGAGGAGGACTTCCGGCCGGCCCGCAAGGGACACCCGGGCATCCTGGTCGCCGACCTCGACGGCCTGGCCGAGCGGCTGACCGGCCTGGGTGTCGAGGTGACCTGGGACGACGACTTCCCGGGCCACCGCCGCTTCTACGTCGCCGACTGCCACGAGAACCGGCTGGAGTTCCTCTGCCCCGAGCGCTGAGCCGGGCTTGACCTTGTCACTGACGTCAGGGTCCGACCATCGGGTCCATGGACACCACCACACCCACCAGGGTCGTCGTCGTCACCGGCGCGGGCACCGGCATCGGCCGGGCCACCGCGCGCTCGTTCGCCGCGCAGGGGGCGACGGTCGTCGCCGTCGGCCGTCGGGAGGAGCCGCTGCGGGAGACCGCCGAGGGACACCCGGGCATCCGTCCGTTCGCCGCCGACGTCACGGCGGAGGGCGCGGCCGAGGAGATCGTCCGCGCCGCGCTGACGGCCCACGGCCGGCTCGACGTCCTCGTCAACAACGCCGGGATCTCCGCAGGCGGCCCGCTCGGGACCCTCGACCGCTCCGTGATCGCCCCGCTCCTGGAGACGAACCTCGTCGCACCGCTCCTGCTCACCCAGGCGGCCGTCCCCGCGCTCCGGGAGTCCCGGGGCGTCGTGGTCAACGTGACGACGACGATCGGCCAGCGCGGCTGGCCCGGCAACTCCGTCTATCCGGCGACCAAGAGCGCCCTGGAGACCCTGACCCGCTGCTGGGCGGTGGAGCTCGCGCCGGCCGGCGTCCGGGTCGTGGCGGTCGCGCCCGGTGCGATCGAGACCCCGATCGCGGACCACATGGGCCTCACCCCCGAGCAGCGGAAGGCGGTGCGGGCGTGGCAGCTGGCGCACACCCCGCTGGGGCGGGTCGGGCGGCCGGAGGAGGTCGCCTGGGCGATCACGGCGCTCGCCGCCCCGGACGCCGCCTTCCTGACCGGCACCGTCCTGCCCGTCGACGGGGGTGCGCTGGTCTCGTGATACGACTGCGTGAGGAGGTGGCGTCCTTGCGCATCGGTGAACTGGCCCGGCGGACCGGGGTGTCGGCCCGCGCGCTGCGGCACTACGAGGAGGCGGGGGTGATCACGTCGGTCCGCGCGGCCAACGGATACCGGGTGTACGAGGAGATCGCCGTCACGCGGGTGTCGAACATCCGGTACCTGCTGGACGCGGGGTTCACGCTGGACGACGTCTCCGCGTTCCGCACCTGTCTGGACGGGGACGTCTCGGCGGCCCCGCCGTCCGCCCGCGCCCTGGAGATCGCCCGCGAGCGCCTCGCCGTGATCGACGCGCGCATAGCGGCGCAGACCGCGGCCCGCGACCGCCTGGCGAAGGCGCTGGCCGCGCAGGTCTGATCCCCGGCACCGGCCTCAGGCCTGCGCGACCACCGGCGCGGCCCGCTCCAGCACGGCGCGGCCCGACTCGAGCACCTCGTGCAGGGTCAGCTCCCCCGCGGCGAGGGCCCTGCAGGTCGCCGTGTCGGTCCGCAGCCGGGCGTCGGGGGCGTCCACCCCTCCGTCCCCGTAGGCCACGCTGCCGTCGGCCCCGCGCCGTACGTGGAACTCGCCCTCGTCGAGGGTCACTTGGACGATCCCCGCGCCGAGCTCCGCCAGCGCGCCGAGGAGCGGGATCGCGTACCAGTGGGCGCGGACGGCGTCGGTGGGGCGCGGCTCGCCGAGTTCGGGCGCGCCCCAGGCGGCGAGGGTGCGCAGGACGGGCAGCAGGTCACGTCCGCGCGGGGTGAGTTCGTACACGTACGCCGAGGCGGGCGGGGGCAGTCGGCGCCGGGTGACGAGTTCGGCGCCCTCCATGTCCTTGAGGCGGCCGGCGAGCATGTCGGTGCTGACGCCGGGGAGGTCGGCGTGGAGGTCGGTGTAGCGGCGCGGCCCGGCGAGGAGTTCGCGGACGACGAGCAGGGTCCAGCGGTCGCCGACGAGGTCGAGGGCGCGCGCGGCGGCGCAGTGCTGGTCGTAGCTGCGGCGGCGTGGCTGACGTGGCATGCGACGCAGTCTAGACATGTTGTTGGACTTTCCAAGCTCGAACTTGGTAAAACCAAGCACCAACACTTCTGGGGAGGTCGGCGCATGGAGTTTCGGCAGTCGAGCAAGCTGAGCGAGGTCTGCTACGAGATCCGCGGCCCGGTCATCGAGCAGGCCAACGCCCTGGAGGAGGCGGGCCACAGCGTCCTGCGCCTCAACACCGGCAACCCCGCGCTCTTCGGCTTCGAGGCGCCCGAGGAGATCGTCCAGGACATGATCCGGATGCTCCCCAAGGCCCATGGCTACACCGACTCCCGCGGCATCCTGTCCGCCCGCCGCGCCGTCGCCCAGCGCTACCAGTCGATGGGCCTGACCGAGGTCGACGTCGACGACGTCTACCTCGGCAACGGCGTCTCCGAACTCATCTCGATGGCCACCCAGGCCCTCCTGGAGGACGGCGACGAGGTCCTGATCCCGGCCCCCGACTACCCCCTGTGGACGGCCGTCACGACCCTCGCGGGCGGCAAGCCCGTGCACTACCTCTGCGACGAGTCGGCCGACTGGTACCCGGACCTCGACGACATGGCGTCGAAGATCACCGACCGGACCCGGGCCGTCGTCGTCATCAACCCCAACAACCCCACCGGCGCGGTCTATCCGAAGGAGGTCCTCGACGGCATCCTCGACCTCGCCCGCCGCCACAACCTCATGGTCCTCGCCGACGAGATCTACGACCAGATCGTCTACGACGAGGCCGTTCACCACCCGATCGCCTCCCTCGCCCCCGACCTGGTCGTCCTCACCTTCGGCGGCCTCTCCAAGACCTACCGGGTCGCGGGCTTCCGCTCCGGCTGGCTGGTCGTCACCGGCCCGAAGCAGCACGCCAGGAACTACCTGGAGGGCCTCACGATGCTGGCCTCCATGCGGCTCTGCCCCAACGCCCCCGCCCAGTACGCCATCCAGGCCGCGCTCGGCGGCCGGCAGTCGATCCACGAGCTGTGCGCCCCGGGCGGCCGGCTGCGCGAACAGCGCGACCGGGCCTGGGAGAAGCTCAACGAGATCCCGGGCGTCTCCTGCGTGAAGCCGAAGGGCGCGCTGTACGCCTTCCCGCGACTCGACCCCGCCGTGCACAAGATCCACGACGACGAGAGGTTCGTCCTCGACCTGCTGCTGCGGGAGAAGATCCAGGTCGTGCAGGGCACCGGCTTCAACTGGCCGCGTCCGGACCACTTCCGCATCCTGACCCTGCCGTACGCCGACGACCTCGACGCCGCCGTCAGCCGTATCGGCCGATTCCTGAGCGGCTACCGGCAGTGACGTCGGGCCCCTCGTGCTGTCATGATCTACGGGTCTGAAGGCCGAGGAGTACGGGGAGGGCGGCCGGTCATGGATGCGGCGCTGATAGCCGTGGCGGGAACCCTGCTGGGCGTGGTCTTCACGCACTGGTTCCAGGCGCGGGCCACCGAGCGCACGGCCGCGCTCGCCCGCACCGAGCAGCTCCGGCAGGAGCGGATCGAGACCTACAGCGCCTTCGCGGGCGCGGTCGTCGACTACCGCCACAGCCAGAACGACCGCTGGTTCCGGGCCCTGGCGCATCCCGGCTCGGAGGAGGCGGAGGAGTCCCGTCACGCCTCCTACCGACAGCGGACCGCCGCCCGACAGGCCCTCTTCCGCGTCCAGTTGGTCTGTGACGACCCGGAGACCCGGCGACTCGCCGAGGCGGCCTTCGTGGAGTCCCACTGCATGCACGAGGCGGTCGACGAGGCGGACCGCGCCCGCCGCTCCGAGCAGGCCAAGGAGGCACTCGCCCTGTTCATCGCCGCCGCCGCGCCCGGCGTCCGCTGAGCGGGGACCGGCCGTGGACCTCGTCGCTCCCGTCGTCGTCGAGCCGCTCCGGCGCCGCCGCTGCTCGGAATGCCACCGGGGGCCGCTGGACCGGATGATCGTCGAGTACAACGCGCCGGTCTGTCTGGACTGCGCCGACCTCGGCCATCTGGTCTTCCTGCGCCGGGGCGACACGGCGCTCACCCGTCGCGCCCGGGAGGGCAGCACGCTCTGGGCCGTGGTCGTACGGCACAACCGGCGCCGCACGCGGTACGAGCGTCAGGGCCTGCTCGTCGAGGAGGCCGCACTCGCCGAGGCGGAACGGGCCTGCCTGGCGGACGCCGAGGCGCGGGCCGCGCGGCGGGCCCGGGACGCGGTGCGGCGCGCGGCCGCAGACGCCGAGATCACCGCGGCGCTCCTGGCGGAGATCCTGCGGCTCTTCCCGTCCTGCCCGGCGGACCGGGCCACGGAGATCGCCGTCCACGCCTCGGCGAAGGGCAGCGGACGCGTGGGGCGCACGGCCGCGGGCCGCTCGCTCGACCGCGGCGCGGTCACCGCCGCGGTACGAGCCTCCGTACGACATGTCGACACGCCGTACGACTCCCTGCTGATGCAGGGGGTTCCCCGGCACCAGGCCCGGACGAGGGTCGCGCCCGCCATCGAGGCGGTGCTCCGGACCTGGCGCCAGGGCGGCGGGACCACGAGCGGCCGGGAACGCGGCTGACGGCTCGGGCGTCAGCCCGCGTCGACCGGGCCGCGGGGGACCGATCCTCAGGCCTGGTCGCCGGCGCGGCGTCCACGGCGGTACAGCAGGGCGCCGCCGAGGAGCAGCGCGGCGCTCACGGAACCGGCGTAGCCCATGGCGTCCGAACCCGTGGCGGCCAGCGAGGCCGTGCTCGTCCCGCCCTGCGGCGCGGGGACCGGGGCGGGGGTCACGGTCTCGGCCCGCGGCCCCGGCACGTTCCGCACGGGGGTCTGCGGGCGCGGCGTCGGCGTCTCGATCGGCTGCTGGGGCTTGGCCGGGCCGTTCACCGCGGTGTTGCCGATGGCCGGGTTGGCGATGCCGACCACGTTGACCGAGTTGCCGCTGACGTTCACGGGCAGGTCGATGGGCAGCTGGATGCCGTTCCCGGAGAGCACGCCGGGGGATCCCTGGGCGTGGGTCTCGGCGGTGGACCCGCCGCCGTTGGAGGAGCCGGCGCCGTGGGAGCCGGTCTGGGAGCCGCCGGCCTGCTCGCCGCCGCGCGGGGTGGCGGGCATGTCCTTGTGGGAGCCGCCGCCCTTCTCGTCCCCGTAGCCCCCGGTCTCGCGCTCGGCGGAGCGGTTGGCACAGCTGTTGCCCGCGGCCGGGTTGAGCAGTCCGACGACGTTGACCGTGTTGCCGCAGGCGTTGACCGGCACGTGCACCGGCAGCTGGATCGTGTTGCCGGAACCGACTCCCGGCGAACCGACCGCGGCGCCCTCGGCGCCGGCGTCGGCGTGCGCGGCGCCCGCCGAGAGGGCGAGCGCTCCGCCCGTGACCAACAGTGTGGCCAGACCACTTCGGCGAATCTGCCTCATGGCTTCCTGCCTTCCGGAGGTGTGCACGGGCAAGTGCCCGTACCGGAATCAACGCGACAAACGTGCGTGCCGGATCCGGCCGTTGACGGGTTTCACTCCATCGAGTGGGAATCCGTTCGAGTGTCGGGTCAACACCCGTCGACACCTGCCGACGCTTTTCGACATCCGTCCACGCCCGTCGACACCCCTCAGCGCCCCAGGAGATCGGTGAGGGCACCCACCGGGTCCGGGTCGGGGGCGCCGCGCGGCCACCAGTCCTCGCGGCCGGCGTCCGACTCGTACCCGTACCAGAGGCCGTCGCGGCCGAGCCGGAGCTGGAGGGACTCCCCGGAGAGCCTGTTGCGCCAGGGGCGGAAGGCGGGGAAGTCGGCGGCGAGCAGCGCGGGTCTGGCCCGGTCGAACGGACCGGCCGGCGGATCCCAGGGCTCTTCGAGGACGGCGAGGCCCGCCGCGCCGCCCTGGCGCCAGGCGGCGACGGCGCGGGCGAGCTCCGTGGGGGTCCGGTCGAGGGCGCCCGCCAGGTCGCGGTAGAGCGCGCGCGACGAGGCGGTGAGGCCGGAGCCGGGGTGCGCGGCGGCCAGCCGGACCGCGTCCTGCCAGGGAGTGAGCGCGGCGACCGGGTCGTGGCCGGTGGCGAGGAAGGCGTGGGCGCGGGCGGCGGCCTCGGTGGCGAGGAGGTCGAGGGCGAGCGGATCGGGGGCGTCCGGGTCCGGCGGGAAGACCGCCGGGCGGCCGGGCCGGTCCGGGACCGGCAGCTCGGGCGGCAGCGGCGGGAGCCCTGCCCCGGTGGCCGCGGCGAGCGCGACACGGGCGGGGACCGTGGGCATCGGCGGGGCGGCGGCGCCCGTCTCGGCGGCGCCCCGGGCGGCGTTGCGCCGGGTGAGCTCGGCGAGGAGCTCCTGCTCCCCGCGGCCGCGCATCAGGAAGAGGACGAACGGGTCCTCGTCGAGGAGACGGGCGGCCTGGTAGCAGAGGGCGGCGGCGTGCTTGCAGGGGTAACCGTCGTCCGGGCAGGAGCAGTCGGGGACGAGGTCGCCCGGCGCGGGCAGCAGTCCGGCGACCGCCTCCAGGGCGTGCGGCACGTCCTTGTCGAGCAGGGCGGCGATGTGGTCGGGGCGGGCGGCGGCCTCGTCGAGGAACCGCTCCCAGCCGTCGTCGCCGAGGGTCCGCATCCTGATCTCGGTTCGGTACGGGCGGGGCCGGCTGCCGTGGACGTAGGCGACGACCCGGCCGGGGGTGACCGTGATCGCGTCGACGTGGCCGCGCCCCGCGTACGCCTTGCCCCGCGCGAGACGGGCCGCGTCGAGGGCGGCGTCCTCCAGGGCGGCCACCCAGGCGTTTCCCCACCAGGTGGCGGCGAACCGGCCGTCGGGGGCCGAGCGCGGCGCGACCTGCGGGAAGCTGCGGCGGCGGTCGTCGTGCCGGAGGGCGGCGCCCCGGGCGCCCCGCGCGCCCCTTGCGTGGTTCACGAGGGCCTCCTCAGGGACACCAGGTCGGCGAGCTCCCGGTCGGTGAGTTCGGTGAGGGCGGCCTCGCCGGAGCCGAGGACGGCGTCGGCCAGGGCCCGTTTGGCGCGGAGCATCTCGGCGATGCGGTCCTCGACGGTGCCCTCGGCGACGAGCCGGTGGACCTGCACCGGCTGGGTCTGCCCGATGCGGTAGGCCCGGTCGGTGGCCTGCTCCTCGACGGCCGGGTTCCACCAGCGGTCGTAGTGGACGACGTGGCCGGCCCGGGTGAGGTTGAGGCCGGTGCCCGCGGCCTTCAGGGAGAGCAGGAAGACGGGGACCTCGCCGGCCTGGAAGCGGTCGACCATCCGCTCCCGCTCGGCCACCGGCGTGCCGCCGTGCAGGAGTTGGGCGGGGACGCCCCGCGCGGCCAGGTGGTCGGCGAGGAGCCGCGCCATCGACACGTACTGGGTGAAGACGAGTACGGACCCGTCCTCCGCGAGGATCGTGTCGAGGAGCTCGTCGAGCAGGGCGAGCTTCCCGGACCGGCCGGCGAGCCGCGCGGTGCCGCTGCCGCGCGGGGCCTGTTCCTTGAGGTACTGCGCGGGGTGGTTGCAGATCTGCTTGAGGGAGGTCAGCAGGCTCATGACGAGGCCCCGGCGGGCCATGCCCTCGGCGCCCTCGATGCGGGCCATGGTCTCGCGGACGACCGCCTCGTACAGCGAGGCCTGTTCGCGGGTGAGGGCGACGGGATGGTCGGACTCCGTCTTCGGCGGGAGTTCGGGGACGATCCCGGGGTCGGACTTGCGGCGGCGCAGCAGGAAGGGGCGCACGAGCCGGGCGAGCCGCTCGACGGCCTCCTCGTGCTCGATCTCCTCGTGGTTCTCCACGGCCCGGGCGTGGCGGGAGCGGAAGGTCTTGAGCGGTCCGAGGAGACCGGGGGTGGTCCAGTCGAGGAGCGCCCAGAGTTCGGAGAGGTTGTTCTCCACTGGGGTGCCGGTGAGGGCGACCCTGGCGGGGGCGGGGATCTCGCGCAGCGCCTTGGCGGTCGCGGAGAAGGGGTTCTTGACGTGCTGCGCCTCGTCGGCGACGACCATCCCCCACTCCCGCTCGGCGAGCCGGGCGGCGCTGGTGCGCAGGGTGCCGTAGGTGGTGAGGACGAAACCGCCCTCGGTGCCGTCGAGGTCCCGGTCCGTGCCGTGGAAGCGCCGGACGGGCACATCGGGGGCGAACTTCCGCACCTCCCGCTGCCAGTTGCCGAGGAGGGAGGCCGGGCAGACGACGAGGGTGGGGGCGCGGCGGGCGCGGCGCAGGTGGAGGGCGATGAGGGTGACGGTCTTGCCGAGTCCCATGTCGTCGGCGAGGCAGCCGCCGAGGCCGAGGGAGGTCATCAGGTCCAGCCAGGCGAGGCCGCGGAGCTGGTAGTCGCGCAGGGTGGCGGTGAGGCCGGGGGGTGCCTGCACGTCCTCGGGGCCGGCCAGGAGCCGGTCGCGGAGCGCGGCGAGGGCTCCGACGGGGACGGCGGGGACGGACTCGCCGTCGACCTCGGCGGTGCCGGTGAGCGCGGCGGCGAGGGCGTCGACCGGTTCGAGCAGGCCGAGTTCCCGCTTGCGGGCCTTGCGGACGAGGGCGGGGTCGACGACGACCCACTGGTCGCGGAGGCGCACGACGGGCCGGTGGGCCTCGGCCAGGAGGTCCATCTCGCGCTCGGTGAGCGGGTCGCCGTCGAGCGCCAGCTGCCAGTTGAACCGCAGGAGCTCCTCGCTGTCGAAGAAGGAGGTGCCGTCGGTGGCGGAGCCGGGCGCGGCGTGCGCGGGACGGACGACGGCGGAGGCGCTGAGGGAGCGGGCGAGTTCCCGCGGCCAGTGGAGTGCGACCCCCGCGTCGGCGAGGCGGGCGGCGGCCGGGCCGAGCAGTTCGTACAGCTCGTCCTCGGTGACGGCGAGGACGTCGGGCACGTCCCGCTCCAGGAGGCGGGAGAGCGGGGGCCAGACGCGGGCGGCCCGGCGCAGGGCGAGGACGGCGTCGATCCGGGCGCGGGGCCCGAAGTGCTCGCCGTCCCCCGCCCACAGGTCCGCGGCGTCGATGACGAGGGTGGGGTCGGCGAGGCTGTGGATCTGGAGGAGCGCGGCGGCGGCGTGGCGCTCCCCGCCGTCCCCTTCGCCGTCCGGGCCGGCGGTGTCCGTGGTGTCCGTCGCGTCGAAGAGTTCGTACGGCGACAGGTCGAGGCGGAGCGAGACCCGCACCCCGGCGTCCATCCCGGCCGCCGCCTCGGCGGCCCAGGCACGCGCGCGGGGCAGGTGCTGCGGGGCGCGCGCCGCGAACGGCGCGCCGACCGCGTGGGCGGCGGCCGGGGTGCGGGGCAGGATGTCGGCGACCGCGTCGAGGAAGGCGCGCACGAGGGCCTCGGGCTCGGGCAGCCGCAGCGGACCGCGCCCCGGCACCGGCACGGCGTACCCCTCGTACGGCAGGGCGGCGGCGACGGCCCGCAGGTGGGCGATGTCCTCGGCGTCCAGCGGTCCGGCGCGCCAGGCGTCCAGGTCGTCGGCGGTCAGTCCGGGCAGCAGCCGCCCGCGCGCGGCCAGGTGCAGGGCGTGCAGGGTGGCGGCGCCCCAGCCGGCGGTGGCGGGGTGCGCGGCCGGGTGGTGGCGGGCCGCGACGAGATGCGGCAGCGCGACCTCGACGGGCAGGGCCACGGCGGGCACGGAGCGGGCACGGGCGCCGCTGCCGTGCCGCCGGGCCACGGTCAGCTCGACCCGCTCCGCCCCGCTCACCGCCGGGTCCGGCGGTGAGCCGCCGTCGGGGGCCCAGAAGGCGACCCGGCCGTCACGGGGAAGGGCGGCGGGCAGGAAGACGGCGGCGCTGGTCATCCAGGTGTGTGCCACGGCTCCCCTCCCGTTGTGTGTCGCTTCCCCATTGGCCTTCCGACCTTACAAGCGGGGTCTGACAACGACCGTCGGGCGGTTCCCCCGGGCGGCCCAACAACGGATGACAGCGCCGCCCGCCGACGGCATGGTGGCCTGAAACGACACGACAGAAGAGGATCCGCCATGTCCGTTCGCCGGCGTCTCACGACCGCCACCGGGGCCGTGCTGCTCACCCTCGCCGTCGCCGGTTGCTCGGGCCTCGGCCGCAGCGCCGTGGGCACGATCAGGTACGAGACGGAACGCGACCTGGTGGTGACCGTGACCAGCCCGTCGGTGAAGGGCTGCCACCGCCTGGCGCCCTCGGGCGTGACCAAGGTCGAGAACAACTCCCTGGTCGACATCGTGATGTACCGGACCCGTGACTGTCAGGGGAAGAACTCCATCTACGTCCCCAGCAGGACCGGCAACAGGATCGCCCCGGACACCCTGCCCTGGCGCAGCTACAGCGTCATCCACTAGTCGGCGCGGGCCGCCCGGCCGACGTTCCGTTTCCCCCGCCCGGGGTACATGCTGGAAGTGACCTCGGGACTCCGAGGGGAGATGCGACCGTCATGCGATCGGGGAACGAGCCGGCCACCGCGCGCAGTGCCCTGCGGCTGCGGTTCTGGCTGAGCGTGTGGGGGCTGCTCTGGGCCGCCTTCGGCACGACCGTGTTCTCCCTGGTGGGCCGCCCCGGCTGGGCGGCGGCCTGCGGAGTGCTGTTCCTGGTCGTCACGGTCGACCTGGCGGTGGTGCTGCGCCATCTCCACCAGGGCGCTCACTGGCAGCCGGGCCGGAGCATCCCGCCGTACGAACCCGATCACGGCGGCCCGGGACGCTGACGTCCCGCCCGCCTCAGTCCCGGGTGTCGAAGCCCGCCGCCTGGAGGTACTCCGGCTTCGGGTCGAGCGCGGCGGCGAGGCGGAAGTGCCGTGTGGCCTGGGCGGTCTGCCCGGAGCGCTCGAAGGTGCGGGCCAGCGCGAAGTGGGCGAAGGCGTTGTCCGGCTCGCGCTCCAGGACCAGCTCGAACTCCAGCTGCGCGGGCCGGAGCTGTGCGGCGGCGAAGAACGCCCGGGCGCGCAGCAGGCGCGCGGCCGTGTTCTCGGGGTGGGCGGCGATGACCGAGTCCAGCAGCTTCACGGCCCCACGAGGGTCCCGCGCGGCCAGCAGGTGCTCGGCGGCGCGGAAGTCGATGACGTGCGTTTCCGGGTTCCTGTCGGCCACGATGGAATCCTTCCCCTCGATCCGGTGGTTGAACACCGGACCCCGCAGTCGCATTCCACCGGAAGACGCCCCTGTAGGGGCTGTCTCCCGGATCGTGCCGGGGTCGCGGGGCCTGATCCGAGAGGCCCCCTGGGCCCGACCGACAAGACAAGGTCCTAGTCTTCGGCGGCCTTCGCGCGGCGCTCCAGCTCGTCCCAGACCTTCCTCACCTGGGGTTCGAGCGCGTCGAGCGGTCCGTCGTTGTCGATCACGAGGTCCGCGACGGCCAGTCGCTGAGCGCGCGTGGCCTGGGCCGCCATCCGGGCCTCGGCCTCGGCCTCGGCCATGCCGCGGAGCCGTACCAGCCGGTCGAGCTGGGTCTCCGGGGAGGCGTCCACGACCACGACCAGGTCGTACAGCGGCGCGAGCCCGTTCTCGGTGAGCAGCGGCACGTCGTGGACGACGACGTCCCCGGCGCCGGCGCGGCTCTCCAGCTCCGCCGACCGGGCTCCGACCAGGGGGTGGACGATGGCGTTGAGGGTGGCGAGGCGGTCCGCGTCGGAGAACACGATGGAGCCGAGCTTGGGCCGGTCCAGCGTCCCCTCCTCGGTGAGGACGCCGTCCCCGAAGGCCGCGACGACGGCCGCGAGCCCCGGGGTCCCGGGCTCGACGACCTCGCGCGCGATCCGGTCCGCGTCGATCAGTACGGCTCCGTACGAGACGAGCAGCCGCGACACTTCGCTCTTGCCGGCGCCGATCCCGCCGGTCAGGCCCACCTTCAGCATGAGCGGCAGCTTAGGGCCTGCCCCGACGGGGTCAGGAGTCGCCCTCCCGCTCCGCGAGGAAGCGCTCGAACTCTCGGCCCAGCTCGTCGGCCGAGGGCAGGTCGACCGGCTCGGCGACGAGGCTGCCGCGCGTCTCGGCACCGGCCGCCGCGTCGTACTGGTGCTCAAGTCCCTGGACGAGCGCGACCAGCTCCTCGTCGCCCTCGCCGATCTGGCGGTCGATCTCGGTCTGGGTGCGGCGGGCCTCGGTCCGCAGGGAGTGGGCGACGCCCGGGAGGACGAGGCCGGTGGCGGCGGTGACGGCCTCCAGGGCGGTCAGGGCCGCGTCCGGGTACGGGGACCGGGCCACGTAGTGCGGGACGTGGGCGGCGACGCCGAGGGTGTCGTGGCCGGCTTCGGTGAGCCTGTACTCGACGAGGGACTCGGCGCTGCCGGGGACCTGGGCCTCGTCGAAGGGGCTGCGATGGCCCGGCATGAGGTCGACGCGGCTGCCGTGCGGGGTGAGGCCGACCGGGCGGGTGTGCGGGACGCCCATGGGGATGCCGTGGAAGTTGACGGAGAGGCGCACCCCGAGGCGCTCGACGATCTGCCGGACGGCGACGGCGAAACGCTCCCATTCCACGTCCGGCTCCGGGCCGGAGAGGACGAGGAAGGGCGCGCCGGTGGCGTCCTGGACGAGGCGGACCTCGATGGACGGCGTCTCGTACGCGGTCCAGCGGTCGCGCCGGAAGGTCAGCAGGGGGCGGCGGGCCCGGTAGTCCACGAGCCGGTCGTGGTCGAAGCGGGCCACCAGCTGGTGCGGGAGGGTGTCGAGCAGCCGGTCGATGATCTGCTCACCGGTCTCGCCCGCGTCGATGTAGCCGTCGAAGTGGTACAGCATGACCAGTCCGGCCGACTCCTGCGCCAGGGCCAGGTCGACGACGGCCACGCCCTTCGGGTCCCATTCGTACAAATCCTGGGGATCAAGCACGATTACCGCTCCTCCTCGTGTTCTCTTTGGAAACGCCGCGCGCGGCACGGCAATTCCCGGTGCGGCGATCTTCCGGCGGAGGAACTCGGCGGCGCCTGCGGCGGCCGGGCGCGAGCGGTTCGGCTGAGCTGCTCGGGAAAACGACCGAGGCCCGCTCCCCCGAAGGGGAACGGGCCTCGGATTCGCTAGCGGCTAGCGCTCAGCGGAGAGCCTGTTCAGCTCTGGCCGCCGGCCAGCTTCTCGCGCAGGGCGGCGAGCGCCTCGTCCGACGCCAGGGCGCCGGAGTTGTCGTCCGACTCCGAGGAGTACGAACCACCCGAGATGCCCGCACCGGCGTTGCCGGCGGCCGGGGCGGCAGCGCCCTCGGCAGCGGCGGCCTCGTCGGCCTCGCGGGACTTGATGACCTGAGCCTGGTGCTGCTCGAAGCGAGCCTGCGCCTCGGCGTACTGGGTCTCCCAGGCCTCGCGCTGAGCCTCGTAGCCCTCGAGCCAGTCGTTGGTCTCGGGGTCGAAGCCCTCGGGGTAGATGTAGTTGCCCTGGTCGTCGTAGGACGCGGCCATGCCGTACAGGGTCGGGTCGAACTCGACCGAGGCCGGGTCGGCACCGAAGGACTCGTTGGCCTGCTTCAGCGAGAGGCTGATGCGACGACGCTCGAGGTCGATGTCGATGACCTTGACGAAGATCTCGTCGTTGACCTGGACGACCTGCTCCGGGATCTCCACGTGGCGCTCGGCCAGCTCGGAGATGTGGACCAGACCCTCGATGCCCTCGTCCACGCGGACGAACGCACCGAACGGAACCAGCTTGGTGACCTTACCCGGGACGACCTGGCCGATCTGGTGGGTCCGGGCGAACTGCTGCCACGGGTCCTCCTGCGTCGCCTTCAGCGACAGGGAGACACGCTCGCGGTCCATGTCCACGTCGAGAACCTCGACGGTGACCTCCTGGCCGACCTCGACGACCTCGGACGGGTGGTCGATGTGCTTCCAGGACAGCTCGGAGACGTGGACGAGGCCGTCGACGCCACCCAGGTCCACGAAGGCACCGAAGTTGACGATCGAGGACACGACGCCGGAGCGGACCTGACCCTTCTGGAGGGTCGTGAGGAAGGTCTGGCGAACCTCGGACTGGGTCTGCTCCAGCCAGGCACGGCGGGACAGGACCACGTTGTTGCGGTTCTTGTCCAGCTCGATGATCTTCGCCTCGAGCTCCTTGCCCACGTAGGGCTGGAGGTCGCGGACGCGACGCATCTCGACCAGGGAGGCCGGGAGGAAGCCGCGGAGGCCGATGTCGAGGATGAGACCACCCTTGACGACCTCGATGACGGTACCGGTGACGATGCCGTCCTCTTCCTTGATCTTCTCGATGGTGCCCCAGGCGCGCTCGTACTGGGCGCGCTTCTTCGAGAGGATCAGGCGGCCTTCCTTGTCCTCCTTCTGGAGAACCAGGGCCTCGATCTCGTCGCCGACCTTGACGACCTCGTTCGGGTCGACGTCGTGCTTGATCGAGAGCTCGCGGCTCGGGATGACACCTTCGGTCTTGTAACCGATGTCGAGCAGGACCTCGTCCCGGTCGACCTTCACGATGACGCCGTCGACGATGTCGCCGTCGTTGAAGTACTTGATCGTCTCGTCGATCGCGGCGAGGAAGGCTTCCTCGTTACCGATGTCGTTGACCGCAACCTGCGGGGTGGTGGCGGTGGTCTCGGTGCTGCTCGTCATGTGGGAAAGGGCTCCGGTTACGGACAGAAAGTCGTAGGTACTGCTACGCCGAGAGCCCGTATCGCACCAAGAAGCCGGACAGCCAATGAAGCACCCTTCCGCGAACGGGAGGGAACCTCGAAAACCGAGGGGACATACAACAGGTACGAGCGCGGCCTGCTCCGTCTGAGGCGCGCAGGCCCGCAGCGCAACCTTTAGCATACGGGGGCGGCCGGACAGGGTCAATGCGCGAAGCGCGCACCCGAGGCAGATCCACTCAATTCCGGCACCAATCATGCCTCTTGCGCCACCACGGCGGGGGTCCGCCGCACGGCTGCACTGAGCGCAAACTACATCGGCGGGCGAGATGAACCAAGAGTACGGACACGAAGACGCGGTCGGCGGGGAGGCCGACGAGGCCGAGGCGACCCGGCGTGACGCGGGGGACGCGGAGAGCAGCCGGGCGAGCCGCGGCTGGTGGGACCGGAACGCCGACGAGTACCAGAGCGAGCACGGCTCCTTCCTGGGCGACGACCGGTTCGTGTGGGGCCCCGAGGGGCTCGACGAGGCCGAGGCCGGGCTCCTGGGGCCGGCCGCCTCCCTGAAGGGCCTCGACGTCCTGGAGATCGGCGCGGGCGCGGCGCAGTGCTCGCGCTGGCTGGCGGCCCAGGGGGCGCGGCCGGTGGCCCTCGACCTCTCGCACCGGCAGCTCCAGCACGCGCTGCGGATCGGCGGGGAGGTGCCGCTGGTGGAGGCGGACGCCGGAGCGCTGCCCTTCCGGGACGGCTCCTTCGACCTGGCGTGCTCGGCGTACGGCGCGGTGCCGTTCGTCGCCGACCCGGTGCGGGTCTTCCGCGAGGTGCGCCGGGTGCTGCGGCCGGGCGGCCGCTGGGTGTTCTCGGTGACGCACCCGATCCGCTGGGCGTTCCCGGACGAGCCGGGGCCGGAGGGCCTCTCGGTCTCCGCCTCGTACTTCGACCGCACGCCGTACGTCGAGCAGGACGAGCAGGGCCGGGCCGTGTACGTGGAGCACCACCGGACCGTCGGGGACCGGGTGCGGGACGTGGTGGCCGGCGGCTTCCGGCTCGTGGACCTGGTCGAGCCGGAGTGGCCGGCCTGGAACAGTCAGGAGTGGGGCGGCTGGTCCCCGCTGCGGGGGAACCTGATCCCGGGGACGGCGATCTTCGTCTGCGAGCGGGACGGCTAGCCGGGACGGCTGGCTTCGCCTGCGAGCGGGACGGCTGGTAGTCGTACTAATGAGGGGCCCTGTGGACAACGGGGCCTTTCTTTTTCGCGGCGCGTACGAGACTGAGTGCGTGATCCGAAACGACGCACTCGACCGTCTCCCCGTCCGCCATGCCGTCCCCGAGCTGCTCGCCGCCCTCGCGGAGCGCGGCGCGGCGGTGCTGTCCGCTCCTCCCGGCACCGGCAAGACGACGCTGGTGCCGCTGGCGCTCGCGGGGCTCATAGGGGACGGACCGGCGCGGCGGGTGCTCGTGGCCGAGCCGCGGAGGATGGCGGTGCGGGCGGCGGCCCGGCGGATGGCCTGGCTGCTCGGCGAGGAGGTCGGCGGCGCGGTCGGCTTCTCGGTGCGCGGTGAGCGGCGGACCGGGGCCGCGACGCGGGTCGAGGTGGTGACGACGGGCATCCTGCTCCAGCGGCTCCAGCGCGATCCGGAGCTGGCGGGCGTGGACGTGGTGCTGCTCGACGAGTGTCACGAGCGGCATCTCGACGCCGACACGGCCATGGCCTTCCTGGTGGACGTCCGGGCGACGCTGCGGCCGGAGCTGAAGCTGATCGCGGCGTCCGCGACGAGCGACGCCGAGGCGTGGGCGGAGCTGCTCACGGTCCTGGAGGGCGGGGGTCCCGCGCCGATCGTGTGGAGCAAGGGCGAGGGCCATGGGTACGCGGTGAGGTTCGCCGCGCCGCCGGCCGGCATCAGGCCCGCGCACGGCACCTGGGTGGATCCGGCGCTGCTGCGGCACGTGGCGTCGACGGTCCGGCTCGCGTTGGAGCGGCACCAGGGCGACGTCCTCTGTTTCCTGCCGGGCACGGGGGAGATCGCGCGGACGGCGGGGCTGCTCGACGGCGTCGACGCGGAGGTGCTCCAGCTGCACGGGCGGGCTCCCGCCGCCGTCCAGGACGCGGTGCTGCGGGGTGCCGGGCCGGGCGGACGGAGGCGGGTGGTGCTGTCGACGTCGGTGGCGGAGTCGAGCCTGACGGTTCCGGGGGTGCGGATCGTCGTGGACTCGGGGCTCGCGCGGGAGCCCCGGACGGACCATGCCCGGGGTCTCGGTTCCCTCGCGACGGTGCCGGTGTCGACCGCGGCGGCGACCCAGCGGGCGGGGCGCTCGGGGCGTGAGGCGGCCGGTGTGGTCTACCGCTGCTGGGCCGAGGCGGAGGACGGCAGCCGGGCGCGGTTCCCCTCGCCCGAGATCCGGATCGCCGACCTGGCTGACTTCGCGCTGCGGGCCGCCTGCTGGGGCGACCCGACGGCGGAGGGGCTCGCGCTGCTCGACGCGCCGCCGGCCGGGGCGATGGCGGCGGCCCGCGCGGTGCTCGGGTCGATCGGGGCCGTCGACGGTGAGGGCCGGGCCACGGAGCGGGGGGTGCGGATGTCCCGGATCGGGCTGCACCCCCGGCTGGGGCGCGCGCTCCTGGACGGTGCGCCCGAGGTCGGGGTGCGGCGGGCGGCGGAGGTGGTGGCGCTGCTGAGCGAGGAACCGCCGCGCGACTACGGGGACGACCTGGTGTCGGCCTGGCGCGCGGCCCGCCAGGGGACCGACGGGTACGGCGCGCGGTGGAGGGCGGAGGCGCGGCGCCTGGAGCGGTCGGCCGGCGAAGTGGTGGACGGGGGCGTCGCCGTCGGGGAGCGGTCGGCCGGTGAGGCGGTGGGCGGGGGTGCCGTCGGCGGGGAGCGGGAGGGCGACGACGCCGTGGCCGGTCTGGTGACGGCGCTGGCGTTCCCGGAGCGGGTGGCCAGGGCCCGGGAGCAGGGCGGCTATCTGATGGTGTCGGGGAGCGGGGCGCGGCTGGCCGAGGGCTCCCGGCTGCGGTCCAGCCCGTGGCTCGCCGTGGCGGTGGCGGACCGCACCGCGCGGGACGCCACGGCGCGGGTGCGGCTCGCGGCGGTGGTGAACGAGTCCATGGCGTGCCGGGCGGCCGGGCATCTGCGGAGCACCGGCGAGGAGGTCCACTGGGAGGACGGGGACGTGGTGGCGCGGTCGGTGGACCGGCTGGGCGCGGTCGAGCTGACGGTCCGTCCCCTGGGCGCCGGGGCCGAGCCGGCTCTCGTGCGGGAGGCGCTGCTCGACGGCCTGCGGCGCGAGGGGCTCGGGCTGTTGCGGTGGCGCCGGGAGGCCGGGGAGCTGCGCGAGCGGCTCGCCTTTCTCCACCGGGAGTTGGGGGAGCCCTGGCCGGACGTGTCGGAGGGGGCGCTGGTCGACCGGGCCGGGGAGTGGCTGGAGCCGGAGCTGTCCCGGGCGTCGCGCCGAGCGGATCTGGGGCGGATCGACGCCGGGGATGCGTTGCGGCGGCTGCTGCCGTGGGCGTCTGGCGAGGCGGTCCGGCTGGACGAGCTGGCGCCGGAGCGGATCGAGGTGCCGAGCGGTTCGCGGATACGGGTCGAGTACGGGGGTGAGCGGCCGGTGCTCGCGGTGAAGCTGCAGGAGATGTTCGGTCTGGCCGAGACGCCCCGGGTGGCGGGGGTGCCGGTGCTCGTCCACCTCCTCTCCCCCGCCGGCAGGCCGGCGGCGGTGACGGCCGACCTGGCGTCGTTCTGGCGGGACGGCTACCGGGCGGTGCGGGCGGAGCTGCGGGGGCGGTACCCGAAGCACCCGTGGCCGGAGGATCCGTCAGCGGCGGTGCCGACCCGGCACACCAGCGCGCGGCTCAGAGGGGGGCGCTGACCGGCGTGGGGGCGGGGGCGGCGGGCGGCTCCGGTTCGGGGCGGCGCGAGCGGGCCTCCAGCCAGAGGGCGAGGGAGAGGAGGAGCAGGGCGAGGACGGTGAGGCTCCACGGGACGTAGGAGACGAGCATGAGGACCATGAGGCGGTTGGCGGAGACCATCTCGCCGACGCTCTCGAGGTAGTCCTCGCGCATCTTCACGTGCCCCGCGAAGACGGTGAGGGTGTCCCGCCCCATCAGCGCCTTGGCGTTGCGGAGTTCCTCCTTGTGGATCTCCTCGCCGTTGACGGGGGCTCCGGTGATCGGCTCGATCCAGAACATGCGCTTGGTCGTGTACCAGCGGGTGAGGCCGGAGTCGGCGAGGATCTTCGGGGTGATGCCCTTGACCGGCATGGTCTTGGGCATGGGGACCTTGGTCCAGGGGATGGTCTGCTCGAAGTAGTAGACCTCCATGCCGCGGAAGGTGCGGGTGCCCCTGTAGTGGATGGGGGCCGCGGTGCGGGTCTGGGCGTCGAAGTACTGGTAATCGCGCTTCTCGGTCAGGAAGGGGAACTTGAACTCGATGCCCTCGCGCCGGACCGGGTCGCCGTCGACCGATTCGCCGGTGGCGTGGACGGGGTCCTGGGTGTGGGCGTCGAAGACGTACCGCTCGGGGACCTTGGAGACCATCTTGCCGTCGGGTCCCGTGACGTAGGCGAGGGCGTCCCAGACGACGACGTCACGCCCGGCGTCGCGTTCGATGCGCCGTGACTCCTCCACGTTGCCCTTGAGGGTCTGGATGATCGTGATCTTGTCGACCTTCTCGGCCTTGAGCGTCGAGTAGTCGAGGAGGGTCGCGGGCCGCGCCTCCAGGACGGTCTCCTGGTACTGGTTGGGCGGGATCTTCGCGAGGCGGGGGAAGGCGTACCAGCGCAGGGTCGGGGCCATCGCGGCGCAGAAGACGGCCAGGGCGAGCAGGACGAGGCTGGCTCGGCGGCGCACGGTCGGCCCCCCTACTTCTTGGGGCCGGGGTCTGCGGTCAGGAGGGGCTTGGGCGAGGTGGGGCCGTCGGGCGGCAGATCGACCACGGAGAGGAGCAGGACGAAGAGGAGGACTGGGGCGAGTCCGATGGCGGCGGCGACGAGGGCGCGCATGGTCGGCCTCCCGGGTGCGATCTGATAGGTCGTCAGGGCGGGGGCACCGTAGCAACGTGGCCGTGAGATGAGAACACGTTGCACCCGGGTAACGCGAAGCGCCGTCCCCGCGTCCGGTGCGGACGGGGGACGGCGCGGAGGAACGCGGCGCGGAGGCGCGGGCGGTCAGGCCGAAGGCGAGGTGCCGGGCGAGGGGGTGGCCTCGGGCGAGGTGCCGCCGGAAGGCGTCGGCTCCGGGGTCGGGGTCGGGTCCGTCGTGGCGGGGGCGCTGACCGTCAGGTCGACGAAGGTGGTGCCGCCACCCGGTGCGGTCAGCTGCACGTAGTACGTGCCGGCCTTGTCGCCCGCGAGGAGGTCGCCGGACTCGAAGGTGAGCAGTCCGTCCGTGCCGGTCACGAGCGTGAGGGTACGGACCGTGGTGCCGTCCGCGCGCTTGAAGGACGGGCCCTCGGTGCTCTCCTGGGGGTCCGTCTTCGAGGTGACGATCACCGCGGTGACGCGCACACCGGGGGCGAGGGCGCCCTTGTCGGTGGCCTTCACCTGGACCTTCTGGGTGAAGGAGGTGCCGGTCGTGGCGGACAGCGGGTCGCCGGCGAGCCGGGTGAGGGTGTCCGCCCGACGCTCCGTGACGGTCGCGGCGAAGTCGGCCGCGTCCAGGGTCCGGCCCACGACGGTGGCCCGCACGATGAAGGCTCCCGTCTTCTCGCCGGCCCGGAGGGCGGGAGAGGTGGCGAGGCCTGCCGAGCCGGTGGTGACGGTGGCGGTGGTACCGCCGGCGCCGAACCGGGTGTCGGTGGCTCCGACGATCTCGAAGCGGATGTTCACGCCGGGGACCGGCTTGCCCGAGGCGTCGAGCGCCGCGACCCGGGGAAGTCCCGTGAAGGCGCTGCCGGTGGTCGTGGTCGGCTTCTCGTTGGCCACGATCGCGAGCTGTGCGACCTTGGCGGCCGCCGGGAGGGCGGGCGGGGTGACCGGGGGCTTGGCGGGAACGGTCGGCGGCTTGACCGTGCCGGGACGGTGCTCCGACGGCGGCTTCGGCTTCTGGGCGCCGGGCGTCGGCGCCGGAGTCGTGGGGACGGTCGGGAGCGGCGTGGTGGGGTGGGGGCGGTTGCCCCTGGTGCCGTTGTCGCTGCGCCCCACCGGCAGCACGCCCGTGCCGTCCGGGATCTGGTGGGTGCCGCGCTCGTAGAAGGCGGCCCAGGACAGGACCGTGTTCAGGTACTCCCTGGAGCGGTTGTAGCTGAGGATCGCCTGGTCGAGGTCGGCCTTGAGCGCGAGGTTGCGGTCGTTGGCGCAGAGGTAGAGGCCGGCGGCCTGCGCCGCGTCGTAGATGTTGTTCGGGTCCTTCTTCCCGTCGCTGTTGGCGTCCTGGCCCCAGGTGGCCCAGGTGGACGGGATGAACTGCATCGGGCCGACGGCCCGGTCGTGGACCTTGTCGCCGTCGAAGGCGCCGCCGTCGGTGTCCGCGATCATGGCGAAGCCGTTGCCGTCGAGGGCAGGGCCGAGGATCCGCGGCGATGCCGTGCCGTTGGCGTCGACCCTGCCGCCGTTCGCCTGACCGGACTCGACCTTGCCGATGCCGGCGAGCAGCTGCCACGGCAGGTTGCAGCCGGGGTCGGTCGAACGTATCGAGAGCTCGGCCCGCTTGTAGGCGGAGTAGACGGACGCGGGTATGCCGGCCTCGGCGGGGCCGGTCGTCAGCGGCAGATTGGTGCTCGCCCCGGGCTTGTTCGGCGTGAACAGCGGCGGGAGTTTCGTGTAGTACGGGGAATCGCCCGAGGCGGAGCCGTCCCCGGACGGAGAAGCCGTGTCACCGGCGCCGATGGCCTGGTCCCCGCCCGTGTTGTCCGTGGCCTGCGGGATCGTCTCCGGCGCCTGCGAGGCGGCGAGCGCGGCGACCGCCGCGGCCATCACCACACCGCTGGTGGCTCCCTTGCGCAGTCGGCGTCCGATGTGCGCTGCCATGTCCGTCGTCCCCTCCCCGTCGACGCGGTCCCACGCTCCCCGCGTGAGACCTCAGGCGACCCTATGCCAACTCCGGACCGCCGAACACCGACCCCTGACCGTGTTTCACGGTTTCGTCACCTCTTGGCCGCCTGCCGACCAGGGGATTCCGGGAACCGACCGGAGCGTCCCGCCCCTCTTGCACTCCGGTCGGCCGCGCACACCGGCCGCCGTCACCGTCGGAACCCTGGGGGAACTCCCGTTGCCGTTCACGCTGAGCCACGCCGCCGCCGTGCTGCCCGCGCTGCGCCGGGACGGGACCGCGCGCGGCCCGCTGGTCGCGTCCGCCCTCGTCGCCGGGTCCTTCTCGCCCGACATGACCTACTTCGCCGCGACCGCGTTCCCCGGGGCGATGGTCCTCGGGGACGTCACCCACTCCCCCGTCGGGATCGTCACGGCCGACGTGCTGATCACCGCCGCGCTCGTGGCCCTGTGGCTGACCGTGCGCGAGCCGCTCGTCGCGCTGCTGCCCGAGCGGTGGCGCGGCCGGGTGCACGGCCTCGTCCGGGGCCGTCCCTGGCGGGAGCGGCACCCGGCGGCGCTCGTCGGGTGGTTCTGCCTCTCGGCGATCCTCGGCGCCACCACGCACGTGGTGTGGGACTCCTTCACCCATCTCGACCGCTGGGGCACCCGCGCGATCCCCTTCCTCGGTGAGGTCGTCGCCGGGTTCCCGGTCTATCTCTACGCGCAGTACGGCGGTTCGGCGCTGGCCCTCGGAATCCTCGCCTGGTGCACGGCGCGGGCGTTGCGCACCTCCCCTCCTGGGGTGGGGCTGCCGTCCCGGGTTCCGGTCCCCGGCCGACGCGGCCGGCTCCTGGCCGCCGGGCTGATCGGCGGCTGCGTCCTCGGGGGTGTCGCCCACCGGGTGCTGCGCTGGGCGGCGTACTGGGGCTGGGACCGGATCGAGACGCCCCTCGACGTCATCCCGACGGCCTGCTTCGGCGCCGGCGCGGGGCTCGCCGTCGGGCTCGTGCTGTACGGGACGGGGGCGCGGCTCCTCGGATCGCGGCGGGCCCGGACGGCTCCGGCCACTCCGACTCACCAGGAGCCGGCGCACCGGGATCTCCCCGGCCCGGGACCTCGGCCGGAGCGCTCCCGTCCGGGATCTCGCTGATCTTCTCCGGCGGGGTGAAGCCACGGGCCGCGGCGCCGCCGGAGAGCCTGCGGTGCACGACGAGGGCGACGCTCTCCAGGGTGCGGACGCCGTACCGCATGGTGGGGTTGTCGTGGCTCAGGAGGACGATCCGGTAGTCGACGGCGGGGCTCGGCGTGCCGGTGCCGCTGCCCGTGCCCGTGTCGGTGCCCGGGCTCGTCCCCCTCCCGGTGTCCGTGCTCGCGTCCCTGCCCGGGGCCGTGCCCGTGTCGGTGCCCGTCGGGGCCGCCGCCGGGCGCACGATGCCGACGCTGTGGACCCGCCAGGCGTGGGTCGCGCGGGGCAGCCAGCCGTTCTTGAGGTGGACCTTGACCGTGCGGGGCGCGCCCGCGGTGACGCCCCAGGCCTGTGGGCGGACCACCTGCCCCATCAGGGACAGGGCCTCGCCGCGGCGTGACACCGCGGCGAGCAGGGCGAGTTGGTCGCGAGCGGTGGTGCGGGTGAGGCCCCAGTAGTTGTCGTGGCCCAGGACGGTGTCCTGGGCTCCGGCCTCCCGCAGCACCCTGTTCAGCCGGGCGCGGGACAGCCCCTCCCACAGCTCGGTGGCGGCGGTGTTGTCCGAGCGGGTGATCATCGCCTTCAGCCGCCGCGACTCCAGTCGGGTGGGCACCCGGCCGAGCTCCTCCGCGCGCCCGAGGACGGCCTGCATGATCAGGACCTTGGCGATGCTGGCGGAGTCGTACGGCACGGTGTCGGCGAGCCGGCAGCGCAGTCCGCGCACGGGGTCGTGGAGCGCGACGGAGACCGTGCCCTCGCGGCCCTTGAGCGCCGCCGCGATGTCCTGCGACAGCCGGGCGGCGAGGGTCGGCTCGCGGGACGAGGTGCAGAGTGCGGGCGCCCGGTGGGCCTCGGCGGGCCAGGACCAGGCGGTGCCCGACGCGCCGAGGAGGGCGCCGAGGAGGGCCCAGGTGGGGAGGCGGGGGCGGCGGCGCGTGATCATGCCCCCAGTTTCGGGAGCCGTGCCGCCCGGGCGCCCTTTTACTGGTCCGACTGGCGCACATCCACCGGGCCTGTCCCGTGTCGACCGCTTCGCCTCCTGTGCCTTGACCCGCACCACGAGTGCGATGTGCACGTGGTGCGGGTCAAGGCGCGGAAGGCGAAGCGCGCCCGCAAGGGCGCCGTTCCGTTGTGCCCACCCTCCCCCAAGCTCTCGGCTTCGCTCGAGCAGGGGCCCCCTCGCCCCAGCGGGACGATTGCCACACGGGGGTGGGACGGGGGCCCCGGCCAGGTGCCCACGACGGGGTGGGCGTCTCGTCAGTGCGCTGCCGCGTCCCAGTTCTGGCCGACGCCCACCGAGACGTCCAGGGGGGCGCGGAGGTCGGCGGCGGCCGACATCTGCTCGCGGACCAGGGTCTCGACCTGCTCGCGCTCGCCGGGGGCGAGTTCGAGCACGATTTCGTCGTGGACCTGGAGGAGCATCCGGGAGGCGAGGCCCGCCTCGGTGAGCGCCCGGTCGACGTTCAGCATGGCGACCTTGACGATGTCGGCGGCCGTGCCCTGGATGGGGGCGTTGAGCGCCATCCGCTCGGCGGCCTCGCGGCGCTGCCGGTTGTCGCTGTTGAGGTCCGGGAGGTAGCGGCGGCGGCCCAGCATCGTCTCGGTGTAGCCGGTGGCGCGGGCCTCGTCGACGACGCGGCGCAGGTAGTCCCGTACCCCGCCGAAGCGCTCGAAGTAGGTCTCCATCAGGATCCGGGCCTCGGCCGGGTCGATGGTCAGCTGCTGCGAGAGGCCGAAGGCGGAGAGGCCGTAGGCCAGGCCGTACGACATGGCCTTGATCTTGCGGCGCATCTCGGCGTCGACGGCGGACCGCTCGACGCCGAAGACCTGGGAGGCGACGGTGGTGTGCAGGTCCTCGCCGGAGGTGAAGGCCTCGATGAGGCCCTCGTCCTCGGAGAGGTGGGCCATGACGCGCAGCTCGATCTGGCTGTAGTCGGCGGTCATGAGGGCCTCGAAGCCCTTGCCGACGACGAAGCCGTGCCGGATGGCCCGGCCCTCGTCCGTGCGGACCGGCACGTTCTGCAGGTTGGGGTCGGTGGAGGACAGGCGGCCGGTCGCCGCGACCGTCTGGCTGAAGGTGGTGTGGATGCGGCCGTCCGCCGCGACGGTCTTGATCAGGCCCTCGACCGTGGAGCGCAGGCGGGCCTGCTCGCGGTGGCGGAGCATGATCACCGGCAGCTCGTGCTCGGTCTGGCCGGCCAGCCAGGCGAGGGCGTCGGCGTCCGTCGTGTAGCCGGTCTTGGTCTTCTTGGTCTTCGGGAGGTTCAGCTCGCCGAAGAAGACCTCCTGGAGCTGCTTGGGCGAGCCGAGGTTGAACTCGTGGCCGACGGAGGCGTGGGCCTCCTTGACGGCCTGCTGGACCGCCCCGGCGAACTGCTGCTCCATGGCCTCCAGGTGGTCGCGGTCGGCGGCGATGCCGTGCCGCTCCAGGCGGGCGAGGAGGGCGGAGGTGGGGAGCTCGACCTCGTGGAGGAGCTCGCGGGCGCCGACCTCGGCGAGCCGCTCGTCGAAGGCCGCGCCGAGGTCGAGGACGGCCCGTGCCTGGCTCATGAGGGCTTCGGCCTCGGCGGTGTCGTCTGCGCCGAAGGCGAGCTGGCCGTCGGCGGCGGCCGCCGGGGCGAGCTCGCGGCCGAGGTACTCGACGGTGAGGGCGTCGAGGGCGAAGGAGCGCCGGCCGGGCTTGACCAGATAGGCGGCGAGGGCGGTGTCCATGGTGACGCCGGCGATGCTCCAGCCGTGCTCGGGGAAGACCCGCATGGCGCCCTTGGCGTTGTGCATGACCTTCGGCCGGTCGGGGGCGGAGATCCATGCGGCCCAGGCCTGCTCGTCGGCCTCGTCGAGCGCGCTGGGGTCGAACCAGGCGGCGGCTCCCCCGGCGGCGGCGAGGGCGACCTCGCTGACGTTCCCGGTGCCGAGGGCCCAGCTGTCGACGGTGGCGATGCCGAGGGGCTCGGTGGCGTGCTCGGCGAGCCAGGGGGCGAGCTCGCCCGCGCCGAGGACGGTGAAGTCGAGCTCCAGGCCCGCGGCGGGGGCGGGGGCGGCCTCCTCGGCGGCGCCCGGGTCGACGGCGAGGAGCCGCTCGCGCAGCGAGGGGTTGCGGATCTCCAGGGTGTCGAGGACGAGGGCGACGGCCGCGCGGTCGTACGGCTCGCGGGCGAGGTCCGTGACGCCCTTCGGCAGCTCGACGTCCGTGACCATCGCGGTCAGGCGGTGGTTGAGCTTGACCGCCTCCAGGTGGTCGCGGAAGTTCTGGCCGGCCTTGCCCTTGACCTCCTCGGCGCGCGCGACGAGCTCGTCGAAGGAGCCGAACTGGTTGATCCACTTGGCCGCGGTCTTCTCGCCGACGCCGGGGATGCCCGGGAGGTTGTCGGACGGGTCGCCGCGCAGGGCCGCGAAGTCGGGGTACTGCGAGGGCGTGAGGCCGTACTTCTCCTGGACCTTCTCCGGGGTGAAGCGGGTGAGCTCGGAGACGCCCTTGGTCGGGTAGAGCACGGTGGTGTGGTCGGAGACCAGCTGGAAGGAGTCCCGGTCGCCGGTGACGATCAGGACCTCGAACCCGGCTGCCTCGGCCTGGGTGGCGAGGGTCGCGATGACGTCGTCGGCCTCGAAGCCGTCGACGGCGAACCGCGGCGCGTTCATCGCGTCGAGGAGCTCGCCGATCAGCTCGACCTGGCCCTTGAACTCGTCGGGGGTCTTGGAGCGGTTCGCCTTGTACTCCGGGAACTCCTCGGACCGCCAGGTCTTGCGGGACACGTCGAACGCGACCGCGAAGTGCGTGGGCGCCTCGTCGCGGAGCGTGTTCGCCAGCATCGAGGCGAACCCGTAGATCGCGTTCGTCGGCTGTCCGGTCGCGGTGGTGAAGTTCTCCGCGGGCAGCGCGTAGAACGCCCGGTACGCGAGCGAGTGCCCGTCCATGAGGAGCAGGCGGGGGCGGGTGTCTGCGGGGGTCTTCGATGCTGTCTCGGCCACGGGACGATCCTGCCACGGCCCGCTGACAATCCCGTCCACAGTGGTCGGGGTGCCGGGCTGTCGGTGCCGCGTGACAGGATCGGAGACGTACGCCAGAGGATTACCGCTCAAGGGAGAGCGCGATGGTCAGCAAGCCGCCGGCCGGTGACCCGGTCCAGGACGCACCGCAGGTCACGCCGCCGCAGCACGCCGCCGCCGGCCTGCCCGCCATCGGGCACACGCTGCGGATCGCGCAGGAGCAGATGGGTCTGCGGCGGACCGCGCGGACCCTGCTCAAGGTCAATCAGAAGGACGGCTTCGACTGTCCCGGCTGCGCCTGGCCGGAGGGTGACAAGCGGCATGTGGCGGAGTTCTGCGAGAACGGCGCGAAGGCGGTCGCCGAGGAGGCGACGCTGCGCCGGGTGACGCCGGAGTTCTTCGCCGCGCACCCGGTGGCGGACCTGGCGACCCGCAGCGGGTACTGGCTGGGGCAGCAGGGCCGCATCACGCAGCCGATGCTGCTCCCGGAGGGCGGCGAGCGGTACGAGCCGGTGACCTGGGAGCGGGCCTTCTCGATCATCGCGGAGGAGCTGCGGGCCCTGGCCTCGCCGGACGAGGCGCTCTTCTACACCTCGGGGCGGACGAGCAACGAGGCGGCGTTCCTGCTCCAGCTGTTCGCGCGCGAGTTCGGCACGAACAACCTGCCGGACTGCTCCAACATGTGCCACGAGTCCTCGGGCTCGGCGCTGACGGAGACGATCGGCATCGGCAAGGGCAGCGTCTCCCTGGAGGACCTGCACCGGGCGGACCTGATCATCGTGGCCGGGCAGAACCCGGGGACGAACCATCCGCGGATGCTCTCGGCCCTGGAGAAGGCGAAGGCCTCGGGCGCGCGGATCATCTCGGTGAACCCGCTGCCGGAGGCGGGCCTGGAGCGCTTCAAGAACCCGCAGACCCCGCAGGGCATGCTCAAGGGCGCGGCGCTCACGGACCTGTTCCTGCAGATCCGGATCGGCGGCGACCAGGCCCTCTTCCGGCTGCTCAACAAGCTGGTCCTGGAGACGGCCGGTGCGGTCGACGAGGAGTTCGTACGGGACCACACCCACGGGTACGAGGAGTTCGCGGCGGCGGCGAAGGCGGCCGACTGGGACGAGACGCTCGCCGCGACCGGGCTGAAGCGCTCCGAGATCGAGCGGGCGCTGGAGATGGTGCTCGCCTCGGAGCGCACGATCGTCTGCTGGGCGATGGGCCTCACCCAGCACAAGCACTCCGTGCCGACCATCCGCGAGGTGGTCAACTTCCTGCTGCTGCGCGGGAACATCGGCCGGCCGGGCGCGGGCGTGTGCCCGGTGCGCGGCCATTCGAACGTGCAGGGCGACCGCACGATGGGCATCTTCGAGCGCCCCGCGCCGGCCTTCCTCGACGCCCTGGACAAGGAGTTCGGGATCGTCTCGCCGCGCCGTCACGGCTTCGACGTGGTGCGTTCGATCCAGGCGCTGCGCGACGGCGAGGCGAAGGTGTTCTTCGCGATGGGCGGCAACTTCGTGGGGGCGACGCCCGACACGGAGGTGACGGAGGCGGCCATGCGGAACGCGCGCCTGACCGTGCACGTCTCGACGAAGCTGAACCGCTCGCACGCGGTGACGGGCACGCGCGCGCTGATCCTGCCGACGCTCGGCCGCACCGACAAGGACACGCAGAAGAGCGGCCGGCAGTTCGTAACGGTCGAGGACTCGATGAGCCTGGTGCACGCCTCCCGGGGCAACCTGCCGCCGGCGAGCCCGCACCTGCTGTCCGAGCCGGCGATCGTGGCGCGGATGGCCCGGGCCGTCCTCGGCGACGGATCGGCCGCGCCCTGGGAGGAGTTCGAGGCGGACTACGCCAGGATCCGGGACCGCATCGCGCGCGTGGTGCCCGGTTTCGAGGACTTCAACGCCCGGCTCGCGGCGAACCCGGGAGGCTTCGCGCTGCCGCACGGCCCGCGCGACGAGCGCCGCTTCCCCACGAAGACCGGCAAGGCGAACTTCACGGCCGCCCCCGTCGAGTACCCGAGGGTGCCGGAGGGCCGGCTGCTGCTGCAGACGCTGCGCTCGCACGACCAGTACAACACCACGATCTACGGTCTGGACGACCGGTACCGGGGGATCAGGAACGGCCGCCGGGTGGTCCTCGTGCATCCCGAGGACGCGGCGGCGTTCGGTCTCGCGGACGGGGCGTACACGGATCTGGTGAGCGAGTGGACGGACGGCACGGAGCGGCGGGCGCCCGGCTTCCGGGTGGTGCACTACCCGACGTCCCGGGGGTGCGCGGCCGCCTACTACCCGGAGACGAACGTGTTGGTTCCGCTGGAGTCGACGGCGGACGTCAGCAACACCCCCGCCAGCAAGTCCGTGATCGTGCGTCTGGAACAATCACAGTCCGCCTAAGCGTTTGCTCAGGCGCGAGCAGCAGGCAGACCACACGCAGATCAGCAGCCGTACGAAGACGAACGGAGCCGGGCCCATGGGTGAGCAGCAGCACGTGAAGTTCCCGCAGGAGGTCATCGACGAGTACGCGGCGCTGGGCGTCGACCTCCCGGCGCTCTTCTCGGCCGGGCACCTCGGGAACCGGATGGGCGTCCAGATCGTGGAGGCCTCGGCCGAGAAGGTCGTCGGCACCATGCCGGTCGAGGGCAACACCCAGCCGTACGGGCTGCTGCACGGCGGCGCGTCGGCGGTGCTCGCCGAGACGCTGGGCTCCGTCGGCTCGATGCTGCACGGCGGGGTCTCGAAGATCGCCGTCGGCGTCGACCTCAACTGCACCCACCACCGGGGGGTGCGCAGTGGTCTGGTGACCGGCGTGGCGACCCCGGTCCACCGGGGCCGGTCGACCGCCACGTACGAGATCGTGATCACGGACGAGCAGGGCAAGCGGGTCTGCTCGGCGCGCCTGACCTGTCTGCTGCGCGAGATCGACGCGAAGGACGCGGGCGACCTGCCGTCGGCGGGTCGGGCGTAACGGCACCTCGCGCGGGCCATCGCGGCGAAGAGGACGAAGGGGGCGGGGCGCACGGCGCTCCGCCCCCTTCGCCGTTCCGCCCTCTTGTCGCGCGGCGGGGGCAGCCGCTTCACTGGCGGCCTCCCCCACAGGAGAACACCTGATCCATTCACCCATCGAGGGGTTCTTCGTGACAGCCGTACGCACCACCACCGCGATGACCGCCGTCACCGCCGCCGCCTGCGCCGCAGTGATCGCCACCGCGATCCCGTCCTCGGCGATCAACTCGTACAACGCGGCCCCCGCCCCCGAGCGCACCGAGGTCGGCGCGCTCGTGGCGACCTGGGACAACGACGACGACCCGGCGACGCCGGACCGGGTCGACTGGGTCTGCTCCGGCACCATGATCGACGCGGACACCTTCCTCACGGCCTCCCACTGCACGACGGACTGGCCGCAGAACGTGCGTTTCTACGTCTCGCTCGACCAGGACGTGCAGGCCGGCCTCGACCGGGCGGCCGCCGAGCACCCGGGCGACCCCGCCGCCGTTGCACGGAGCGTGGCCGTCGAGGGGACCGCGCACAGCCACCCCGCCTACCCCGGCCCGGCCTCCGACACCCATGACATCTCGGTGATCGAACTGCCGGCGAAGGCGGTGAGGGCCCGCTGGTCCTTCACGCCGGCGACGCTGCCGAAGGCGGGCGCCCTGGCAGCGCTCGGCCCGCAGGGACTGAACTCCACGGCGTTCCTCGTGGCCGGGTACGGCACGCAGGAGGCGGAGCGCGGACCGGGCGGCCAGACCCACCCGGGCGGCGGGGTCCGCATGAAGGCGCCGGTCTCCTTCAACGCCCTCAACGACGCGTGGGTCCGACTCGCCATGACCGCGCCCCAGGGCAACGGCGGTGCCTGCTACGGCGATTCGGGCGGCCCCAACTTCGCGACGCTGAACGGGAAGCCGACCCTGGTCGCCACCACGATCACCGGCGACACTCCCTGTTACGCCACGAACGTCACGTACCGCCTGGACACGCCCGGCGCTCGTGACTTCCTGAAGCCGTTCGTCCAACTCCCGTGACACGCCCCCGTTTACGGCCGGTCGGGGCCGCCCTCGCGGCGGCCCTGGCCGGGTGCGCGCTCGCCCTGTCCGCCGGCTGCGGCCGGGCTCCGGACCCGCGCCCCGCACCGTCGCCCGCGCCCCGGACCAGCACCCCCGCCGACGTCTGCGCGAACCTGGTCTCGTACTGGGTGAAAGAGGCGCTCAGGGGGTCCACGTGGGCGGGGCTCGACTGGGAGCAGAAGGGGCTCTCCAACGAGCAGTACGAGATCCACGACGAGGTGCTCGCGGCGGCCCGGGCCGAGGAGCGGCGGGCGGGGCGGAAGGCCGCCGAGGCGCTGGCGGACCGGGAGTCGCGGCGGCGCTGCGAGGCGGCGAAGGGGGCGACGGGAAGCTCGGAGAACTGGCGTCCGCCCGACGAGTGGACCACCACTCCGACGCCTTCCGGGACCTCCGGGGCCTCTCCCGGCGAATGATCCCGGCCATGATCGCCGTAACCCTGCGTGACGTTCGAGCCATTCGGGAGCGGAATGGCCGGGTCAGCACCCGACCTGCTCTCCGTCCGCTGGCGAATGAGGCGGTGTCCGATATCCGGAGACCCTCACGGGCGCTCCGTCAGGACCGTGATCCACTCAAGCCCCTTAGCGGAACTGGGGGTTCTCAGCATGTGAACACCGCGCTACCGACCGCTGTGCCCTGGTTTGCCCCCCGCGTGCACACCGTCTCCACCCGTCGGCATAACAAGACAGTCACATCCTGACCTGGGCGCTCCCCGCCGTTCCCCACCTGCGCCTAGAGTCACGGCCAGTCACCGCGCCGCCGGGCGCTTCCACTGCACGGCCCTGCTCGACCCAGTACGGCCCGGCATCGAAAACGGCACCTCTAGCTACACAGCTTCACGGCACCGCCTCAGCTTGAGGGGGCCGCGCCAGGGAAAGGATTCTTCGTGCGACACCGTTCTTTGCTCATCCTCACCAGCGTGCTCACCACGGGAGCGCTCACTCTCACCGCCTGCGGTTCGCGTGACGACAAGGGTGGCAGCGACAACAACGCGAGCGGTGGAGACAACGTCACCGTCGTCATCGGCGTCGACGCCCCGCTGACCGGCTCCCTCTCGGCGCTCGGCCAGGGCATCAAGAACTCCGTGGACCTGGCGGTCCAGACCGCCAACAAGAACAAGGAAGTCCCCGGCGTCACCTTCAAGATCGAGGGCCTCGACGACCAGGCGGTCCCGGCCTCCGGCCAGGCCAACGCCACCAAGCTCGTCGGCAACAAGGACGTCCTCGGCGTCGTCGGCCCGCTGAACTCCGGCGTCTCCCAGCAGATGCAGGGCGTCTTCGCCTCCGCCAACCTGGCCCAGGTCTCCCCGGCCAACACGAACCCGGCGCTCAGCCAGGGCGACAACTGGGGCAAGGGCGAGTTCAAGCGCCCCTTCAAGACCTACTTCCGCACCGCCGCCACCGACGTGGTCCAGGGCAAGTTCGCCGCCCAGTACCTCTTCAAGGACGCCGGCAAGAAGAAGGTCTTCGTCGTCGACGACAAGCAGACCTACGGCGCCGGCCTCGCGGCGATCTTCTCCGACGAGTTCAAGCGCCTCGGCGGCACCGTGGTCGGGACCGACCACGTCACCGTGAAGGAGACCGACTTCTCCTCCACCGCCGACAAGGTCAAGTCCTCCGGTGCCGACTCCGTCTACTTCGGCGGCCAGTACCCCGAGGGCGGTCTGCTCTCCGACCAGATCAAGAAGACCGGCGCCAAGATCCCCGTCATGGGCGGCGACGGCATCTACGACCCGGCCTTCATCAGCGCCTCCGCCGAGGCCAACGACGGTGACCTCGCCACCTCGATCGGCTACCCCGTCGAGAAGCTCGCCACCGCCAAGAAGTTCATCGCGGACTACAACGCGGGCGGCTACAAGGACCCGTACGCGGCCTACGGCGGCTACTCCTACGACGCCGGCTGGGCGATCATCCAGGCCGTCAAGGCCGTCGTCCAGGCCAACGGCGGCAAGGTGCCGTCCGACGCCCGCGCCAAGGTCACCGAGGCCCTGGGCAAGGTCTCCTTCGACGGTGTGACCGGCAAGGTCTCCTTCGACGAGTTCGGCGACACCACCAACAAGCAGCTCACGGTCTACAAGGTCGAGGGCGGCAAGTGGGTCGACGTCAAGAGCGACACCTTCAACCAGTAGTCACCGGCTTCACCCGCATCACCGGCACCCGTAAGGGAGCCCGCTCCACCTGAACCAACCCGCGCGAGGGCGCAAACAGCGCCCTCGCGCGGAGTCTTATCCGACAAGCTCATCGGAGGCCTGCGGTGCACGAACTGCCGCAACAGCTGGCCAACGGCCTGGCCCTCGGTGCCCTCTATGGCCTCATCGCCATCGGGTACACCATGGTCTACGGCATCGTCCAGCTCATCAACTTCGCCCACGGCGAGATCTTCATGATCGGGGGCTTCGGCGCCCTCACCACCTACACCGCTCTGCCGAGCGGGACGTCCCTGCTGGTGGCGATACCGCTCATGATCGTCGGTGGCGCGATAGCCTCCGTGGCCGTCGCCACCGCCGCCGAGCGGTTCGCCTACCGTCCGCTGCGCAACGCGCCCCGACTGGCCCCGCTCATCACGGCGATCGGTCTGTCCATCGCGCTCCAGCAGCTGGTCTGGCAGTTCTACCCGGACGCCAAGAAGGCCGTCAGCTTCCCCGAGTTCCAGGGTGAGGCCTTCAAGATCACCGAGAGCCTCTCGATCCAGCGCGCCGACGCCTTCGTCCTCATCCTCGCCCCGCTGTGCATGCTCGCCCTCGGCGTCTTCGTCTCCAAGAGCCGCAGCGGCCGCGCCATGCAGGCCACCGCGCAGGACCCGGACACCGCGAAGCTGATGGGCATCAACACGGACCGCATCATCGTCATGGCCTTCGCCATCGGTGCCGCGTTCGCCGCCGTCGCCGCCGTCGCCTACGGCGTCGACAAGGGCCAGATCAACTTCGAGATGGGCTTCATCCTCGGCCTCAAGGCCTTCACCGCGGCCGTCCTCGGCGGCATCGGCAACATCTACGGCGCCATGGTCGGCGGCGTCGTCCTCGGCATCGCCGAGTCCCTCTCGATCGCCTACATCGAGGACATCCCCGGCATGCAGCAGCTCGGCGGCGGTGCCTGGTCCAACGTGTGGGCCTTCGTCCTCCTCATCCTCGTGCTCCTCGTACGGCCCCAGGGCCTGCTGGGCGAGCGCGTCGCGGACAGGGCGTGAGCACCGTGACCGACACCACTCTCGACCAGACCGCCTCCAAGGCCCCGGCCACGCCCGCAGCCCTGCTCTGGACGATCCTCGCGGGCAGCGTCGCCACCGTCGTGAGCACCTTCCTCGCCTGGACGTGGACCGCCGCGTTCCCCGGCAACCTCACGATCTACGGGAACCCCGCCCCGCTCCAGGTGCTCACGCTCGTCGGAGCCGTGCTCACCGGCCTGTACGCGCTCTCCGCGCTCGGCATCAAGGGCCTCGGCTGGCTGACCCCGACCGGCTCCCGCCGACCGCTGACGATCCTGACCCTGGGCACCTTCGTCACCACCTGGTTCACCGCCCTCGCGATCATCGTGGAGCTGGGCCACCTGGTGGACCTGGAGCCCGGTGCCGTCTTCGCCCTCGTCGCCTCCGCCGTCCCTGGCATCGCCGCGTACAAGCTGCCCAACGACACCCGCAAGGCGGCTCCCGCCAAGCAGCTGCCGTCCTGGGCCGAGATCCTGATCATCGTCGCGGTCTTCGCCCTCGGCCTGTACGTCGTCACCTTCGGCATCGACACCGACGACTCCGAGCCGCAGCTCTTCATCGCGTACCTGATCCTGGTCGGCTTCTCCGCCACCGCACTGGTCAAGTCCGGGCTCACCGCCCGCCTCTCCCAGATCACCGCGCGGAACCGGCAGGTGACGGTCACGGCCGCCATCGTCATGGCGATCGCCTTCCCGTTCCTCCAGCAGAGCGGCGACACGTACACGCTGATCGCGGTCAACATCCTGATCTTCGCGACCGTCGCCCTCGGTCTGAACATCGTCGTCGGCCTCGCCGGCCTCCTCGACCTCGGTTACGTCGCCTTCCTCGGCGTCGGCGCGTACACCGCGGCCCTGGTCTCCGGCGCCACCTCCTCCGCCTTCGGCGTCCAGTTCCCCTTCTGGGCCGCGGCGCTGACCGGCATGGCGGCCTCGCTGGTCTTCGGCGTCGTCATCGGCGCGCCGACCCTGCGCCTGCGCGGCGACTACCTCGCCATCGTGACCCTCGGCTTCGGTGAGATCTTCCGCATCGCCATGGGCAACCTCGACGGCACCTCGGGCCCGCAGATCACCAACGGCCCGAACGGCATCCCGAACATCCCGCAACTGGAGTTCTTCGGGTACAACTTCGGCGAGTCGCACACCGTCCTCGGCATCGAGCTCGGCGCCTACGCCAACTACTACCTGCTCATGATCCTCATCATGGCGCTGGTCGTGGTCGTCTTCTCCCGCGCCGGCAACAGCCGCATCGGACGCGCCTGGGTCGCCATCCGCGAGGACGAGACCGCCGCCACCGCGATGGGCATCAACGGCTTCCGGGTCAAGCTGGTCGCCTTCGCCCTCGGCGCGGCCCTGGCCGGCCTCGCGGGCACGGTGCAGGCGCACGTCAACACCACGGTGGTCCCGGAGAACTACGTCTTCGCCGGTCCCGTCCCGCCGAACTCCGCGTTCCTCCTCGCGGCCGTCATCCTCGGCGGCATGGGCACCATCACCGGCCCGATCGTCGGCTCCGCCCTCCTCTTCCTGATCCCGGCCAAGCTGTCCTTCCTCCAGGACTACCAGCTGCTCGGCTTCGGCATCGCCCTGATCCTGCTCATGCGCTTCCGTCCCGAGGGCCTCATCGCCAACAAGCGGGCGCAGCTGGAATTCCACGAGAACGACGACGACCAGCAGGTCGTGCCGGAGCAGCGCCAGTCCGAGGACGCGGGCGTCGGCACGGCGAAGGCAGGGGCGTGAAAGCCATGACGACGACCACCACCGACACCGCCGCCGGTACGAAGACGGCCGCGACCGTCCTCGACGCGAGCGGGGTCACCATGCGCTTCGGCGGTCTGACCGCCGTGCGCGGGGTCGACCTGACCGTCCGCGAGGGCGAGATCGTCGGCCTGATCGGCCCGAACGGCGCCGGCAAGACCACCTTCTTCAACTGCCTGACCGGTCTGTACGTCCCGACCGAGGGCCAGGTCAGCTACAAGGGGACGGTCCTGCCGCCGAAGCCGCACCTGGTGACCCAGGCCGGCATCGCCCGTACCTTCCAGAACATCCGCCTCTTCTCCAACATGACGGTCCTGGAGAACGTCCTCGTCGGACGGCACACCCGGACCAAGGAGGGCCTGTGGTCGGCGCTGCTGCGCGGCCCCGGCTTCAAGAAGGCGGAGGCCGCCTCGCGCGAGCGGGCCATGGAGCTCCTGGAGTTCGTGGGCCTGGCGAACAAGGCGGAGTACCTGGCGCGCAACCTGCCGTACGGCGAGCAGCGCAAGCTGGAGATCGCCCGCGCGCTCGCCAGTGACCCGGGCCTGCTGCTGCTCGACGAGCCGACGGCCGGAATGAACCAGAGCGAGACCCGCACCACCGAGGAGCTCGTCTTCGCGATCCGCGACCTCGGCATCGCGGTCCTGGTCATCGAGCACGACATGAAGTTCATCTTCAAGTTGTGCGACCGGGTGGCCGTCCTCGTCCAGGGCGAGAAGCTCGTCGAGGGCACGGCCGAGGTCGTCCAGGCCGACGAGCGCGTCGTGGCCGCGTACCTGGGCACGCCGTACGAGGACGCGCCCGGCGCGGAGGAGGCGGCCGAGGTCCAGGCCGCGGAGGAAGCCGCGGAGCAGGCCGCCGAAGAGGCCGCCGAGGTCGAGGCGGAGGCCGGCGGCGAGGCACCCGAGGCATCCGCCGACGAGGCCGACGCCCCCGAGGCCGACGCCCCCGAGGTCGAGGAGGCCGACGCTCCCGAGGCCGAGGAGGCGCCCGCCGACGAGGCCCCCGGGGCTCCCGCCGACGACACCCCCGCCGACGGGGCTCCGGCCGCCGACGCGGACAGCACCACCGAAGGAGACTCCAAGTGACCGCGCTTCTGGAGGTCGAGGACCTCAGGGTCGCCTACGGCAAGATCGAGGCCGTCAAGGGCATCTCCTTCTCCGTCGAGGCGGGCCAGGTCGTCGCCCTGATCGGCACCAACGGCGCCGGCAAGACCACGACCCTGCGGACCCTCTCCGGCCTGCTCAAGCCCACCTCGGGCAAGATCACCTTCGACGGCCAGGAGCTCAACGGCATCCCGGCCCACAAGGTGGTCTCGCTGGGCCTCGCGCACTCCCCCGAGGGCCGGCACATCTTCCCCCGGCTCACCATCGAGGAGAACCTCCAGCTCGGCGCCTTCCTCCGCAAGGACAAGGACGGGATCGAACGGGACATCCAGAAGTCCTACGACCTCTTCCCGATCCTGGGCGAGCGCCGCAAGCAGGCCGCGGGCACCCTCTCCGGCGGTGAGCAGCAGATGCTGGCGATGGGCAGGGCGCTG
This sequence comes from Streptomyces sp. TLI_105, assembly GCF_900105415.1. Lineage (GTDB taxonomy): Bacteria > Actinomycetota > Actinomycetes > Streptomycetales > Streptomycetaceae > Streptomyces. The sequence continues at coordinate 6,153,832 of NZ_FNSM01000001.1, read as the reverse complement.
ATGTCCCGGCCCAAGCTGCTGATGCTGGACGAGCCCTCGATGGGCCTCTCCCCGATCATGATGCAGAAGATCATGGAGACCATCTCGACGCTGAAGTCCGAGGGCATGACGATCCTGCTCATCGAGCAGAACGCGCAGGCCGCGCTCTCCCTCGCGGACCACGGCTACGTCCTGGAGGTCGGCACGATGAAGCTGTCCGGCACCGGCCGGGACCTGCTCGTCAACGACGACGTCCGCAAGACGTACCTCGGCGAGGAGTAGCACCACCCGTCACGGGTACGAGGAGGCCCGCCCCGCATCGCGCGGGGCGGGCCTCCTTCTATGTGCGACAGGGCTACTGGCCCTTGGCCGCCTTCTTCTCCTCGGCGTCCTCGATGACGGCCTCGGCGACCTGCTGCATCGACATGCGGCGGTCCATAGAGGTCTTCTGGATCCAGCGGAACGCGGCCGGCTCCGTCAGGCCGTACTGGGTCTGCAGGATCGACTTGGCGCGGTCGACGAGCTTGCGGGTCTCCAGGCGCTGGGAGAGGTCGGCGACCTCCTGCTCCAGGGCGCGGAGCTCGGCGAAGCGGGAGACGGCCATCTCGATGGCCGGCACCACGTCGCTCTTGCTGAAGGGCTTCACCAGGTACGCCATCGCACCGGCGTCCCGCGCCCGCTCGACGAGCTCGCGCTGCGAGAAGGCGGTGAGCATGAGGACCGGGGCGATGGACTCGCCGGCGATCTTCTCGGCGGCGGAGATGCCGTCGAGGACGGGCATCTTCACGTCGAGGATGACGAGGTCGGGGCGGTGCTCACGGGCGAGTTCGACGGCCGTGGCACCGTCCCCGGCCTCGCCGACGACCGTGTAGCCCTCTTCTTCCAGCATCTCTTTGAGGTCGAGACGGATGAGGGCCTCGTCCTCGGCGATGACGACGCGGGTCGTCAGCGGCGGAACGTGCGACGCCTCGGCGTCGTCGGCGGGCTGGGGCGACTCGGGGGCGGTCACGGGGGCTCCTCGTTGCGGGGCAGTGCGCTGCATGAAGAAGCCTACCTAGCTGCTGGCCAGACCAGTGACCGGGTACACTCCGACTGGCAACCTGCCGGGTTGGTGGAATGGCATACACGGATGTCTCAAACACATCTGCCCGTGAGGGCTTGCGGGTTCGAGTCCCGCACCCGGCACCCACCCTGAAGCGGACATTCACCTTCGCGTGAATGTCCGCTTTTGCTGCGCGCAGCAATGGCTCATCTCCCAGAGTGATCGCATGTACTTTCACGGCACAGAGGTACGACAGCGGGCGCTCGTGCTGCTGCGCGGCGGCGCCAAGAACGCGGACGTAGCTCGCCGACTCGACGTTCCGAGCGGCACGATCAGCTACTGGAAGCACGTGGACCGCGCGAAACGTGGCGAGTGCCCAGGCAGGCGCAGCCCCTCGTGTCCCCGGTGCGACGGGCGCGAGCTCGACGAAGTCGCGTACGCGTACCTGCTCGGGCTCCATCTCGGTGACGGCCACGTCGCTCAGAGCCGTGCCATGCGGGTTCCGAGTCTTTCCATCTCCTGTACCGACACCTGGCCGGGACTCATCGCCGCGTGTGTGCGGGCTATGCAATCCGTCCTTCCTGGCAATCACGCGTCGAAGGTCCAGAGGCAGGGGTGCATGGAGGTCAAGATCTCCTCGATGCACCTGCGGTGTCTCTTCCCGCAGCACGGGCCCGGCAAGAGACACGAGCGTCGCATCGCCCTCGAAGCGTGGCAACAGAAGATCGTCGACACACATCCGTGGGACTTCATTCGGGGACTCATCCACTCCGACGGGAGCCGGATCACGAACTGGACGACCCGGCTCATCGGCGGCGAGCGGAAGCGGTACGAGTACCCCCGCTACTTCTTCACCGACTCGTCCGCCGACATCATCGGGCTCTTCACTGATGCCCTCGACCGCGTGGGCGTCGACTGGAAGGCCGCGAACCAGTCCCGCACCGCGCAGAACATCTCCATCGCCCGCAAGGCGTCCGTCGCGCTCATGGACCTGCACGTGGGGCCCAAACACTGGGGCTACGTCAGCGGCTCACCGATGTGATGCACCCGGACCAGGTTCGTGGAGCCCGCGACGCCCGGCGGGGAGCCGGCCGTGATGACCACGATGTCCCCCTTCCGGCAGCGGCCGATGCGGAGGAGCTCCTCGTCGACCTGGGCCACCATCGCGTCCGTGGAGTCCACGGACGGTCCGAGGAAGGTCTCGACGCCCCAGGTGAGGTTGAGCTGGGAGCGGGTCGCCGGGTCCGGGGTGAAGGCGAGCAGCGGGATCGGCGAGCGGTAGCGGGAGAGCCGCTTGACCGTGTCGCCGGACTGGGTGAAGGCCACGAGGAACTTGGCGCCCAGGAAGTCGCCCATCTCGGCGGCCGCGCGGGCCACGGCGCCGCCCTGGGTGCGGGGCTTGTTCCGCTCGGTCAGCGGGGGCAGGCCCTTGGCGAGGACGTCCTCCTCCGCGGCCTCGACGATCCGGCTCATGGTGCGGACCGTCTCGATCGGGTGGCGGCCGACGCTGGTCTCGCCGGAGAGCATCACGGCGTCGGTGCCGTCGATGACCGCGTTCGCCACGTCGCTCGCCTCGGCGCGCGTGGGGCGGGAGTTGTCGATCATCGAGTCGAGCATCTGGGTGGCGACGATGACCGGCTTGGCGTTGCGCTTGGCCAGCTTCACCGCGCGCTTCTGGACGATCGGCACCTGTTCGAGCGGCATCTCGACGCCCAGGTCGCCGCGGGCGACCATGATGCCGTCGAAGGCGGCGACGATCTCCTCGATGTTCTCGACGGCCTGCGGCTTCTCGATCTTGGCGATGACGGGGAGCCGACGGCCCTCCTCGTCCATGATCCGGTGCACGTCCTCGATGTCCCGGGCGCTGCGCACGAAGGAGAGGGCGATGACGTCGGCGCCGGTGCGCAGGGCCCAGCGGAGGTCGTCGATGTCCTTCTCGGAGAGGGCGGGGACGGAGACGGCGACGCCGGGCAGGTTGAGGCCCTTGTGGTCGGAGACCATGCCGCCCTCGATCACGAGGGTGTGCACGCGGGGGCCGTCGACGGAGGTGACCTCCAGGGTGACGCGGCCGTCGTCGACGAGGATGCGCTCGCCCGCGGTCACGTCCTCGGCGAGGCCGGAGTAGGTCGTGCCGCAGCGGTGGCGGTCTCCCTCCACCGGCTCGACGGTGATGGTGAACTCGTCGCCGCGTTCAAGGAGTACGGGCCCCTCGCGGAAGCGGCCGAGACGGATCTTCGGGCCTTGAAGGTCGGCGAGGACGCCGACGCTGCGGCCGGTCTCGTCGGAGGCTTTGCGGACGCGCTGGTAGCGCTCCTCGTGCTCGGCGTAGCTGCCGTGGCTGAGGTTGAGGCGGGCCACGTCCATTCCGGCTTCGATCAACGCCTTGATCTGGTCGTATGTTTCGGTGGCGGGCCCAAGGGTACAAACGATTTTCGCTCGGCGCATGAGGCGAGCCTAGGGCTTACCAGCGGGTAGCGAAGGCGCCCGGCATGACTACTCAACAACCTTTCCGTGAAAGGTTGTTGACAAGTCTTGAATCTGTGCGGCGGGTTGCTCCGATGAGCGGGTTACGAGCCGAAAAGCCGTTCGTCTCAGAGTGCGGGCGGCTCCATCGTGAACCGTGCCGCGACCTCCGCGGTGACCGTCTGCCGCTGGGGTTCGAGCTCCAGCGGAGCGGGCGCCTCCACCGCCTCGGCGGCGAAGGCCATGCGCATCCCGCCGGCCGGAGCCGGCATGCCCGGGCCGAGTCCGGTGTCCGAGAGTTCGAGGAGCGCCACCAGGGAGGTGCCGAGCGCCTCTGCGTACTCGCGCGCCCGGCGCACCGCCTCCCGTACGGCCCGTCGGCGCGCCTCCGCGTGCGCCGGGGAGTCCGGACGCAGCGACCACCAGGGGCCGTCCACCCGGGTCCACTCCAGATCGGCGAGGTGCGTGACGAGCTCGCCGAGGGCGGTGAAATCGGTCAGCTCGGCCGACAGGTGCACCCAGCCCTGGTAGCCGCGCACCCGCTCGCCGCGGCCGTGCCGGGCCGGCTCGGGGGTGACGGACAGGGCGCCCGTCTCCAGCGCGGCGACGGCCTCGCCGTAGGACTTGAGGAGGGCGATCGCCTCGGCGTTGCGGCCCGTCAGGGCGGCGAGCACCGAGGCCCGGTCGGTGCCCCCGGCGCGTACCGTCACGCCGATCCGCGCCAGCTCCGGCTCCACCTCCAGGCGGCCCTCGCCACGGACCGTCACCTGGGGTGCCTCGGGGGTGGGGTGCGGGTGTGTCATACCGAACACTTTCCCACTCCGTAACCCGAAAGGTCTGTTGCGACAGTTCGGTCTGAGCCAGAATCTACGCGCGTTGTGCGCCATGGCAGGCGCCGAATCAATGGGGAGAACACATGCCGCTGAACCGCAGGACGTTCCTGGAGCGCTCGGCCGCCGCCGGGGCCGGAGTGGCCGTCGCCGGAGCCGTCGCCGTGCCCGCCGAGGCCGCCGGCCCCGGCCGCCCGCGTCCGCAGAAGCGGTACTCCTTCACCGTGATGGGCACCACCGACCTGCACGGCAACGTCTTCAACTGGGACTACTTCACGGACAAGGAGTTCGACGACAAGGCGCACAACGACGTCGGCCTCGCCAAGATCTCCACCCTGGTCGAGCAGGTCCGCGCCGCGAAGGGCCGCCGCAACACCCTGCTCATCGACGCCGGCGACACCATCCAGGGCACCCAGCTGTCCTACTACTACGCCAAGGTCGACCCCATCACCCAGACCGGCGGCCCGGTCCACCCGATGGCCCAGGCCATGAACGCCATCGGCTACGACGCCGCCGCGCTCGGCAACCACGAGTTCAACTACGGCATCCCGGTGCTGCGGAAGTTCGAGGAGCAGTGCGACTTCCCGCTGCTCGGCGCCAACGCGCTCGACGCCAAGTCCCTGCGCCCGGCCTTCGCCCCGTACAGCATGCACTGCCTGCGCACCCCGCACGGCAAGGACGTCAAGGTCGCGGTGCTCGGCCTGACCAACCCGGGCATCGCCATCTGGGACAAGGCGAACGTCACCGGCAAGATGGTCTTCCCCGGCCTCGAGGAGCAGGCCGCGAAGTGGGTGCCGAAGCTGCGCTCCATGGGCGCCGACGTCGTGGTCGTCTCCGCCCACTCCGGTTCCTCCGGCACCTCCTCGTACGGTGACCAGCTCCCGTACATCGAGAACGCCGCCGCGCTCGTCGCCGAGCAGGTCCCCGGCATCGACGCGATCCTCGTGGGCCACGCCCACACCGAGATCCCCGAGTACAAGGTCACGAACAAGGAGACCGGCAAGGACGTCGTCCTGTCCGAGCCCCTGAAGTGGGGCCAGCGCCTCACCCTCTTCGACTTCGACCTGGTGTGGGAGAAGGGCCGCTGGGTGGTCGAGAAGGTCGGCGCGCAGGTCCTCAACTCCAACACGGTCGCCGAGGACCCGGAGATCACCGGCCTGCTCGCCGACGAGCACAAGAAGGTCGTCGCGTACGTCAACCAGGTCATCGGCACCTCCACGGCGGCCATGACGACGGCCGACGCGCCCTGGAAGGACGAGCCGATCATCGACCTGATCAACGTCGTCCAGGCCGAGACGGTGAAGGCGGCCCTCGCGGGCGGCGCGTACGCCGGTCTGCCCGTGCTCTCGCAGGCCTCCTGCTTCTCGCGCACGGCCCGGATCCCCGCCGGCGAGATCAGTATCAAGGACGCCGCCGGTCTCTACCCCTTCGAGAACACCCTGGAGGCGCGTCTGCTGACGGGCGCCCAGCTGAAGGACTACCTGGAGTACTCGGCGAAGTACTACGTCCAGACCCCGGCGGGCGCGCCCGTCGACACCGCGAAGCTCACCAACGCGGACAGCACCCCCGACTACAACTACGACGCCGTGTCGGGTCTGACGTACGACATCGACATCGCGAAGCCGGTCGGGCAGCGGATCGCGAACCTGTCCTTCCAGGGCAGGCCGCTCGACCCGGCGGCGAAGTTCGTGCTCGCGGTCAACAACTACCGCGCCAGCGGCGGCGGCGCCTTCCCGCACGTCGCCAAGGCCGAGCAGCTGTGGGCGAACTCGGACGAGATCCGCAACACCATCATCCAGTGGGTGAGGGCGAAGGGCACGGTCGACCCGGGTCTCTTCGCGTCCGTGGACTGGAAGCTGACCCGGGACGGCGTGCCGGTCTTCTAGTTCCTACTGCTGCACGAGGGGCGTCAGCTTCTGGCTCTGGGCCGGGATGCTCGGCGCCTCTCGCGCGTCCAGGCCGAAGCTGGTGAAGGCGGTGCGGCGCGGCAGCGGGTACGGCTCCTTGCCGGTGACCGAGTTGAGGATGGTCGCGCTGCGCCAGGCCGCCAGGCCCAGGTCGGGGGCGCCGACGCCATGGGTGTGGCGCTCGGCGTTCTGGACGTACACGGAGCCCGTGACGGAGGGGTCGAGGACCAGGCGGTACCGCTCGTCGACCCGGGGGCGCCCGGCGGAGTCGTGGCGCAGGTACGGGTCGAGCCCGGCGAGCATCCGGTCCACCGGGCGCTCCCGGTAGCCGGTCGCGAGGACGACGGCGTCGGTGGTGAGCCGGGAGCGGGTGGACTGCTGGACGTGTTCGAGGTGCAGTTCGACCTGTGTGGTGGCGACCCGCCCCGCCGTGCGGACCCGGACGCCGGGGGTGAGGACGGCGTCGGGCCAGCCGCCGTGCAGGGTGCGGCGGTAGAGCTCGTCGTGGATGGCGGCGATGGTGTCCGCGTCGATGCCCTTGTGCAACTGCCACTGGCGGGGCACGAGTTCGCCGCGCACCGGCTCGGGCAGGGCGTGGAAGTAGCGGGTGTAGTCGGGGGTGAAGTGCTCCAGGCCGAGCTTGGAGTACTCCATGGGGGCGAAGGCCTCGGTCCGGGCCAGCCAGTGGATCCGCTCGGCCCCGGCGGGGCGGGCGCGGAGCAGGTCGAGGAAGACCTCGGCGCCGGACTGGCCGGAGCCGATGACGGTGACGTGACCGGCGCGCAGCAGCGACTCGCGGTGGGTCAGGTAGTCGGCGGAGTGGATCACCGGGACGCCGGGGGCGTCGGCCAGCGGCCGGAGCGGCTCGGGGACGTACGGCTCGGTGCCGACGCCCAGGACGACGTTCCGCGTGTAGGCGCGGCCCAGGGCCTCGGCCTCGCCCTCCGGGTCGACCTGGGTGAAGTCGACCTCGAACAGGCGCCGCTCGGGGTTCCAGCGGACGGAGTCGACCTGGTGGCCGAAGCGGAGTCCGGGGAGCCGCTCGCTGACCCAGCGGCAGTAGGCGTCGTACTCGGCGCGCTGGATGTGGAACTTCTCGGCGAAGTAGAAGGGGAAGAGGCGCTCGCGGCTCTTCAGGTAGTTGAGGAAGGTCCAGGGGCTGGCGGGGTCCGCGAGGGTCACCAGGTCGGCCAGGAAGGGGACCTGGAGGGTGGCGCCGTCGAGGAGCAGCCCGGGGTGCCAGTGGAAGGCCGGCCGCTGCTCGTAGAAGGTGGCGGCGAGACCGCCGGGGACGCCGTGCGCGAGGGCGGCGAGCGAGAGGTTGAAGGGGCCGATGCCGACGCCCACCAGGTCGTGGGGCTGATCGAGGTCCTGCTGGGGGGTGTCGCCGGTCATCGGTGCGTGCTGCCTTCCACGAGGGTGAGGATCCGGTCCAGGTCGCCGGGGGTCGCCTGGGGGTTGAGCAGGGTGGCCTTGAGCCAGAGGCGGCCGTCCGCCCCGGCGCGGCCGAGGACGGCGCGGCCCTCGGCCAGGAGGGTGCGGCGGATCGCCGCGACGGCCTCGTCGCCGGCGCCGGCCGGCCGGAAGAGGACGGTGGTGAGCGTGGGCCGTTCCTTGAGGTCGAGGCCGGGGGCCTTCTCCACCCGGTCGGCGAGGTCCTGGGCGAGGTCCATGCACCTGTCGACGAGCGCGCCGAGGCCGGTGCGGCCCAGCGCGCGGAGGGTGACGGCGGTCTTGAGGACGTCGGGGCGGCGGGTGGTGCGCAGGGAGCGGCCGAGCAGATCGGGGAGGCCGGCCTCGGTGTCGTCGTCGGCGTTGAGGTAGTCGGCGGTGTGACCGAGGACCGCGAGGTCGGCGGCGTCGCGTACGGCGAGGAGTCCCGCCGCGGCCGGCTGCCAGCCGAGTTTGTGCAGGTCGACGGTGACGGTACGGGCCCGGTCGAGGCCGTCGAGGAGCCGGCGGTGGGTACGGCTGAAGAGGACGGGGCCGCCGTACGCGGCGTCGACGTGGAGCTCGACGCGGGCACCGTGGGCCGCGCAGACGTCGGCGAGGGCGGGCAGCGGATCGATCAGGCCCTCGTCGGTGGTGCCGGCGGTGGCGGCGACGAGGACGGGCCCCTCGTCCGTGCGGGCCAGGGCTTCGTGGAGGGCTTCCGGGTCCATCGTGCCGCTCGGGGTGGGCACGGTGACCGGCTCGGGCAGGCCGAGGAGCCAGGCGGCGCGGTGGAAGGAGTGGTGGGCGTTGGCCCCGACGACGGTCCTGAGCCCGTTTCCGTGCCGCTCCCGGGCGAGGAGCAGGGCGAGCTGGTTGGACTCGGTGCCGCCGGTGGTGACGAGCGCGTCGGGCTGTGCCGTGCCCGGGAAGACCTCGGCGGCCAGCGCCGCCGTGACCTCGGCCTCCAGGGCGGAGGCCGCGGGCGCCTGGTCCCAGGAGTCCATCGACGGGTTCAGCGCGGAGGCGGCCAGGTCGGCGGCGGCGGCGAGGGCGAGGGGCGGGGTGTGGAGATGGGCGGCGCAGAGGGGGTCGGCGGGGTCGGCGGCGCCCTCCGCGAGGACCCGGACGAGGGTGCGGAGCGCCTCCTGGGGGCCCCGCCCCGTCTCTGGGAGCGGCTCCCCGAGCGCCTCGCGCACCCGCCGGGCCACGGCCTCCGGGCCGCCCGCCGGGAGCGGGCCGCCCCTGGCCTGCGCTCCTTCCCGGAGGGCGTCGAGGACCGTGCCCAGGAGACGGCTCAGGGCGGTGGTGTCGGCGGCGAGGGGCGGGGGTGCGGCACGCATGGACGACAGGGTGGCGGGGCTTGCCGGGGTTTGTCCGGAGAGTCCGCAGGTGTGACCCGAACGGGGGACGGCGCGCCTCCGGTGTGCCCGCGCCCGCGCCCGCGTGGGCGGCGCCCGCGCCCCGCGCGGGGCGCGGGCCCGCCACGGGGCGTCAGGTCACTTCCAGGTTGGCCATCATGCCCATGTCCTCGTGTTCCGCGTTGTGGCAGTGGAAGAGGTACCGGCCGCGGTAGCCGTCGAAGCGGGTGATGATCTCCGCCGACTCGCCCGGGCGCAGGGAGACGGTGTCCTTGAGGCCCGCGTCCTGCGGCAGGGGTGCCTTGCCGCCTCGGGAGAGGACGCGGAAGCCCGTCAGATGCAGGTGGACGGGGTGGTGGACGTCCGCGACGAGGCGCCAGATCTCGACGTCCCCGAGGCGGACGGTGACGTCGGAGCGGGCCGGGTCGAAGGGCAGGCCGCCGATCAGCCAGCCGTGACCGTCGTCGTCGCCCATGCGCCCCGCGCGGAAGGAGAAGTCGCGGACCCGGACGGCGTCCGACCTGCGCCAGTTCGGCAGGTCGGTCGACAGGACCCGGGGCACGCGGCTGTCGTCGGCGGCCTTGCGGGCGACCCGGAAGGCCATCACCTCGCGGGTGCGGCCGGAGCCCAGGCGGTTGACGAGCCGGACGAGGCCGCCGACCGGCTCGTGGGCGAAGTCGACGACCACGTCGTACCGTTCGGCCGGTGCCATGGGCAGGGAGCCGTGGGTGACCGGGGTCGCGAGGAGGCCCTGGTCGGCGCCGATCTGGACGAGCGGGAGGGACCGGCCGTCGCCGTCGACCAACGCGAGGTCGTAGTGCCGGGCGTTGGAGGCGTTCAGGAGGCGCAGCCGGTAGCGGGCCGCGTCGACCTCGTGGACGGGCCAGGGTGCTCCGTTGACGAGGACGACGTCGCCGAGGACGCCGGCGAGGTAGGGCTCGCGGACGCCCGGGCGGTCCCGCAGGGTGGGGTCGAGGGAGGGGTAGTCGAGGCTGCCGTCGGCGGCGAACGCGCGGTCCGTGACCATGAGGGGCAGTTCGCGCGGTCCGGAGGGCAGGCCGAGCGCCTCCTCGGCGTCGTCGCGGACGAGGTGCAGTCCGGCGAGGCCCCGCCAGATCGCCGGGGCGGTGAAGTCCATCCGGTGGTCGTGGTACCAGAGCAGCGTCGGCCGCTGGTCCAGCGGGAAGGTGTAGTCCCGGGTCAGTGCGGTCGTCACGGCCCGGGGGTCGTGCATGCCCCCGCCCGCATGGCCCCCACCATGACCGCCGCCGTGGCCGCTCCAGCCCTCGGGCAGCACCAGGTCCGTCGGGTAGCCGTCCGAGGCTGCCGGGGTGCGTCCGCCGTGCAGGTGCACGACGGTCGGCACGGGCAGCTCGTTGCGGTGGGAGACGGTGACCGGGCGGCCGCGCCGCGACTCGATCGTGGGGCCGGGGAAGGTCCCGCCGTACGTCCACAGGCGGGTCCGCACGCCCGGCAGGATCTCCGCCGTCGCCTCGCGCTGGGTGATCTCGTAACGGTCCACGCCGCCCGAGGTGCTGACCGGCGCGAGGACCTTCGGAAGCGGCAGCGGCACCCGGAACGGCGGGGGCAGGGGTACGGCGCTGCGGAGCTCGGCTCCGGTGACGGCGGGGCGGCGGGACAGCCCGGCCGCGACGCCGAGCCCGCCGGCCGCCAGCACCCCGAGCGCCCCGCCGACGGCCAGGACCCTGCGCCTCGTGAGGTCAGGCATCGACGGTCTCCCGTCGCTGGAGCGGCCGCAGCCAGACCGCGGTGAACAGCACGACGACGGCGGCGACGGTGAACACGCCCAGCGGGATGTGCAACCACAGCGCCCCGGCCGTCCCGGCGAAGTACTGCGCCGTCTCGGCGACCGCGAGCGCGAGCGTGACGTAGAACGGCCAGGAGGTGCGCAGCCGCACCCAGACCACGATCGCGACGACGAGCTGGACGAGGCAGAGCGAGGTGACGACGTCGGCGCCCACCCCGTGCATGCCGAGACCGTCGAAGTCGCCGCTCAGATAGACCCCGGCGAACACCGGCTGGCCGCAGACCGCCACCACGTGTGCCGTGACGGCGGCCCGCCACACGCCCCTCGACATGATGTGCCTCCCCCTTGTCGTCGGTACGGGAACGCCCACGACGCTATGACCCGGGCGATAACCTGTCCAAGATCAATATTGCTATCGGGTGATGTCCCAGGGGGCATGATGGATCTCCACGCGCTGAGGCAGTTCGTCGTCGTCGCCCGCCTTGAGCACCTCAGCCGCGCGGCCGAGGAACTCCGCGTGGCCCAGCCCTCGTTGAGCCGCACCGTCGCCAGGCTGGAGAGCGAGCTGGGCACGCCGCTGTTCGACCGGGTCGGACGGCTCCGGCTGAACGGCGCGGGGAGGGTCTTCCTGCGGCACGTGGAGCGCTCCCTCGGGGAGCTCGACGCGGGGCGCCGGGCCGTCACCGCGATCTCGGGCGGGGAGTCCGGCACCGTACGGCTGGCCTCGGAGACCTTCCTCACCCTGACCGGGCCGCTCGGGGCGTTCAAGCGGACCCGCCCCTCCGTGGAGGTCGAGCTCCACCAGATGGCCGCCGAGGAGATGGGCCGCGCCCTGCGCGCCCAGGAGGTGGACCTCTGTGTGGCCTCGCAGCCGTTCGCGCCCGAGGGCCTGGAGGCGGTCCGGCTGCTCGACGAGGCGGTGTGGGTGGTCACGCCGCTCGACCACCCGCTGGCGGGCCGCACGTCGGTGACCGTCGGCGAGCTCGCCGGCGAGCCCTTCGTCTCCACCCGCGCGGGACACTGGCAGCGCAGGCTCCTCGACCGGCTCTTCACGGCGAACGGCCTGGCGCCGCCGAGGATCGTCTGCGAGGGCGACGAGCCCAGCGCCACGGCGATCCTGGTCGCCGCGGGTCTCGGCATCGGTCTCATCCCGGCCATGGCCCGGCGCAGTGCGACCCGCGCCCCCGTCGCCTGGATCTCGGTCGACGATCCCGACTGCCGGCGCACCCTCACCCTGCTCCGGTACGCCGACAGCCGCCCGACGGGCGCCGCGCGCCTGATGCACGCGGCGCTGACCGGCTGGGACTGGACGTCCGGCCCGGTCTGACCCGCCGGACGCGCCCTAGCCGCGGACCCGGAGGGTCCTGCGGAGGTCGTCGAGCTGGTCGACCAGCTTGCGGTGGAGGGCCGGGATCATGGTGTCCTCCGCCAGGTGGGACTCGCCCAGGGACAGGGACTCCTCGTCGATCGCGTACGACGGGAAGGCGTAGCGCCCGGCGGCCTCGGCCATCGCGGGGCCCCGGCGGTCGCCGAGCGCGACGGCCGCCTCGTAGAAGCGCGGCACGTACTCCCGTACGAGCTCGGCCTGTTCGGGCTGCCAGAAGCCCTGGGCGGTGGCGGTGAAGAGGTAGTTGGAGAGGTCGTCGGAGTCGAAGAGGGACGACCAGGCCGCGGCCTTCGCCTCGGGCGTCGGGAGCGCGGCCCGGCAGCGGGCCGCGCCCTCCTGGCCCGTGGCGCTCGGGTCCCGCTCCAGTTCGGCGGCGATGACCGTCTCGTCGGTGGCGCCGAGGACGGCGAGGCGGGCGAGGATCCGCCAGCGCAGCTCCGGGTCGAGCTCCGGGCCGCCGTGGACGGTGCCCTCGTCGAGCCAGGAGGCGATCTTGTCGGGGGTGGTGGCGCTGTCGATGCAGGCGCGGACGGCGGTGAGGCGCAGTCCGGGCGCCTCGCCGTCCTCGGTGCGGCGCAGCAGGGCGCGGGCGATCTCGCTGATGGTGGCGAGGGCGGCGGGGCGCTCTTCCTCGGTGACGTACCGGTCGGCGATCTGGGTGCGGGCGAAGCCGAGGATGCCCTGGACGAGGGCGAGTTCGTTCTCCTCGGGGAGGTGCGCGAGGGCGACCTCCAGGTAGTCGGCGGGGGCGAGGTCGCCGTCGCGGACCATGTCGCGCAGCGCGTTCCAGATCACGGCCCGGGTGAGCGGGTCGGGGATGCGGGAGAGGCCGCGCAGGGCGCTCTCCTCGGAGACCTCGTCGAAGCGGAGCTTGGTGTAGGTGAGGTCGCCGTCGTTGAGGACGACGAGGGCGGGGCGCGGGCCGCTCAGTTCGGCGGGCACCTCCTGCGGGACGTCGAGCTCGCGGCGCTCGCGCAGGGCGAGCTCGCCGTCGGGCTGCCGGTCGTAGATCCCGGCCCGGATCCGGTGCGGGCGGCTGCCGTCGCGGTCGACGTGGAGGCGCCAGTGGGTCCCCTCGCCTTCGAGGCGGGGGGTGAGGGTGTCGACGCCGGTGGTGCGCAGCCACTGCTCGGCCCAGGCGTGGACGTCGCGGTCGGTGGCGGCGGCGAGGTTGTCGATGAAGTCGGCGAGGGTGGCGTTGCCGAACTTGTGGCGCTTGAAGTGGATGTTGATGCCGGCGAGGAAGTCCTTCTCGCCGAGCCAGGCGACGAGCTGGCGCAGCGCGGAGGCGCCCTTGGCGTAGGAGATGCCGTCGAAGTTGAGGAGCGCGGAGGCGGTGTCGGGGACGGCTTCCGGGTCGGGGGCGACGGGGTGGGTGGAGGGGCGCTGGTCCGCCTCGTATCCCCAGGCCTTGCGGGTGACGCCGAAGTCGATCCAGGTGTCGGGGAAGAGGTCGGAGCAGGCCTCGTCGACGGTCTGGAAGCCCATGTACTCGGCGAAGGACTCGTTCAGCCAGATGTCGTCCCACCAGCGGAGGGTCACGAGGTCGCCGAACCACATGTGGGCCATCTCGTGGGCGATGACCATGGCGCGGGTCTGGCGCTCGGTGACGGTGACGGCGGAGCGGAAGACGAACTCGTCGCGGAAGGTGACGAGTCCGGGGTTCTCCATGGCGCCGGCGTTGAACTCGGGGACGAAGGCCTGGTCGTACGAGTCGAACGGGTAGGGCTCGTCGAACTTCTCGTGGTAGCGGTCGTAGCAGGCCTTGGTGACGGCGAGGATCTCGTCGGCGTCGGCGTCGAGGTGGGCGGCGAGGGAGCGGCGGCAGTGGATGCCGAAGGGCAGGCCGGCGTGCTCGGTGCGGACGGTGTGCCAGGGGCCGGCGGCGACGCAGACGAAGTAGGTGGAGAGCAGCGGGGTGGGGGCGGCCTGCCAGCGGCCGTCGGGCTGCTGCTCGGTGATGCCGTTGGAGAGGACGGTCCAGCCTTCGGGGGCCTTGACGCCCAGTTCGAAGACGGCCTTGAGGTCGGGCTGGTCGAAGGCGGCGAAGACGCGCTGGACGTCCTCCATGAACAGCTGGGTGTAGACGTACGACTCGCCGTCGGTGGGGTCCGTGAAGCGGTGCATGCCCTCGCCGGTGCGGGAGTACCGCATGGTGGTGCTGATGCGCAGGGTGTGCTCGCCCTCGGTGAGGCCGAGCGGGAGCCGGTTGCCGTCGAGGGTGGTGACGTCGAGGGGCTCGCCGTCGAGCTGGGCGGAGTGGAGGGTCTCGGGCTTGAGCTCGACGAAGGTGTCCCCCGCGGCGCGGGCCGTGAAGCGGATGAGGCTCCGTGAGTGGAAGGTCTCGTCGCCGGTGGTGAGGTCGAGGTCCACGCGGTAGTGGTGGACGTCGAGGAGCTGGGCACGGGTCTGCGCTTCGTCGCGCGTCAGTACGGACATGGGCCCTATGCTGCCCGATCGCTCCGTTCCCGGGCAGGGGGTGTGGGGACCTCAGGCCAGGCCGGAGCCGTTCAGGTGGGCGAAGGCGGCGGTGATGCGGGGCCGGTCGTAGCCGCTGGGGCCCGCGGCGCCGCTGGAGATCAGGGCGTGGAGCAGGATCCGGGCCTTGGCGGGGTCGAGCGGGCCGGCCGGGATCAGTCCGTGGTGGAGCAGGTCGTGCTCGGAGCCGGGGCTGCGGTAGGTGTCGGTGAGGGTCGCGCCGCCGCCGGTGCGGGAGGCGAGGACGACCGGGATGCGCCGGGCCAGTTCGGCGAGGGGTTCGACGAGCGGGGCGGGGGCGTGGCCGCCGCCGAAGGCGGCGACGACGAGGCCCTGGAAGCGGTCGTCGACGGCGTCGAGGAGCTCGCCGCGGTCGCCGAGGGAGAGGGTCACGAGGGCGACGCGTACGGAGGGGTCGAGCTTGAGCGGGCAGAGCGCGGCGGGGACGGCGGGGCGGAGCAGGATCCGGGGCCGACCCTCGACGACGGTGCCGATGGGTCCGGCGCCGGGTGAGGCGAAGGTGGCGATGGAGGTGGTGTGGGTCTTGCGGGCGAGGCGGGCGGCGTGGATCTCGTCGGCGAGGACGACGAGGACGCCGAGGTTCCGGCAGGCGGGGTCGGCGGCGACGGCGAGCGCGGCGGCGAGGTTGGCGGGGCCGTCGGCGCCGGGCAGGTCGGGGCGGCGCATGGCGCCGGTGACGGCGATCGGCTGCTCGGTGGTGCAGAGCAGGTCGAGGAGGAAGGCGGTCTCCTCCAGGGTGTCGGTGCCCTGGACGACGACCACGCCGGATCCGTCGGCGACGGCCTTCCGCACCTCGTCGGCGAGGGCGGCGAGGTCCTCGAAGGAGAGGGTGGAGCTGGGGACGCGGCGGAAGTCCCGCAGGACGACGTCCTCGGGGGCGCCGAGGCCTGCGAGGACCTCCTGGCCGGTCATGCGGGCGGCGTCACCGCCTCGGGCGGAGATGGTGCCTCCGAGGGTGAAGACCGTGACGCGGCCCATCAGCGTGCTCCGTCCGCAATCGTCTCGTGGTGCCGGATGACCTCGGCGATGATGAAGTTGAGGAGCTTCTCCGCGAAGGCCGGGTCCAGTTTCGCGCTCTCGGCGAGTTCGCGCAGCCGGGCGATCTGGCGGGCCTCGCGGGCGGGGTCGGCGGGCGGGAGCTGGTGCTCGGCCTTGAGGACGCCGACCTGCTGGGTGCACTTGAAGCGCTCGGCGAGCATGTGCACGACCGCGGCGTCGATGTTGTCGATGCTTTCGCGCAGCCGGGTCAGCTCGGCGATGACGGACGGGTCGATGGCACTGGTGTCGCTGGTGTCGCTCATGATCTGCGAGCTTAGACGGATCTCGGGAGGATCGTGGGCGGGTGTTCGGGATCCGGAACGCTGTTGCTCCAGCCGCCGTGCACGGACCGCCCCTGCTGCTCGCGGAACCGGATGGGCGCGGTGCCGACGCGGCGGGTGAAGAGCCGGGAGAAGTAGGCGGGGTCGTCGTAGCCGACGCGGCGGGCGACGGCGGCGACGGGCAGCTCGGTGGCGGCGAGGAGTTCCTTGGCGCGGCCGAGGCGGACGGTGAGCAGGTAGTCCTTGGGGCTGCATCCGGCGGCGCGGCGGACGGCGGTGCGCAGTTCGGCGGGGGTCATGCCGTGCCGGGCGGCGTGCTCGGCGACGGAGAGCGGCTGGAAGGCGTCGCGGGCGAGGGCGGCGAGGACGGGGTCGCCGTCGGCGTTGGTGTCGGCGCGGGCCCGGCGCAGCGCGACGAGCAGCTCGTGGACGGCGGCGCCGGTCTCGACCTCCAGGAGGGGGTTGCCGGGGCGGGCGGCGCGGGCGATCCGGCCGATGGCGGCGCGGGCGGGCGCGGCGTCGGAGAGGGGGACGACGGGCCGGTCGGGCTCGATGTAGCCGAGTTCGGTGTAGGTGGCGGTGGCGGGTCCGGTGAAGTCGACGAAGGCCTCGTCCCAGCCGGTGCCGGGGTCGGCGGCGTAGTGGTGGGGGGTGCCGGGGGTGAGCCAGAGGAGGGCGGGGGCGGTGACGGTGGTGCGGCGTCCGTCGGGGCCCCGGTACCAGCCGCTGCCGGCGGAGACGACGACGGCGACGTGGTGGTCGAGGGTGCGCGGGCCGACGGTGGGCAGGGCGCCGTGCTGGAGTCCGACGCCGAGGCAGACGAGGCCGAGGCGGTGGTGGACGGGTCCGGGCGTGAAGTAGCGCATCCAGGTGTGGTACATCCGTCGGCCCCTCCGTAACGTCCAAACTGCGACGATCTTTGTCCATGGACCGTGCCGCCGCCAGGGGGCGAGGGTGAGGCCATGAGCACGTTCGCTGTGGGTGACGAGGACTTCCTGCTCGACGGGCGGCCGGTGCGGCTGCTTTCGGGGGCGCTGCACTACTTCCGGGTGCACGAGGGGCACTGGGAGCACCGGCTCGGGATGCTGCGCGCGATGGGCCTCGACTGTGTCGAGACGTACGTCCCGTGGAACCTGCACGAGCCGGAGCCCGGCCGGTACGCGGACGCGGACGCGCTCGGGCGGTTCTTGGACGCGGTGGGGCGGGCCGGGATGCGGGCGATCGTGCGCCCGGGTCCGTACATCTGCGCCGAGTGGGAGAACGGCGGGCTTCCGCACTGGCTGACCGGTCCGCTGGGGCGGCGGGTGCGGAGTCTGGACCCGGAGTTCCTGGCGCCGGTGGGGGCCTGGTTCCGGCGGCTGCTCCCGCAGGTGGTGGAGCGGCAGGTCGACCGGGGCGGGCCGGTGGTCCTGGTGCAGGTGGAGAACGAGTACGGGAGTTACGGGAGCGACCGGGGCTATCTGGAGTGGCTCGCGGGGCTGCTGCGGGACTGCGGGGTGAGCGTGCCGCTGTTCACCTCGGACGGGCCCGAGGACCACATGCTGACGGGCGGTTCGGTGCCGGGGGTGCTGGCGACGGCGAACTTCGGCTCGGGGGCGCGGGAGGGCTTCGCGACGCTGCGGCGGCACCAGCCGTCGGGGCCGCTGATGTGCATGGAGTTCTGGTGCGGCTGGTTCGACCACTGGGGCCGGGAGCACGCGGTGCGGGACGCGGCGGACGCGGCGGCGGCGCTGCGGGAGATCCTGGAGTGCGGGGCCTCGGTCAATGTGTACATGGCGCACGGCGGGACGAACTTCATGGGCTGGGCGGGCGCGAACCGGGACGGCGAGCTGCACGACGGGCCGCTGCGGGCGACGGTGACCTCGTACGACTACGACGCGCCGATCGACGAGGCGGGGCGGCCGACGGAGAAGTACCGGGCCTTCCGCGAGGTGCTCGCGGAGTGGGCGGAGGGGCCGCTGCCGGAGGTGCCGGAGCCGCCGGCCCGGCTGGGCGCGCCGGTCGCCGGGGTGCTCGACGGGTGGGCGCCGCTGGACGGGGTCCTGGAGGTCCTCGGCGGCGAGGAGACGGTGACGCCGGTGCCGCCGACCTTCGAGGAGCTGGGCGTGGACCGGGGCCTGGTCCGCTACCGGGTGGCGGTGCCGGGTCCCCGGCAGCCGTACCCGCTGGGGGTGACGGGGCTGCGCGACCGGGCGGTGGTGTACGTCGACGGGCTGCCCGCGGGGGTGCTCGACGGGGAGGACGCCGTCCTTCCCGAGCCGGTGGCGGGCCCCGCGCTCGTGGACCTGTGGGTGGAGTCCCTCGGCCGGGTCAACTACGGGCCGCGGCTCGCGGAGCCGAAGGGGATCACCGGCGGCGTACGGCACGAGCGGCAGTATCTGCACGGGGTGCGGGCGCGGGGGCTGCGGCTCGACGCCTTCGAGGCGGCGGCGGTCGGCGAGGTGCCGTTCGTCCCGGTGCCGGAGGACCCGTACCCCGGTCTGTACCGGGGTACGCTCGACGTGGCGGGCGCGGGCGACGCGTGGCTGCGGCTGCCCGGCTCGACCCGCGGCTTCGCGTGGGTGAACGGCTTCTGTCTGGGCCGCTACTGGGCGGCCGGCCCGCAGGACGCGCTGTTCGTGCCGGGCCCGGTGCTGCGGGAGCGCGCGAACGAGGTGTGGGTCCTGGAACTGGAGGGCGGGGCACCGTCCTCCGTGGAGCTGGACCCCGTGTGAGTGAGGCGGGTGCCCCCGGAGCCGAGGCCGCTCCGGGGGCACCCGTTCGCAGGTCCGCTACAGCGTGGCCGCGGCGGACTTGATGGCGGCGGCGAAGGTCGAGACCTCCGTGTAGACGCCGGGGTAGCCGGCCCGCGCGCAGCCCTCGCCCCAGCTCACGATGCCGACCTGGACCCAGGCCCCGGCGTTGTCCTTGCGGAACATGGGGCCGCCGGAGTCGCCCTGGCAGGTGTCGACCCCGCCCTGGCTGTAGCCGGCGCAGATCTCCTCGGCCGGGACGAGGTCGCTGCCGTAGGCGGCCTGGCAGGTGGCGTCGGAGACGAACGGGACGTTCGCCTTGAGGAGGTAGCGCTGCTGCGACCCGCCCTCGCGGGCGGCGCCCCAGCCGGCGACGGTGAAGGTGCCGGTGTTGTACGCCGTGGTCTCGGCGATCTTCAGGTTGGGCAGCGAGGTGATCGGGGTGGCGAGCTTGATCAGCGCCCAGTCCTTGCCCTGGCCGTTGTAGCCGGGGGCCTGGAGGACCTTGGTCGACCTGACCTTGACGGCGCTGCTCGACTGGAGGTCCACGACTCCGGCGGTGGCGGTGATGCTGGTGTTGGCGCCGGAGCCGCTCACGCAGTGGGCGGCGGTGAGGACGACCTGAGGGGTGATCAGGGAGCCGCCGCAGCCCATGGAGAGCCTGACCATCCAGGGGAACTCGCCCTGTGCGGCGCGGGTGCCGCCGACGACGGGGGCCGGGGCCGCGGAGGCGGTGGTGGGCTGGAGGCTGACGGCCGCCAGGACGACGGCGCCGGCCGCCGCCAGCTTCTGGAGGGCACGGATCATGCGGTTCTGCTTCACGTGTCTTCCTTCTCTCGTGGGGGGTCGGCCTCGACGGAGGGATGACATGAACGCGATGACATGCGCTCGTCAAGGCATGTCCGGATTATGAGCAGCGCCCAACTGGCGCCACAAGAAAGCCTTTTCGGCCAGATCCGATGGGGGGACCGTACAGTGGACGCGAAGGGGGATCCGGCATGCCGAACCGTCATGGGGCCGACCGTGTCATCCACGGCTTTCCGCACCGCGCCACGGTGCGGGCCTCGCTCACCGCGCTCTACCGCCGCCTCTCCCCCGACGGCGTGCACCGCTACCCGGCCAGCGTGACCGCCGACGACGTCGCCCTCGACGACGACGAGGACCTCCACCTCGGCGCCCAGCGGGTGGCCCACGCCCTCGTCCGGCACCTGCAACTGCCCGAGGCGCGCATCGTGGTGAGCTTCCGCCCCATGGAGTACGCGGCGGCCGTCGAGCTCACGGCCGGACCCGAGTACTTCGTGGAGCTCAACGACCGCTTCCGCACCCGCCGCAGGGACATCGGCGCGGCCCTCGCCCACGAGATCACCCACGTCCTGCTGCACCGGCTCGGCCTCGGCTTCCCCGGCACGGCGGAGAACGAGGTCCTCACCGACGTGACCACCTCCTACCTGGGCGCCGGCTGGCTGCTGCTCGACGCGTACCGGCAGGACGGCGTCGAGAGCCAGAAGCTCGGCTACCTCACCCCGGAGGAGTTCGGCTACGTCCTCGCCAAGCGGGCCGAGGCCTTCGGCGAGGACCCCTCGCCCTGGTTCACCAGCGCCGTGGCGTACGAGGCGTGGGTACGGGGCCGGACGGAGGCCGCGCGGGAGCGGACCGTGCCGCCGCTCGCCGGGGCGGGCTGGGCCGAGCGCCGCCGGTACGCCGTGCAACGACGCAGGGGCCGGGCCTCCGAGGACGCCCCCTACGCCTTCGAGGGCGGGGCCCCGGCGACCGGCGTCTCCTTCCCCTGCCCGGTCTGCCTCCAGCGCCTGCGGGTGCCGGCGGGGCCCGTCCTGCGGGCCCGGTGCGGGGTGTGCGGCTCGGTCCTGGAGTGCGCCTCCTGACGAATCGATTTGCGCCACGTGCCGACGGCGGGTCAGGGTCGGTGCATGAGCACGCTGTTCGACGCCATCCGGGACGGGGACGAGAACGGGGCCGTGCGGCTCCTGCGGGACGGGGCGGACCCCGAGGGCCGGGAGGACGGGGAGACCGCGCTGTACCGCGCGGCCGTCGGCGACGAGGCCGGCATCGTGCGGGTGCTGCTCGCCGCCGGGGCCGACCCCGCCCGGGGCAGCGGCGAGGACGACGGGGACCTGCCGCTGTGCGGAGCGGCCTGCGGCGGGCACACCGAGGTCGTGCGGGCGCTGCTCGCGGCGGGCGCGGCGGCCGACCAGGAGGAGGCGTACGGCTTCACCGCGCTCGCCTGGGCCCTCCGCCTCGGCCACGCCGACACCGCCCGGGTCCTCCTGGAGCACGGCGCCGACCCCGACCGGCCGGGCCCCGACGGGGTCCTCCCGCTCGTCGCCGCCGCGCGGCGCGGCTCCACCGGCTGCGTGCGGGCGCTCCTCGACCACGGGGCGGGGGCCCGGGAGGCCGCCCTGCGGGAGGCCCGGCGGTGGATCGGCGTCGACATCGCGGCCGAGCTGCGGCGCGGGCTCGTCGCCGGGAACGAGGGCGGGCAGACGTACGAGGCGGCCGTCCGGCGGATCCGGGAGGACGGCGGCATCACGGTCGTCGTCGAGCTGCTGCGGGAGGACGGGGCGCCCGGGCGCGGCGACGACCGGGGGACCGGTCACGCGGCGATCGCCACGCTCCTGGAGGCGGCGCTCGGGCTGCGCACCCCGCACGAGGAGCTCGCGGCGCGGGCGCTGCGCCGCGGCGACCCCGAGCTGGACGACTGGACGACGGCGGTGGCCGAACTGGCGGGCCGGGCCGACGAGGAGACGTTCGTGGCGGCGGCCGGATGGTGCGCCTACCGCGATCCGCTGCGCCGGGCGCTGGGCGCGCGGGTGCTCGGCGCGCTGCCGGGCTTCGGTCCGGGCGCGGTCCCGGTCCTGCGGCGCCTCGCGGCGGAGGCGGCGCCCCCGGCGCGGGAGCCGCTGCTCTCGGCGGTCCTCGCCCTCGGGGAGTGCGCGGACGCGGCCGCCGTCCCCGAACTGCTCGCGGCGGCCGGGCATCCCGACGCGGTGGTGCGCCGGGCCGTCGCGGCGGCCCTCGCCGGGATCGTGCCGGCCGGTCACGTCGAGGCGCTCGGGGTGCTGCTCACGCTGAGCCGGGACGGCGACCCCCGGGTGCGGGACTGGGCGACCCTCGCGCTCGCCGAGCTGCCCGACGACACCCCGCTCGTACGGGAGGGGCTCGCGGAGCGGCTCGGCGACTCCGATCCGGAGACCGCGGCGGAGGCGGCGCGGGGGCTCGCGATCCGTCAGGATCCGCGCGCCGTCGACGCACTGGCGTCGATCCTCGCGGACGGGGAGGCGGACGGGGCGCCGCGCGAGACGGCGCTCGCCGCCCTGGAGCACGTCCGCGACCCGCGGGTCAGGACCCGTCTGGAGTGGACGACCCCGCGCCGCGCCTGACGTCCTGCCCGGGGTTCAGCAGGCGTGGTCGATCAGGTCGAACGTGGCGTAGTGGTCGGAGGTGTAGTAGTCCTCGTCCGCCGTGCTGCCGGTCACGATGCGGCGGGCACCACGGGTGGAGACGCCCGGGGTCTTCACCGTGTACTCGTGGTAGTAGCCGTAGGTGTGGGCCGGCAGGACGCCTTCGCGGTTCTGGAAGACGACGCCGTCCTGGCTGTACGGGAAGGGGCCGCCCGCGTCGATCAGCCGCAGGGTGTCGTAGGCCTGGCTGGGCAGGTCCGAGTAGCAGATGTCCCCGACGGACGCGGTCGTCGCGAGCGAGGACGCGGCGGCGACGGGCGCGGGGGCCGGCGCGGCGGTGGCCGGGGCGCCAAGGAGGAGGGCGGACAGGAGGGCGGTGGCGACACCGCCGGCGAGGGTGATTCGAGGGGGGATTCGCATGGCTGGATGATGACGCGCGTAGACCTCGGCCGGGAAGCCCAACTCCCTTCAATTCCCCGAACGTTAACCGCGTCCTCCCGAACGTGCGGATCCCGTGTACGCGCGCCGGCACCCCGCAGGGGACACGTGGACGCGCCGCCCCTCCCCCTGGACACGCGGGCGCGCGCCGGGACCCCGCCCTGGACGCGTGGGCGTGCGCCGGGACCCGGTCGGGTCCCGGCGCGCGCCGCGGGTGACGGAGGCTCACCTCCCTCCGGCCGGGAGCCGCAGGCTCAGCAGGGCGGCGCCCGCGTAGGCCGCGAGGACCCAGGGCATCGCGGCGGCGAGGGAGAGGTCCGCGAAGTACGCGGTGCCGATGGCGGCCGCGCCGAGGGCGCCGCCGAACTGCTGGGCGGTGGAGAAGACTCCGGAGGCTCCGCCGGCGAGTTCGGCCGGGGCGGCCGAGAGGACGATGCCGACGAGCGGGACGACCAGGAAGCCGAGGCCGGCGCCCGCGACGGCGAGGCCGGGGACCAGCGGCCAGGCGCCGGTGTGGACCGGGGCGGCGGCGTCCATGGCGTACCAGACCCAGCCGTAGCCCCCGGCCATCAGGAGCGCGCCCGCGACCGGGACGTACCGGCCGAGCTTGACGGCGAGCGGTTCGGCGGCCGGGGCCGTGAGGAAGCCGCCCGCCGAGAAGGCGGCCATCAGGACGCCCGCCTGGGTCGGGGCGTAGCCCTGGCCGCCCTGCAGCCAGATCGCGAGGACCAGGAAGAAGCCCTGCATGCCGAAGGCGAAGAGGAGCTGGACGGCCAGGCCGTACGAGAAGGCCGGGACGGTGAAGACGCGCGGGGGCAGCACCGAGCCCCGTACGGCGACCGCGGCCACCGCGAGGGCGCCGGCCGCGAGGAGGCCCCAGCCCCAGAGCGGCCAGCCCCAGCCGCGGCCCTGGACGAGCGGCAGGACGACGGCGACGAGTCCGGCGGCGAGGACGAGGCTGCCGAGCACCGGGGGCCGGCCGGCGGCGCGCTCCCGGGTGGTGGGGACGAGGACGACGGCGGCGGCGAGGGTGAGTGCGGCGATCGGCACGTTGACCAGGAAGACGCTGCGCCAGCCGAGCCCGAAGAGGTCGGCGTCGGTGAGGACCCCGCCGAGCAGCAGTCCGATCGCGGAGGCGAAGCCGGCCACCGCCCCGTACATCCCGAAGACCTTGCCGCGGTCCTTGCCCCGGAAGAGGCTCTGGAAGGAGCCGAGGACCTGCGGCATGAGCACGGCGGCGGTGACGCCCTGCACGGCGCGGGCGGCGATCAGCTGGCCGGGGCTCTGGGCGATGCCGCAGACGAGGCTGGCGAGTCCGAAGCCGGCGGTGCCGGCGAGGAAGAGCGCCTTGCGGCCGTACCGGTCGCCGAGCCGTCCGGCGACGACGAGGGTCGCGGCGAAGCCCAGGAGGTACGCGGAGACGGTCCACTGGAGGGCGCTCTCGGAGGCGCCGAGCCCGTGCCCGAGCGAGGGCAGGGCGACGTTGACGATGGTGACGTCCACGAGGTCCATCAGGGCGGCGACCATCATGACGACGGCGGCGGCCCAGCGGCGCGGATGGACGGTGAACGGGTCGCCGGTGGCGGCGGTCGTGACGGTCGTGGACATCTCCACCCTCCATTTATTTCGTTCGGACGAACGAAATAAAAGTGGCACGCACTCCCCCTTGATCGCAAGTGTTTCGTTCGGTCGAACGAAATGAATTTTGCTAGGCTGCCGCCATGAGCGAGCAGGACCAGGAACGGGGCGCGGTCATCGCCGCCCTCACCGCCGCCGGCCGGGACTCCAGCGCCGCCTCCGTCGCCTTCCACTCGGCGATCGCGGCCCAGCAGGACCTGGGCGCCACCGAGACCAAGACGCTCGACCTGCTCGAACGGCACGGCCCCCTCACCGCCAAGGAGCTGGCCGAGCGCTCGGGCCTGGCCCCCGCCTCCGTCACCGGACTCGTCGACCGCCTGGAGCGCAAGGGCTTCGTGCGCCGGGTGAAGCACCCGACGGACAAGCGCCGGGTGCTCGTCGAGCCCCGCCCCGAGAAGCTGGCCGAGCTCGCCCCGCTCTTCGACGACTGGGCGCGCGAGGTGCACGAGCTCTACGAGGAGTTCACGACCGAGGAGCTGGCGACGATCACCCGCTTCCTGACGGGCGCGACCGAACGGCAGCGCGCCGCGACCAAGCGCCTCACGGAGTAGCGGCCCGCGCCGTCCGAGGCGCCTCGCCGACCGGGCCCGCACATCCGGGCCCGCACACCCCTCCCGCTCGGCCCGCCCGGCTGCTACCTTCCTCGCCAACACGCCACCTAACTAACGTTAGGTGGAGGAGCGGCTCCGCGGGCCCGTCCGCCCACGGCTGTCCCACCGAGTCCGTCTGCCGTACGGCCACCGGCCGTACGTCCGTCAGTCCGCAAGGGAGCCCAGCCATGCCCCTGTCCCGACGCGCCCTGCTCACCACCACCGGTGCCGCGCTGCTCCTCGGCGCCGCGCCGCCCGCGCTCGCCCGCCCCCGCCCCACGACGACCGCCGACGCGATCCGGCAGATCCCGCTCCAGGGCGCGGTCAACGTCCGCGATCTCGGGGGGTACGTCACCTACGACGGCGCCCGGGTCCGGCACGGCCTCGCCTACCGGGGCGACCACCTCGCCAAGCTCACCGACGCCGACCTCGCCACCCTCGCCGGGCTCGGCCTCGGCACCGTCGTCGACCTGCGGATCCCCATGGAGGTCGGGTACGACGGCGCCGACCGGCTGCCCGCCGGCGCGGTCCCGGTGGCCCGGCCCGTCACCGACCACGGCCTCTTCGGACAGCTGATGGCCGCGATCGGCTCCCGCGACCCGGTGCGGCAGGAGGAGATGCTCGGCGGCGGCCGGGCCGCCGCCTTCATGCGCGAGGTGTACCGCACCTTCGTCACCGACCCGGCGAACCGGGCCGCCCTCGCGGCCACCCTGCGGGACCTGGCCGATCCCCGCCGGGGGCCGCTGCTCCTGCACTGCACCTCCGGCAAGGACCGCACCGGCTGGACGAGCTGGCTCCTGCTCACCCTGCTCGGGGTGCCCGAGACCTCCGCCCGCGCGGACTACCTGGCCTCCAACGCCTTCCGCGCCGCGTACGACGCGCGCGTGCGGGAGGGGCTCAAGCAGGGCGGGCTCATGCAGAACCCGGACCTGATCGTGCCGCTGCAGGAGGTGCGGGCCGAGTACCTGGACACCGCCCTCGACCAGGTCCGCACCTCCTACGGCAGCCTCTTCCGTTACGTGTCGGTCGGCCTCGGCCTGGAGCTGCGCGAGCTCGCGGCGCTCCGCGAGCGGCTGGTGCCCGACGCCTGACGCCCGCCCCGGCCGGCGCCGGCCGCCGCACCGCGCCCGGCGCCCGCGCCCGCCCCGGCACCGGAGCCCGCGACCCGGCCCGCGCCGGAGCCGCGCCCGGCACCGGCCGCACCGCGCCCGGAGCCGCCCGCGGTGCCGGAACCCCGGCCCGTCGGCGCCCCGGAAGCGGAGCCCCGGCCCGTGGTGCCCGAACCGGACCCCCGGCCGGTGGACGGGCCGGAAGCGCGGCCCGAGCCCGTCGTGCCCGTCCCCGTACCACCGGTCGAACCGCCGGAGGCCGGACGGCGACGACGGCGGCCGCCCGTGCCACCGCCGGGGGCGGGCGCCGCCTTGCGCGGCGGGGTCGGCTGCGGGACCTCGATGACGACGGGGACGCCCGAGGGCTCCCGGGCGCCGGTGAGCTCGGCGAGCTCCTCGTCGCTGGACTTGATCTGCGCCGTGCGGGGGCTGATGCCCGCGTTCGACATCAGCCGGCCCATGTCCCGCTTCTGCTCGGGCAGGACCAGCGTGAAGACGCTGCCGGACTCGCCGGCGCGGGCGGTGCGGCCGCCCCGGTGCAGATAGTCCTTGTGGTCCATCGGCGGGTCGACGTTCACGACCATGTCGAGGTCGTCCACGTGGATGCCGCGGGCCGCCACGTTCGTCGCGACCAGCGTGGTGACCTGGCCGGTCTTGAACTGGTCCAGGGTCCGGTTGCGCTGCGGCTGCGAGCGGCCGCCGTGCAGCCCGGAGGCCCGGACGCCGCTGGCCAGGAGCCGCTTGACCAGCCGGTCCACGGACCGCTTGGTGTCCAGGAAGAGGATCGTCCGGCCGTCGCGGGCCGCGATCCGCAGCGTGACGGCCTTCTTGTCGGTCTCGTCCTGCACGTAGAGCAGGTGGTGCTCCATCGTGGTCACCGCACCGGCCGAGGGGTCGACGGAGTGCACGACCGGGTCGTCGAGGAACATCTTGACCAGCTTGTCGATGTTCCGGTCGAGGGTCGCGGAGAACAGCAGCCGCTGCCCGCCCGGCTCGACCTGCTTCAGCAGCTTCGTGACCTGTGGCAGGAAGCCCATGTCGGCCATCTGGTCGGCCTCGTCGAGGACGGTGACGGCGACCTGGTCCAGGCGGCAGTCACCCCGCTCGATGAGGTCGTGGAGCCGGCCGGGCGTGGCGATGAGGACCTCGGCGCCGCGCCGCAGGGACGAGGACTGCCGGGAGATCGACATGCCGCCGACGACCGTGGTGATCCGCAGCCGCAGCGCGGAGGCGTACGGCGTGAGGGCGTCGGTCACCTGCTGGGCGAGCTCACGGGTCGGCACCAGGACCAGCGCGAGGGGCGCGGTCGCCTCGGCGCGGCGGCCGGCGGTGCGGGCCAGGAGCGCGAGCCCGAAGGCGAGGGTCTTGCCGGAGCCGGTGCGCCCCCGGCCGAGGACGTCGCGCCCGGCGATCGAGTTCGGCAGGGTCGCGGCCTGGATCGGGAAGGGCTCGGTGACGCCCTGCTCGGTGAGCGTCCGCAGCAGCGCGGCCGGCATGTCCAGGTCCTCGAAGGAGGCCACGGGCGGCAGCGCGGGCGTCACCGTCTCCGGCGGAGTGAACTCCTGCGGCGGCGGGGGCGCGGCGGGACGGCGGCCGCCGCGGGGGCCCTTCGGCTGGGACGTGGATTTCGCCTGGGCGGTGCGGGGGCCGCGCTTGTGGGGGCGTTCGGAGCGGGTCATTCGTGCCTTCCTGGCCGGTGCGCGGCACAGTCGGGGCCCGCACCTGCGCGATGCGGGCCCCGGCTGTACCGCCCGGAACACGAGATACGGGCCCCGGCTGTCTCTCCCGGAACACGAGATGCGCGTCCCGGCTGTCTCTCCCGGGACGCGCGATACAGGTCCCGGATGTCTACCGGAACAATAGTGCGCCTCAGGACCTTCCCGTCCCGACCCCCCGCTCCCCGGACGCCTCAGAGCCTTCCCGTCCCGGTCCCCCGCTCCCCGGACACCCCGGGACCGCGCACGGCGATTCCGTCCAGGACCATGGACAGGTACTGGCGGGCGATCTCCTCCGGGCTGTGCTGTCCGCCCGGCCGGTACCAGGACGCGGCGACCCAGACGGTGTCGCGGACGAAGCGGTAGGTCAGGCGGACGTCGAGGTCGGCGCGGAAGACCCCCTCCGCGACGCCGCGCTCCAGGGTTCCGAGCCAGGCCTTCTCGAACCTGCGCTGCGAGTCGACGAGGTAGCCGAAGCGGGGCTGGTCGACGAGGTGCAGGGACTCCTTCTGGTAGATGGCGACGGCGGCGCGGTGCCGGTCGATCTCCCGGAAGGACTCGGTGACGAGGGCCTCGATGGTCTCGCGGGGGCCGAGCTCGGCGCCGAGGACGGCGTCGTACCCCTCCCACAGCTCGTTCAGGAAGGTGGAGAGGATCTCGTCGAGCATCGACTCCTTGGAGTCGAAGTGGTAGTAGAGGCTGCCCGCGAGCATCCCGGCGGCGTCCGCGATCTTGCGGACGGTGGTGGCGTTGTACCCCTGGGCGGCGAACACCTCGGCCGCCGTGTCGAGGAGTTCACGGCGCCGCTCGGGCCCCCCGCTCGCCTGGGTCTTCTTCTTGCTTGCAGTGTTCGGCACGTGCCCATTCTGGTCCCCCGCCCACCGGCCCACCCACGGGTCAGGCGTCCTGCCGCGGCGGGCTGTCGTCGTTCCCGCGCCGGATCGTCCTCGTCGGGCGTCCCGGGGCCCAGCTGCGGAAGCAGATCTCCTCGCCGTCCACCCAGGTCCGCACGACCTCGGTCGGCTCCACCCGGAAGAGGTGGAAGGGCTGCGGCGCGCCCGCCTCCGCCGCGTACCGGTCCAGGGTCTCCCGGTCGGTGACCTCGACCGCGCGGCCGGAGATCCGGACGTCACCGCCGCCCATGTCGGTGCCGGAGCCCGGGTTGGCGAGCAGCGCGAACCGGGGGTCGCGGCGCAGGTCCAGCGCCTTGCGGGAGTTCGGCATCATGCCGAGCCAGAGCTCCCCGCCGCGGAAGTCGGCCTCGATGCCGCTGAGGCGCGGCGAGCCGTCCTTCCGGACGGTGGCGAGGGCGTGGTGGGTGTGCTGCCCGAAGCGCTCCCGGACGGTCGCGGCGAGCTCGGGTTCGGCGGCTTCGAAGGCCGGCCAGGTGGTTCCGGTGTCTTCCATGGCTGTGTCTTCCATGGCTCCAGGAGACACCGGATACCCGACAACCACTGTCCGGATTGCTCCGGAGGTCCGGTGATACGCCTCAGACGGTGGCGGCGCGCTCCGCCCTGCTGCGCTCCACGCAGAACTCGTTGCCCTCCGGGTCCCTCAGGGTCGCCCAGCCGGTGCCGTCCGGGTTCCGGTGGTCCTCGAAGAGCGTGGCGCCGAGGCCGAGCAGCCGCTCGACCTCCTCGTCGCGGGTGCGGTCCTCCGGCTGGAGGTCGAGGTGGACGCGGTTCTTCACCGTCTTCCCCTCGGGGACCTGGATGAAGAGGAGGCCCGCGCCGGCCGACTCGACGAGCGCCTCCGGGTCGCCGGGCTTGTCGTCGTCGGAGACCTGGGAGTCGAGGACCTTCGCCCAGAAGCTCGCGAGGGCGTAGGCGTCGGCACAGTCGATGGTCGTGTGTCGCACGAGAGAGCTCATGGCGTCATGATCGCCCTCGGTCACGGCCGGGAGCCACCCGTTTTCCACCGCTCAGTCGGCGGTGGCCAGGCCCCGGCCCTCGGTCACCGCCACGAGCGCGGCGAGCGAGGAGCGGGTGCCCTGGAGGTCCTGGATCCTCTCGTCGATGGCGTCGAGCTGGG
The DNA here is from genome assembly GCF_900105415.1 of Streptomyces sp. TLI_105. Lineage (GTDB taxonomy): Bacteria > Actinomycetota > Actinomycetes > Streptomycetales > Streptomycetaceae > Streptomyces. The sequence goes on along the minus strand of NZ_FNSM01000001.1, from coordinate 6,124,174 downwards.
CGACGAGCAGCGGGCTGAGGCAGGGCTCGATCTCCGCCTCGCTGCCGCAGACGCAGTCGAGGACCTCGGCGATGATCCGGGTCGGCAGTCCGGCGCCGAGGAGGGCCCTGATGCGGCGTACGACGGCGGGGGCGTCGGGGCCGTAGACCCGCTGCCCGCCGGAGGTGCGCTCCGATGCGAGGAGGCCCTGCTCCTCGTAGTAGCGGAGCAGCCGGACACTCACCCCGGTCTCGCGCGCCAGCTCACCGATCTTCATGTGACCCCCCTCACATCCACCCGTCCGCGCTTGAACCTCACATCCGTGTGAGCTCCTACGGTTCCGAGCATGACGAACAACACGAACCCCTCTGCCGGTACGACGATATTCCAGCTCGGTGGCGACCTCCCGGTCCGGCGTGTCGGCTACGGCACGATGCGACTCGCCGACGGCCCCGGCGACCCGACCGGCCCGGAGGCACGCATCTGGACGGCCCCTGCCGACCGGGCGGCGGCGGTGAGGCTGCTGCGGACGGCCGCCGAGGCGGGCGTCACCCTCTTCGACACGGCCGACGCGTACGCCCTGGGGGCCGGCGAGGAGCTGCTCGCCGAGGCGCTGCACCCGTACGGCGACGGGGTCGCGGTGGCCACCAAGGTCGGCGTGGTCCGGCCCTCCCCCACCGAGTGGGTGCCGCTCGGCCACCCCGCCTATCTGCGCCAGCAGGCCGAGCTGAGCCTGCGCCGGCTGCGCACCGAGCGGATCGACCTCCTCTACCTCCACCGCCTCGACGGGAACGTCCCGGTCGCCGAGCAGGTCGGCGCCCTGAAGCGGCTCCAGGAGGAGGGCAAGGTCCGGCACATCGGGCTCTCGGAGGTGACGGTCGAGCAGCTCACCGAGGCCGAGGCGACGGCGCCGATCGCGGCCGTGCAGAACCTCTACAACCTGGCGAACCGCGACCACGAGGCCGTCGTCGAGCACACCGCGGGGCGCGGGATCGCGTTCGTCCCGTTCTTCCCGGTCGCCATGGGCGGGCACGCGGGTCCGGACGGACCGGTCGCGCGGGTCGCCCGCGAGGTCGGCGCGACCCCGTCCCAGACGGCCCTGGCCTGGCTCCTGCACCGGGCCCCGCACATCGTCCCGATCCCCGGCACGTCCTCGGCGGCCCACCTCGTGGAGAACCTGGGCGCGCTCGACGTCGCCCTCACCGAGGAGCAGTTCGCCCGCCTCGACAAGGAGTTCTCGGGGTCATGACCGGACGACGCCCTGGGCCCGGGCGGCGGCGAGCCAGGCCGGGAACTCGGCGACCAGCCGGTCGTACAGCTCGGCGTCCGGGACCCGGTTGGGGTCCTGACCCGCGTGGAAGAAGCCGGCGTTGTCGAGGGGCCGCTTCGCCGGGACGGCCAGCTCGTCGAGCCTGCGCAGGAACTCGAACTGCCGGCTGCCGGGGTCGCCGAAGCCGATGAACTGCCAGAAGATGGGCAGCCGGGCCGCCTTGCAGACGTACCTCTCGGCGGCGAGCTTGTTGATCGGCCCTCCGTCGGTCTGGAAGACGACGAGCGCGGGCGCGGTGGACCCGCTGTCCAGGTAGTGGTCGATGACGGCGTCCATGGCGAGGTGGTAGCTCGTCTTGCCCATGTGGCCGAGGCCGGCGACGATCCGGTCGATCCGGCCGGCGTGGTCGTCGAGCCGGATCTCGGTCTCCGCGTCGATGTCGGTGGAGAAGAAGACCACCGGTACCCGTCCGTCGTCGTCGAGGTGCGCGGAGAGCCCGAGGACCCGGTCGGCGAGGGCCTGCACGGTGCCGTTCGCGTAGTACGGCTTCATGGAGCCCGAGTAGTCGATGACGAGGTAGACGGCGATCCGCTGTCCGCTGATCCCGTGCCGCGCCAGTGACGCCCCGGCCTCCTTGTAGAGACTCACCAGCGCGGGTGCGGTCTCCTCGACCTTCCGCAGGCTCAGTGCCATGGCCGTTCCCCCTCCAACTCCTCGATGTCCGCGAGCATGGCGTCGGCCAGGTCGCGCTCGGCCGTGTAGTACCGCTCGGCCCACGCGAGGGTCAGCCGGGGGTACGCCCACGCCTCGTCCGCCCCCGCGTCCGCCACGTCCGCCTCGGCGCGCCGCCGCATGCGCTCGGCGTGCTCCCGGTGCGCGGCCAGGATCTCCCGCATCCGCTCGGGTTCGAGGAGGTGTCCGAGCCAGAGCCGCAGCATCGGCCCGTGCTTCAGGACGGGCGGGTCGAGGGGGGCGGTGCGGGCCCAGGTGCGGACGGCGGCGAGGCCCTCGTCGGTGATCCGGTAGACGCGTTTGTCGCGCGTGCCGGCCTCGGGGGCGACGAGCCGCGAGGTGGCGTAACCGCTGTTCTCCAGGCGCTTGAGCTCGCTGTAGACCTGGCTGAAGGACGGGCTCCAGTAGAAGAGGCCGAGGGACCGGTCGGCCCACTTCTTGACGTCGTAGCCGGACAACTCCCGTCCGTGGGACAGCAGTCCGAGCACGGCCCAGCTGGTCGCGGGAAGCTCTGGCACGGTCTCTTGGTCCACCACGGACGGCAGTCTACGGCCCTTCCGCCCTCCCTCTATGCCTGCTAGAAGTATTTCGATTAGGCATATACGCCTGGGGAGGAGCTCCCGTGAAGTTCTCCATGATCTTCGAAGCACAGCTCGTCGACCCGACCCCCGACCGCGAACGCCAGGTTCTCCACGACTGCGTCGAACAGGCCGTCCTCGCCGAGGAGATGGGCTTCGACCGGATCTGGGCGGTCGAGCACCACTCCCTCACCCAGTACGCCCACATGACCGCGTCCGAGATCTTTCTGACCTGGGTCGCCGCCCACACCCGGACCATCCGCGTCGGCCACGGCGTGGTCACCATGCCTTCGGCTACCAGCACCCGGTCCGGGTCGCCGAACGCGCCGCCATGCTCGACGTGCTCTCCGGCGGCCGGGTCGACGTGGGCGCCGGCCGGGGCGCGACCCGCCAGGAGACCCGGATGTTCGGGGTGCGCCCGGAGGACACCCGCCCGCAGACCGAGGAGGCCCTGCGGATCTTCGCCGCGGCCTGGCGGGAGCCGGAGCTGGAGTGGCACGGCACCCTCGACATCGGCCCCGGCGCGGTCCTGCCCCGCCCCGTGCAGACGCCCCACCCGCCGCTCTTCATGGCCTGCTCCCAGCACGAGTCGCTCCGACAGGCCGCCGAACTCGGCATCGGCGCCCTGGTGATGGGCTTCGCCGGCGCCGACGATGTCCGGGCGATGCGCGCGGTGTACGACGAGGCCATCGGCGCGCGGGACGGATCCCGGTTCGTCTCCACCGAGGTCAACGACCACTTCTCCGCCCTCTGCCCGACGATCGTCCTCGACGACGCCGCCCGCGCGCTCCGGCTCGGCACCCGGGGCCAGCGGTTCTTCGCCGAGTCGATCGCGCACTGGTACGGCGGGGCCCCCGCACCCACGGGCTACACGGAGGACGAGAACCACACCGGGGCACTCGACGAGAAGCGGCGGCAGCTGATCGCCCGGCTCCACGAGGCGGACGTCCCCGCCCGGCCGGTCGACACGGGCACGTACAACACCGACCACGCCTACGGGGACGCGGCCACCGCGATCGCCTACGTCGAACGGCTGCGGGAGATCGGCGTCGACGAGGTGATGTGCCTGATCCAGATGGGCACGGTGCCGCAGGACGTCTGCCTGGAGACGATCCGGCAGTGGGGCGAGCACGTGATCCCGCGTTTCCGCGCGCCGCGGGCGTCCACCACGAACTCCGTCTGAAACCGCACCGCCGAACGCGTGGCAGCGCCCACCGCCGGGACTCTCCGAACCCGCCGCAACCCCACGCGCACCGACGTCCACCGGCGTCTTCCCCGACGGACCTTCGCGCGCCCGCGCCACACGCGCCGCAGCACCCCCAAGTCGTCCGGTCGGGGACATTCAGGGGGTGCTGCGCTCAGTTCCGCACGTCGTTGTACGGGACGTTCGGGGGTGATCCGTGGATCAGACCATCAGGGCACGGTCCGTCGGGCGGATCGGGGCCGGCAGGGAGCTGGCGCCGGTCAGGTAGCGGTCCACGCCACGGGCGGCGGAGCGGCCCTCGGCGATGGCCCAGACGATGAGGGACTGGCCGCGGCCGGCGTCACCGGCGACGAACACGCCGTCGACGTTGGTGGCGAAGTCCGCGTCACGGGCGACGTTGCCCCGCTCGTCCAGCTCCAGGCCGAACTGCGCGACCAGGCCGTTCTCCACGTCCGTGCCGGTGAAGCCCATCGCGAGCGTGACCAGCTGGGCGGGGATCTTCCGCTCCGTGCCCGGCTTCTGGGTCAGCTTGCCGTCGACGAACTCGACCTCGACGAGGTGGAGGAACTGGACGTTGCCGTCCTCGTCGCCCTCGAAGTGGGTGGTGGAGACGGAGTAGACCCGCTCGCCGCCCTCCTCGTGCGCCGAGGTCACCTTGTAGAGCATGGGGAAGGTCGGCCAGGGCTGGCCGGCGCTGCGCTCCCCGCCCGGCTTCGGCATGATCTCCAGCTGCGTGACCGAGGCCGCGCCCTGGCGGTGCGCCGTACCGACGCAGTCCGCACCGGTGTCGCCGCCGCCGATGACGACGACGTGCTTGCCCTCGGCGGTGATCGGCGGGGCCACGAAGTCGCCCTCGACGACCTTGTTGGCGAGCGGCAGGTACTCCATCGCCTGGTGGATGCCGTTCAGCTCCCGGCCCGGGACGGGCAGGTCACGGGCGGTGGTGGCACCGGCGGCGACGACCACGGCGTCGAACCGCTTGCGCAGGTCCGTCGCCGTCAGGTCGCGGCCGATCTCGATGCCGGTGCGGAACTTGGTGCCCTCCGCGCGCATCTGCTCGATGCGGCGGTTGATGTGCCGCTTCTCCATCTTGAACTCGGGGATGCCGTAGCGCAGCAGGCCGCCGATGCGGTCGGCACGCTCGTACACGACCACGGTGTGGCCGGCCCGGGTCAGCTGCTGGGCCGCGGCGAGGCCCGCCGGGCCCGAGCCGATGACGGCGGCGGTCTTGCCGGAGAGGCGCTCGGGCACCTGCGGCTTGACGTCGTTCGCGTCCCAGGCCTTGTCGATGATGGAGACTTCGACGTTCTTGATGGTGACGGCCGGCTGGTTGATGCCGAGCACGCACGCGGACTCGCAGGGAGCCGGGCACAGGCGGCCGGTGAACTCCGGGAAGTTGTTGGTGGCGTGCAGGCGCTCCTGCGCCGCCGACCAGTCCTCGCGGTAGGCGTAGTCGTTCCACTCGGGGATCAGGTTCCCGAGGGGGCAGCCGTTGTGGCAGAACGGGATGCCGCAGTCCATGCAGCGGCCGGCCTGCTTGCTGATGATCGGCAGCAGGGAGCCGGGGACGTAGACCTCGTTCCAGTCCCTGACGCGCTCGCCCACCGGTCGGGTCTGGGCGACTTCGCGCCCGGTGGTCAGGAAGCCCTTGGGGTCAGCCATGGGACGCAGCCTCCATCATCTTCTCGGTGGTCTCGGCCTCGGAGAGACCGGCGAGCTCAGCGGCGTCCTTGGCGGCGAGCACGGCCTTGTACGTGGTGGGGATGATCTTGCTGAACCGGGCCGCGGCGGCGTCCCAGTCGGCGAGGAGCTTCTCGGCGACCGTCGAACCGGTCTCCTCGAAGTGGCGGCGCACGACGTCGTGCAGCCACGTCCTGTCGGTGTCCGACAGGGCCTCGATCGCCTGCAGGTTCCCGGAGTTGACGTTGTCCCGGTCGAGGTCGATCACGTAGGCGACACCGCCCGACATGCCGGCCGCGAAGTTGCGGCCGGTCTCGCCGAGGACGACCGCCGTGCCGCCGGTCATGTACTCGCAGCCGTGGTCGCCCACGCCCTCCGAGACGACCAGGGCGCCGGAGTTGCGGACGCAGAAGCGCTCGCCGGTGCGGCCGCGGAGGAACAGCTCGCCGCCGGTCGCGCCGTAGCCGATGGTGTTGCCCGCGATGGTCGAGTACTCGGCCAGGTGGTCGGCGCCCCGGTCCGGGCGGACGATCACACGGCCGCCGGAGAGGCCCTTGCCCACGTAGTCGTTGGCGTCGCCCTCCAAGCGGAGGGTGACACCGGCCGGCAGGAAGGCGCCGAAGGACTGGCCGGCGGAGCCGGTGAAGGTGATGTCGATGGTGTCGGCCGGGAGGCCGGCGCCGCCGAACTTCTTCGTCACCTCGTGGCCGAGCATGGTGCCGACCGTGCGGTTGATGTTGCGGATCGCGACCTGGGCGCGGACCGGCTGGGCCTCCTCGGCGGAGGGCGCGTTCAGGGCCTCGGCGGCGAGCTGGATCAGCTCGTTGTCGAGGGCCTTCTCCAGGCCGTGGTCCTGCTCGATCCGGGCGTGGCGGACCGCGCCCTCGGGCAGCTCGGGCACGAAGAAGAGCGGCTCCAGGTCGAGACCCTGCGCCTTCCAGTGCGTGACCGCGCGGCTGGTGTCGAGCAGCTCGGCGTGGCCGACGGCCTCTTCGAGGGTGCGGAAGCCCAGCTCGGCGAGGAGCTCGCGGACCTCCTCGGCGATGAACTCGAAGAAGTTGACGACGAACTCGGCCTTGCCGGAGAAGCGGTCGCGCAGGACCGGGTTCTGGGTGGCGATGCCGACCGGGCAGGTGTCGAGGTGGCAGACGCGCATCATGACGCAGCCGGAGACGACGAGCGGCGCGGTCGCGAAACCGAACTCCTCGGCGCCGAGCAGCGCGGCGATGACGACGTCGCGGCCGGTCTTCAGCTGGCCGTCGGTCTGGACGACGATCCGGTCGCGCAGGCCGTTGAGCAGCAGCGTCTGCTGGGTCTCGGCGAGGCCGAGCTCCCAGGGGCCGCCCGCGTGCTTCAGCGAGGTCAGCGGGGAGGCGCCCGTTCCGCCGTCGTGGCCGGAGATGAGGACGACGTCCGCGTGGGCCTTGGAGACACCGGCGGCGACCGTGCCGACGCCGACCTCGGAGACCAGCTTCACGTGGATGCGGGCGACCGGGTTGGCGTTCTTGAGGTCGTGGATCAGCTGGGCCAGGTCCTCGATGGAGTAGATGTCGTGGTGCGGCGGCGGCGAGATGAGGCCCACGCCGGGCGTCGAGTGACGCGTCTTGGCGACCCACGGGTAGACCTTGTGGCCGGGCAGCTGGCCGCCCTCGCCGGGCTTGGCGCCCTGGGCCATCTTGATCTGGATGTCGTCGGCGTTGACCAGGTACTCGCTGGTGACGCCGAAGCGGCCGGAGGCGACCTGCTTGATCGCGGAGCGGCGCTCCGGGTCGTACAGGCGCTCCGGGTCCTCGCCGCCCTCGCCGGTGTTGGACTTGGCGCCCAGCCGGTTCATGGCGACGGCGAGCGTCTCGTGCGCCTCGCGGGAGATGGAGCCGTACGACATGGCGCCGGTGGAGAAGCGCTTGACGATCTCGGAGACCGGCTCGACCTCGTCGATGGAGATCGAGGGGCGGTCGGAGGTGAAGCCGAAGAGGCCGCGGAGCGTCATGAGGCGCTCGGACTGCTCGTTCACCCGCTCCGTGTACTTCTTGAAGATGTCGTACCGCTTGGTGCGCGTGGCGTGCTGCAGGCGGAAGACGGTCTCCGGGTCGAACAGGTGCGGCTCGCCCTCGCGGCGCCACTGGTACTCGCCGCCGATGTCCAGGAGGCGGTGCGCCGAGGGGACGCCGGAGACGGGGTACGCCTTGGCGTGGCGGGCGGCGACCTCCTTGGCGACGACGTCGAGGCCGGCGCCGCCGATCTTGGTGGCCGTGCCGTTGAAGTACCTGGCGACGAAGGTCTCGTCGAGGCCGACGGCCTCGAAGACCTGGGCGCCGCGGTAGGAGGCGACGGTGGAGATGCCCATCTTGGACATGACCTTGAGGACGCCCTTGCCGAGGGCGTAGATCAGGTTCCGGATGGCCTGCTCGGGCTCCAGGCCCTCGATGAAGGTGCCGGCGCGGACCAGGTCCTCGACGGACTCCATGGCGAGGTACGGGTTGACCGCCGCGGCGCCGTAGCCGATGAGCAGGGCGACGTGGTGGACCTCGCGGACGTCACCGGCCTCGACGAGCAGACCCACCTTGGTGCGCTGCTTGGTGCCGATGAGGTGGTGGTGGACGGCGGCGGTGAGCAGCAGCGACGGGATCGGCGCGTGCTCGGCGTCGGAGTGCCGGTCGGAGAGGACGATCAGGCGGGCGCCGCCCTCGATCGCCGCGTCGGCCTCGGCGCAGATGGCCTCGATGCGGGTGGCGAGGGCCTCGCCGCCGCCGGAGACCCGGTAGAGGCCGGAGAGGGTGACGGCCTTCATGCCGGGCATGTCGCCGTCGTGGTTGATGTGGATGAGCTTGGCCAGCTCGTCGTTGTCGATCACCGGGAAGGGCAGGGTGACGCTGCGACACGAGGAGGCGGTGGGCTCGAGCAGGTTGCTGCCGGGGCCGAGCGAGGAGCGCAGGCTCGTCACCAGCTCTTCGCGGATGGCGTCCAGCGGCGGGTTCGTGACCTGCGCGAAGAGCTGCGTGAAGTAGTCGAAGAGCAGTCGCGGGCGGGCCGACAGGGCCGCGATGGGCGAGTCCGTGCCCATGGAGCCGAGCGGCTCGCCGCCCGTGCGGGCCATCGGCGCGAGGATGACGCGGAGCTCTTCCTCGGTGTAGCCGAAGGTCTGCTGGCGGCGGGTGACCGAGGCGTGGGTGTGCACGATGTGCTCGCGCTCGGGGAGGTCGGAGAGCTCGATCTCGCCGGTCTCCAGCCACTCCGCGTAGGGGTGCTCGGCGGCGAGGGCGGCCTTGATCTCGTCGTCCTCGACGATGCGGTGCTCGGCGGTGTCGACGAGGAACATCTTGCCGGGCTGGAGACGGCCCTTGCGGACGACCTTGGCGGGGTCGATGTCGAGGACGCCGACCTCGGAGGAGAGGACGACGAGGCCCTCGTCGGTGACCCAGTAGCGGCCGGGGCGCAGACCGTTGCGGTCGAGGACCGCGCCGACCTGGACGCCGTCGGTGAAGGTGACGCAGGCGGGGCCGTCCCAGGGCTCCATCAGCGTGGAGTGGTACTGGTAGAAGGCGCGGCGGTCCGGGTCCATGGTCTCGTGGTTCTCCCACGCCTCCGGGACCATCATCAGGACCGCGTGCGGCAGGGAGCGGCCGCCGAGGTGGAGGAGCTCCAGGACCTCGTCGAAGGAGGCCGAGTCGGAGGCGTCCGGGGTGCAGATCGGGAAGATCCGGTCCAGGGCGCCCTCGCCGAAGACGGTGGAGTCGAGCTGCGCCTCGCGGGCGGTCATCCAGTTCCGGTTGCCCTTGACGGTGTTGATCTCACCGTTGTGGGCGACGAAGCGGTACGGGTGGGCCAGCGGCCAGCTCGGGAAGGTGTTGGTGGAGAACCGGGAGTGGACCAGGGCCACGGCGGTGGCGCAGCGGCGGTCCGACAGGTCCGGGAAGAAGGGCTCCAGCTGGCCGGTGGTCAGCATGCCCTTGTAGACGATGGTGCGGGCGGAGAGCGACGGGAAGTACGTCGCGACCTCGCGCTCGGCGCGCTTGCGCAGGACGAAGGCCTTGCGGTCGAGCGCGATGCCGGTGGCCTCGCCGTCGGCCACGAAGAGCTGGCGGAAGATCGGCATGGTGGCGCGGGCGGAGGCGCCGAGCAGCTCGGGGGCGACGGGGACCTCGCGCCAGCCGAGGACGTTCAGGCCCTCTTCGGCGGCGATGGCCTCGATCTTGGCGGCGGCCTCGTCGGTGCCGTCCTCGGGGAGGAAGGCGATGCCGACGGCGTACGCGCCGGCCTCGGGGAGCTCGAATCCGGCGACCTCGCGGAGGAAGGCGTCCGGGACCTGGAGCAGGATGCCGGCGCCGTCGCCGGAGTCGGGCTCGGAGCCGGTGGCGCCGCGGTGCTCGAGGTTGCGCAGTACGGTCAGCGCCTGCTCGACCAGCGCGTGGCTGGCTACACCGGTGAGGGTGGCCACGAACCCGACACCGCAGGCGTCGTGTTCGTTACGGGGGTCGTACATCCCCTGAGCAGCGGGGCGACCGTCCATGGGCGACCAGGCGTCGGAACGCATCGGCTCTCCCGTCGTCGTCGTGGCATATGGAGCTGCCGAGGGACGACGTTGGCCCTCCGCGAAATTTCGTGCAGGTTACATGATGGCTGGCTTCTCGCGAAGTGGATAGCTCATTCCAACATGCGGACATCACCGATACGCAGCGATGGTGTGGGTTCACCTGTGGGGTGCGGCGACAGGGACTGCCCCGCGGGGGACGGATCGGAGGTCCGGAGGTTCTTCGGGACCCCGGCGACCCGTCGCTGAGTGGGCTTCGTTGCCCGATGACGCTCAGGCCTCTTTCCCGTTGGTCACGGGTTCGAAACCGCCGAGTAACCGGCTACATATGTGGCGTCCTGCATAGTGTCTCATCGCGTCGGCGGATCGGACCAGGGATATACGTCACAGCCGTTTCAGGGCCTATGTACCGAAAGGGTGTCACGAAAAGACCGAGAGGCCCCTTTGAGGGGCCTCTCGGTCTTCTTCCGGGATACGAAATCCGCACCCGCCGGGCACGGATTCGCCCTCACCTCCCGCGGGGCTACAACGCGGCCCCGAAGAGCATGCCGAGCCCGTACGTGACGGCCGCGGCGGCCCCGCCCAGGACGAGCTGACGCATACCGCTGAAGAGCCAGCCGCGGGCGGTCACCCGGGCCACCAGGGCGCCGCAGGCGAAGAGCCCGAGGAGCGCGAGCAGCACGGCCGGCCAGAGCACGGTCGCCCCGAGCAGATACGGCAGGACGGGGAGGAGCGCGCCGAGCGCGAAGGAGCCGAAGGACGAGACGGCGGCGACCATCGGCGACGGCAGGTCGTCCGGGTCGATGCCGAGCTCCTCGCGGGCGTGGATCTCCAGCGCCTGCTCGGGGTCCTTCGACAGCTGCATCGCGACCTCGCGGGCGAGCGCGGGCTCGACGCCGCGGGAGACGTAGAGCGCGGCGAGCTCCTCCATCTCGTCGACCGGGTGCTTGCGCAACTGTCGGCGCTCGACGTCCAGTTCCGCCTGGACGAGCTCGCGCTGCGAGGCGACGGAGGTGTACTCGCCGGCCGCCATGGAGAAGGCGCCGGCCGCGAGGCCCGCGAGGCCGGTGATGACGACGGTCCCCGAGGAGACCGCGCCGCCGGCGACACCGGTCATCAGGGCGAGGTTGGAGACGAGTCCGTCCATCGCGCCGAACACCGCCGGGCGCAGCCAGCCGCCGTTCACGTCGCGGTGCGTGTGGTTGTCGCGGTGGGCCTCGTGCAGTGGCGCCTGAGCTTCGATGATGGACATGGCTCTCCCCTCGTTCCGGCGGGCCGGGATGCACCCGCCGCCCCCAACACGTCGAAAATACGCCCGCTGTAAGGGGCGCGCCAGCAAGGCAGGCCGTACTTACTAAGGCCCGCCTCAGTGAGGGCAACCCAACCTGGCGGGATGTCAGCCGGGTGACAGAGACGTTTCTTCGGCGAGTTCGCGGCCCGTGGTGGCACAGATCCAGGCATCGGGGCGCCGGTGTCGGCGCCCCCGTCGAGGAAGGGGCGCGAGATGGTGACCAGCACGGCCTGCGACACGCGTGAACGGGCGAGAGGAGCACTCCTCGGCCTCGCCGTCGGCGACGCGCTCGGCGCGCCCGCGGAGAACATGCGGCCCTCCGAGATCCGCCGCCGCTGGGGCCGCATCGAAGGCTTCGTGACGGACAGCCCGGCGGGCACCGACGACACGGAGTACGCCATCTTCTCCGGCCTGCTCCTCGCCCGGCACGGCTCCGCCCTCACCGTCCACCACGTCGAACGGGCCTGGCACCACTGGATCGCCGACCTCGACGAAGGCCCCTTCCGCGGCGCGGGCTTCTCCGAGCGCGGCACCCTGGAGAACCTCCGCCGGGGCCTGGCGGCCCCCATCTCCGCCCAGCACCGCCACGCGTGGAGCGACGGCCTCGCGATGCGCGCGGCGCCCTTCGGGGTGTTCGCGGCGGGCCGCCCGGCGGAGGCGGCCCGGCTGGTCGCGATCGACGGCAGCGTCAGCCACGACGGTGAGGGCATCTACGGCGGCCAGGCGGTGGCGGCGGGTGTGGCGGCGGCGATGACGGGAGCCACCGTCACGTCGGTGATCGCGGCGGCCCTGTCGGTCGTCCCGATGGACTCCTGGACGGCCCGCTCGCTGCGCCGCGCGGTCGTCGCGGCACAGCGCGTCCAACCGGACCCGCTCACCCGCGAACGCCAGGTCCGCTCGGCCGTCGTCATCGGCGGCTACCCCTGGACGGACCTGGCCCCGGAGGCGGTGGGCCTGGCGTTCGGCGCGTTCGCGGCGGCCCGGGGCGACTTCCGCACGGCCGTCCTCACCGCCGTCAACATGGGCCGCGACGCCGACACGACGGCGGCGGTGGCGGGCGCGCTGGCCGGCGCGGCGGGCGGCACGGGCGCGATCCCGCCCGACTGGGCCGCGGCCATCGCCCCGGTCAGCGGCAGCTGTCTCCCCTCCATGCGCGGCTACCACGTCCTGGACGTCGCGGACCTCCTCACCCCGGAGGACGAGACCTGATGAACCCGGACCCGACGACGCCGGCCCCGACGACTACGGGCGCCGCACCAGCTGCGGACGCTACGGGTGCCGCACCGGCTGTGGGCGCTACGGGTGCCGCACCGGCTGTGGGCACTGCGGGTGCCGCACCGGCTGTGGGCACTGCGGGCGCCACACCAGCTGTGGGCGCTCCGACTGCCACCCCCGCTGTGGGCGATCGTCCCGCAGGGCGAGGGGGGTCCCCCCTGCTCGAGCGAAGCCGAGAGCTTGGGGGAGGGTGGGCACAGCCCCCGATGCCGGGCACCGTCCCGGCGGCCGATGCCCTGCGGGACCCTGCACCGGTGCCGGGCGGCACCTCGGCGGTCGGTACGCTCCAGGCCCCCGCCCCCGACCACGGCACCGCCCCGGTGCGCGGCACCGGCTCCTGGGGTGGCGGCGCCCACGAGGCCCCGGTGCCGGGCGCGCAGAGCGAGCCCCGCCCCGGCCGCGACGCGGTCGAGGGCCTGCTCCTCGGCATCGCCGCAGGCGACGCCGCCGGCTGGCCCGCCGCGAGGCACCGCGCCGCCCGCATGCCCGAATGGACCCGCCGCCTCACCCGCGAACTCGACACCTTCGCCGAGCAGAACGCCACGACCACCCTCCCCGTCCCCATCGCCCTCAACCAGCCCCCCGAACCCCTCCGTCTCGGCCCCTCCGACGACGCCGAGTGGGCGGTCTTCACCGCCGAGGCCGTCCTCGCCGCCTCCGGCCCGGTCTTCGCCGGCCTCCCCCAGGACCGCCGGCTCCGCGCCGCCGTCGACCTCGCCTGGAACGCCCTCGCCGGACAGGTCGCCGCCGCGGCCGACCGCGCCCCCGAGGTCGAGTCGGCCGTGCTCCCCCTCCGCGCCCGGATCTCGGTGCGCGCGGGCCTCGGCAACCTCGCCACCGGCCTGCGCCCGCCCGCCACGGGCCACGACAACCCGCACTACTTCGACGACGCGGCCTGCGTCCGGGCCGCCGTCCTGGCCCTGGTCCACCCGGGCGATCCCCACGCCGCCGCCGAACTCGCCGAGTTCGACGCCCGGTACACGCAGGACGGCGACGGCGTCCACGGCGCCCGGGCGACGGCGGCGGCCGTCGCCGCGGCCCTCGGCGGGGCGGCGGTCGACGAGGCCGTCGCGGCGGCGCTCGCCGAACTCCCTCCCGCCACCGAGATCGGCCGCAACGCCCGTCACGCCGTGAAGCTGGCCCAGGCCGCCGATTCGGCCTTCGAGCTCGTCCCGCTCCTGGAGCACCAGATCGTGGACCACGTCTACAGCTACGGCATCGCCGCCGCCGAGACCGTCCCGGTCGCCCTGGCCCTCGCCACCGCCGCCCGGGGCGAGATGACGGCGGCGGTACCGGCCGCCGCCTGCCTCTCCCGGGTCGCCGACTCGGCCCCGGCGCTCGCGGGCGCGCTCACCGGCGCGCTGGGCGGCGGCCGTTCGGTCCCGGTGAGCTGGCGCGAGGCGTGCAGGACGCTCGCGGGCTGCGCGCTGCCCCGGCTCGCGGGTACGGACCTGGTGGAACTCGCCGGGTTGCTCGGAGCCACGGAACCGGCCACCCCAGGTGGACAATTCCGACATGACACCCACACTGGATGACCGGATCACCGGCAGCCTCCTCGGGGCCGCCGTCGGCGACGCGCTCGGCGGCCCCGTCGAGGGCTACACCCCCGAGCAGATCCTGGAACGCCACGGCGGCCGCGTCACCGGGATCGTCGGCCCCTGGAACGGCGACGACTGGCGCACCGCCCGCCCCATCGCGCCGTACCACAAGGGCGACGGGCACGTCACCGACGACACCTTGATGACCCACGCGCTGATCCGGGTGTACGAGAAGGTCCGCGGCCACCTCGACGCGTACGCGGTCGCGGACCACCTCGTCCCCGAACTCATGGGCTCCCCCGTCTGGATCCCGGAACTGGAGGCCGAGGCGCTGCCCCTCCAGCGGATCTTCCTCGCCGAGAAGTGGATCGTGACCCGGCTCCACTACGGCCACGTCGACCCGCGCGAGGCCGGCAACGGCAACGTCGTCAACTGCGGGGCGGCGATGTACATGGCGCCCGTCGGCCTGGTCAACGCCGCCCACCCGGCGGCCGCCTACGCCGAGGCGATCGACCTGACGGGCGCGCACCAGTCCTCCTACGGCCGGGAGGCGGCGGGTGTCTTCGCGGCGGCGGTCGCGGCGGCCTGCGCACCGGACGCCACGCCGGCGTCCGTGGTCGAGACGGCCCTGGCCCTGGCGAAGGACGGAACGCGCGCGGCGATCGAGGCGGTCGCCGAAGTCGCCTCCGCCCACACGGACTTCGAATCCGCCCTCACCCCCCTCCGCAAGGCTGTGGCTCCCTTCGACACGGTCGGCCCCGACTACCGCGCGCCGTCCCTGGGCGCCCGCCGCCCCTCCCGCCTCCACGCGATCGAGGAACTCCCCATCGCCCTCGGCATGCTGCTCGTCGGCGAGGGCGACTTCCGGCGTACGGTCCTGGGCGCGGTCAACTACGGCCGCGACTGCGACTCGATCGCCACGATGGCGGGCGCGCTCGTGGGCGCGCTGCACGGCGAGCCGGCCGTCCCCTCCGAGTGGGCGAAACAGGTGGCGGAGGCGAGCCGCCTGGACCTGCACGCCCCGGCGAGGGCACTGTCCCAAGTGGCCCGGGAGATCTTCGCCCGGGACACGGAAGCGCGCCGAGCCCATGAATCGGCCTTCGCGACGCTGACGAGCGGGGACCGGTGACCCTCCGCCTGACCTGGGTCCAGCCGGAGGACCTGGTGGGCCACGAGCTCCGCCAGGCGGCGGAGGACGGCCGCGACGCGAGCGGCCTCGCGGCCCGCTGGAAGGCAGCGGGCGGCCCACCCGCCCCGGAGACGGCCGGGGCGTCCCCGGTCCCCCGCCCGGACCTCCGCCCTCTGGCCGAAGACCTCCTGGACACCCTGGCGACCCTCCCCTCCCCCCTCTCGACCGAGGAGCCCACCACCCTCCCCGAGATCCAGGCGTCGGCGGTCCCCGCGCCCGCGCCGATCTCGGCCCGCGCGGGGGCGGCCGGTGCCCACCCCCGTGTGGGCAATCGTCCCGCCGGGGCAGGAGGGGTGGGCACACGGGACGGCGCCCCTTGCCGCGCCCAGGCTTCCGCGCCCGAACCCGCACCCGTACGTGCGGCGCCGTCGTGGGGTGGTGCCCACCCTCCCCCAAGCTCTCGGCTTCGCTCGAACAGGGGGGACCCCCCTCGCCCCGCGGAACGCCTGCCCACAAGCCGGCCCGGCGAGGGCGAGGGCGAGGGCGCGGGCCCACAACCCGGCCGGGCAGCGGGCCGACTCGCGAGGCCCAAGCCGGGGAGCACCCCCCTCCGCAACCGTCTCCACGCCGCCTGGCTCGGCCGCGCCGTCGGCTGTCTCCTCGGCAAGCCCGTCGAGAAGCTCCCCCTCCCCGCCATCCGCGCCCTCGCCCGCGCCGCCGGCAACTGGCCGCTCACCACCTGGTTCACCGCCCGCGGCGTCCCTGCGGAGCTGCTCGCCGCGCATCCCTGGAACCGCCGCTCCGCCGCCACCTCCCTCGCCGAGAACATCGACGGCATGCCCGAGGACGACGACCTCAACTACCCCCTCCTCAATCTGCTGCTCCTCCAGCGGTACGGCCGCGACTTCACCACCGCCGACGTCGCCCGCCTCTGGCTCGACGAGCTCCCCGCCGGCCGCACCTTCACGGCCGAGCGCGTCGCCTACCGCAACCTCCTGGACGGCGTGGAGCCTCCGCTGACCGCCGTCCGCCGCAACCCCTTCCGCGAGTGGATCGGAGCCCAGATCCGGGCCGACGTCCACGGCTGGACCCACCCGGGCGACCCGGCGGCCGCCGCCGCGCAGGCGCACCGGGACGCGGTGCTCACGCACACCGCGAACGGCGTCTACGGGGCCATGTTCGTCGCCGCCGCCCTCGCCACCGCGGCGACCGGCACCGCCGACGTCCACCAGGCGCTCGCCGCCGGCCTCGGGGTGATCCCGCCGCGCTCGCGCCTCGCCGGGGCGGTCCGCCTCGGCATCGAGACCGCCCGCGCCCACCCGCGCGCCGACGAGTTCGACACCGTCGTCGACCGGCTGCACGCCGAACTCGGCGGGTACCACTGGGTGCATGCCGTCCCCAACTCCGCGCTGCTCGCCGCCGCCCTCACCCACGCCGACGGCGACTTCTCCCGCTCCGTCTGCGCGGCGGTCTCGGGCGGTTGGGACACCGACTCCAACGGCGCCACCGCCGGCTCGCTCGCCGGGCTGCTCGCCGGGCATCCGGACCGGCTGCCGGAGCGCTGGACCTCCCCTCTCAAGAACCGGCTCGCGACCTCGGTGCCGTCCTTCGACGGCATCGGTTTCGACACCCTGGCCGAACTGACACACCTGGAGGCAGTACGCCCATGACCAGCATCGTCGTGCTCGGCAGCACGAACATGGATCTCGTCGTCTACGTGCCGCGGACCCCCGCCCTCGGTGAGACGGTCACCGGCCGCTCCTTCCGTACGATCCCCGGCGGCAAGGGTGCCAACCAGGCCGTCGCCGCCGCCCGCGCGGGCGCCGAGGTGGCGATGATCGGCGCGGTCGGCGCGGACGACTTCGGGCCACGGCTCCGCTCCGCCCTGGAGCACTGCGCGGTGGACACCGACCTCCTGCGCACCGCCGAGGGCCCCTCCGGCACCGCTCATGTCGTCGTCGACGACGAGGGCGGCAACGCGATCGTCGTCGTCCCCGGCGCCAACGGCACCGTCACCTCCCTCACCCACGGCGACGAGGCCCTCATCGGCACCGCCGACGCCCTGCTCCTCCAGCTCGAACTCCCCCTCTCCGTCGTCGTCGAGGGCGCCGTCACCGCCCGTCGGCTCGGCGTCCGCACCGTCCTCACCCCCGCTCCCGCACAGCCGCTTCCGCCGGAACTCCTCGCCGCCACCGACCTGTTGGTGCCGAACGAGCACGAGGCCGCCGCGCTCACCGGGCTCACCGACCCCCGCGAGGCCGCCCAGGCCCTGCTGCGGGACGTTCCCGAGGTGGTCGTCACGCTGGGCGCGGCCGGCAGCCTGTACGCGGTGCGCGGCGCCGAGCCGGTCGCCGTGCCCGCGCCCCGGGTCCGGGCCGTGGACACCACGGGAGCGGGCGACACCTTCGTCGGCGCCCTCGCGGTGGCCCTCGGCGAGGGCCGTCCCGCCCCGGAGGCCCTGGCCTGGGCGCAGACGGCCGCCGCGCTCTCCGTCCGGCGCGAGGGCGCGTCGACCTCGATGCCGTACCGCGTCGAGATCGAGGACGCCTTCCGCTCCCCCGGCATCCTGGAGGCCGACGCCGTATGACCGTCCACGCCCCGGCCACCCCGCCGGACCCCACAACCCCCGAGAACCCCACGGCGCCCCTGCACGGACTGCGCGTCCTGGATCTCGCGACCCTCTTCGCCGGCCCCCTCGCGGCCATGATGCTGGGCGACTTCGGCGCCGACGTCGTCAAGGTCGAGCATCCCCGCAAGCCGGATCCGTCCCGCGGCCACGGCCCCGCCAAGGACGGCATCGGCCTGTGGTGGAAGGTCCTCGGCCGCAACAAGCGGGCCATCACCCTCGATCTGTCCTCGCCGGGCGGCCGCGACACCCTCCTCGCCCTCGCCACGGACGCGGACGTGATCGTGGAGAACTTCCGGCCGGGCACCCTGGAGCGCTGGGGTCTGGGCTGGGAGGAGCTGTCCACCGTCAATCCGCGTCTGGTCCTGGCCCGGGTCACCGGCTTCGGCCAGTTCGGGCCGTACGCCCACCGTCCCGGCTTCGGCACCCTCGCCGAGGCGATGAGCGGTTTCGCCGCCATCACCGGCGAGCCGGACGGCCCGCCGACGCTGCCGCCCTTCGGCCTCGCCGACTCGATCGCCGCCCTCGCCACGGCGTACGCGGTGATGACCGCGCTCACCGCCAGGACGACGACCGGACGCGGCCAGGTCGTCGACATGGCGATCATCGAACCGATGCTCTCCGTCATCGGACCCCACCCCCTCTGGTACGACCAGCTCGGTTACGTCCAGCCCCGGACCGGCAACCGCTCCCGCAACAACGCCCCGCGCAACACCTATCGGACCGCCGACGGCTCCTGGGTCGCCGTCTCCACCTCCGCCCAGTCGATCGCCGAGCGGGTGCTGCGGCTCGTCGGCCGTCCGGAACTGATCGACGAGCCGTGGTTCGCCGACGGCACGGGCCGGGCCGAGCACGCGGACGTCCTCGACGAGGCGGTCGGCTCGTGGATCGCCCGCCGCACCCGCGACGAGGCGATGGCGGCCTTCGAGAAGGCGGAGGCGGCCATCGCCCCCGTCTACGACGTCCGGGACGTCGTGGACGATCCCCAGTACCAGGCGCTCCGCACCGTGACCGAGGTGCAGGACCCCGAACTCGGCCCGATCAAGATGCAGAACGTCCTCTTCCGCCTCTCCGAGACCCCCGGCGCCATCCGCTGGGCCGGCCGGCCGCACGGCGCCGACACCGGTGCCGTCCTCTCCGAACTCGGCCTCACCCCCGCCGAGATCGACGCCCTCCGCGAGCAAGGAGCGGTATGAGCCCCCTCAGCGGCCCCGCGGAGGACGAACGGACGCGTGCCGGCGAACCCGCCGACGCGCCCTCCCCGGCACGCCCCCTCGCCCCCCTCACCTGGCTGTACGCCCCCGGCGACCGCCCCGAGGTCGTCCGCAAGGCCCTGTCCTCCGGCGCCGACGTCGTGATCGTCGATCTGGAGGACGCGGTCGCCCCGCAGCGCAAGGCGTACGCCCTCGACGCCACGGCCGATCTCCTCGCGGACGTCCACCCCGTCCCGGTCCACGTCCGCGTCCACACCCCGCGCGACATCCCCACCCTGGCCCCCCTCCCCGGCCTCTGCGGTCTCCGTGTACCCAAGGTGACACACGCCACTGACATCCACCGGATCGCCCGCCTCGCCCCGGGCCTGCCCCTCTATCCGCTCCTGGAGAACGCCCTCGCCGTGGAGCACGCCTACGCCATCGCCACCGCCCATCCCTCCGTCCGCGGCATCGCCCTCGGCGAGGCCGACCTCCGCGCCGACCTGGGGGTGCGGGAGGACGGCGGCCTCGACTGGCCGCGCGGACGCGTGGTGGTCGCGGCCCGCGCGGCCGCCCTCCCCCCGCCGGCCCAGTCCGTCCACCCGGACGTCCGCGACCTGGAAGCGCTGGCGGCCGGCTGCGCCCGGGGCCGGGCCATGGGCTTCTTCGGCCGGGCGGCCATCCACCCCCGTCAGCTCCCGGTCATCGAACGCGCCTACTTCCCCACCCCTGAGGAGGTGGACGCGGCCCGTGAGGTCGTCGAGGCGGCCGCGACCGGGCAGGGCGCCCTCGCCCTCCCGAACGGCCGCTTCGTCGACGCGGCGGTGGTGGAGGGCGCCCACCGGGTCCTCTCCCTCGCGGCCCGCGCCGGCTGACCCGTACCCCCGCATGCGAAAGGGCCGCCGGGACCTCTCGGTCCCGGCGGCCCTCGACGTACGGCCGGTCAGCTCTTGGCGGCCGACCCGGCGCCGTGATCGGCGCCGTCGTCCTCGGTCTCCCTGGCCTTATCCCCGGGCCCGGCGGCCTCGTCCCCGGACCCGGCGGCCCGGTCCTCGGGGTCGCGGGCCCGGTCGGCGGTCCCGGCGGCGTCGGTGACCTCGGCGGTCCCGGCGCCCTCGACGGCGTCCGTCTTCTCGGCGGCCTTCTCCGCGGCCCTCGGTTCCACGATCTCCTCGCGGCCCGGCCGGAGGCGGGCCGAGACCACCAGGTAGACGACGGCCAGCAGGCCGACGACGATCGCGGTCCACACGTTGAGCCGCAGGCCCAGGATGTGGTGCGCCTCGTCGACGCGCAGCGCCTCCGTCCACACGCGGCCCGAGCAGTACGCGGCGACGTACAGGGCGAAGGCCCGCCCGTGGCCGAGCTTGAAGCGGCGGTCGGCCCAGATGACGAGGAAGCCGACGGCGACGTTCCACAGCGACTCGTACAGGAAGGTCGGGTGGTAGAGCCCGGCCTCGCGGTTCGTCCCCTCGGTGATCTTCAGCGCCCACGGCACGTCGGTCGGCTTGCCGTAGAGCTCCTGGTTGAACCAGTTGCCCCAGCGGCCGATGGCCTGGGCGAAGGCGATGCCGGGGGCGATGACGTCCGCGTACACGGGCAGGGAGATCCCGCGCCGGCGGCAGCCGATCCAGGCGCCCACCGCGCCGAGCGCGATGGCGCCCCAGATGCCGAGGCCGCCCTCCCAGATCTTGAAGGCGTCGACCCAGTTCTCACCCTCGCTGAAGTACAGCTGGTAGTCGGTGATCACGTGGTAGAGGCGTCCGCCGACGAGGCCGAAGGGCACCGCCCAGACGGCGATGTCGGCCACGGTGCCGGCGGTGCCGCCCCGGGCGATCCAGCGCTTGTTGCCGAGCCAGACGGCGACGAAGACACCGATGATGATGCAGAAGGCATAGCCGCGCAGCGGGATCGGTCCGAGGTGGATCACGCCGGTCGACGGGCTGGGAATGTAGGCAAGGTCCATGACAGGACCGACGCTACCCTGCCGGGAGGGCAGGACGGCAGCCCACCCGGCAACTTCTGGGTAACCAATCCGGCGGGCTAGCCCGCCGACGGGGAGGCGGTGCCCGGCTTCTTGCCCTTGTTGGCCTCGGCGACCCACTTCTTCAGGTTCGCCGGGGAGATCTGCTCGTTCCCCTTGGTCGGGAAGATCGATTCTCCGTTGAGGAGGACGGACGGGGTGCCGCGGAAGCCGCCGTTCTGGAAGGCCTCGTGCGACTTCTTCACCCAGCTGTCGTGCGTGCCGTCGTTCACACAGCTGCGGAAGGTCGGCGTGTCGAGCCCCGGCACCTTCGCCGCCAGCTCGATCAGCTTGGCGTTCTTCCCGTAGGCGTCGTCCGTCTCCGGCGGCTGGTTGATGTAGAGCGTGTCGTGGTAGGCGGTGAACTTCCCCGCGTCCTGGGCGCACGCCGCCGCGTTCGCCGCGCGCAGCGAGCCGCTGCCGCCCATGTTCCCGTCGATGAGGGTGGCGAGGTGGTAGTCGACCTTGAGCGCGCCGGAGGCCTCGAGCTCGTGGACGGCGTCCCGCATGACGTTCTCGAACTGGGCGCAGGCCGGGCAGCGGAAGTCCTCCCAGACAGCGAGCGTCGACGGGGCGTCCGCCCTGCCCGTGGGGATGGCGGGCTTGCCGTCCTCGTCCGTCGCCGCGGTCGGCGCGACCACCGGGCCCGCCTTGTCCGATCCGCTGTTCTTGTCGCCGCCCGCGGCGATCACGCCGACGACGGCGGCCAGGCCGAGGACGCCGACCACGGCCGCCGACACGATCAGGACGCGTCGCTGCTTCTCGCGGGCCCTGTCGCGCTCGCGCTGCTGCTGGAGGCGCTCCCGCGCGCTCCGGTTACCGTCACCACGGTTCTTCTCGCTCACGCCCCAGGCAACGAACCGGGGAGGCACATCCGCGCCTCCCCGGTCCCAGATCCACCCGATCGGGCTACGAGGCGCGGCGGACGCCCTCGGCGAGTTCGGCCGCCAGTTCCCTTACGGCGGTGAGCCCGGCCGCCTCGTCGCCGTCGGCGTCGAGGATGCGCTGCACGAAGGCGGAGCCGACGATGACGCCGTCGGCGAAGCCGGCGACCTCCTTCGCCTGCGTGGCGTTGGAGACGCCGAGGCCGACGCACACGGGCAGTTCAGAGGTGGCGCGGGTGCGGCGGACCAGGTCGGCGGCCTGCTCGCCGACCGACTCGCGGGTGCCGGTGACACCCATGAGCGAGGCGGCGTAGACGAAGCCGGAGCCGGCGGCGGTGATGGTGGCGAGGCGCTCGTCCTTGCTGCTGGGCGCGACGACGAAGACGGTCGCGAGACCGTGCTTGTCGGCGTGCTCGCGCCAGACGGCGGACTCCTGGACCGGCAGGTCGGGCAGGATGCAGCCCGCGCCGCCGGCCTCGGCGAGCTCCTCGGTGAAGCGCTCGATGCCGTACCGGTCGATCGGGTTCCAGTACGTCATGACGAGGACCGGCTTGCCGGTGGCCTCGTGGGCCTCGCGAACCGTCCGCATGACGTCGGCGATCCTCACGCCGCCGCGCAGCGCGATGTCGTCGGCGGTCTGGATGACCGGCCCGTCGAGGACCGGGTCGCTGTGCGGGAGCCCGACCTCGACCACGTCGGCGCCGCCGTCGAAGACGGCCTTGATCGCGGCGATCCCGCCGTCGACGGTCGGGAAGCCGGCCGGCAGGTACGCGATGAGCGCGGCCCGGTTCTCGGACTTCGCCGCGGCGAGGGTGTCGCTGAGCAGCTGGATGTTGCCGGTCACTTCGCGTCCCCCTGGATCTCGGCGGTGTCCGCCTGGTTCGCGGCCACCTCGGCGTCGGTGTCGTACAGCCCGAAATAGCGAGCGGCGGTATCCATGTCCTTGTCGCCGCGCCCGGAGAGGTTCACGAGGAGCAGGGCGTCCTTGCCGAGCTCCTTGCCGACCTCCAGGGCCCCGGCGAGGGCGTGCGCCGACTCGATGGCCGGGATGATGCCCTCGGTACGGGAGAGCAGCCGCAGCGCCTGCATGGCGGCGTCGTCGGTGACGGCCCGGTACTCGCCGCGCCCGCTGTCCTTCAGGTACGCGTGCTCGGGGCCGATGCCGGGGTAGTCCAGGCCCGCCGAGATCGAGTACGGCTCGGTGATCTGGCCCTCGTCGTCCTGGAGGACGTAACTCCTGGAGCCGTGCAGGATGCCGGGCTCGCCGGCGGTGAGGGTGGCCGCGTGCTCGCCGGTCTCGACGCCGTGGCCGGCCGGCTCGCAGCCGATCAGGCGCACGTCCGCGTCGGGGACGAAGGCGTGGAAGAGCCCGATGGCGTTGGAGCCGCCGCCGACGCAGGCGATGGCCGCGTCGGGCAGACGCCCGGCGCGCTCCAGGATCTGGCGGCGGGCCTCCACGCCGATGACCCGGTGGAAGTCGCGGACCATGGCGGGGAAGGGGTGCGGGCCGGCGACGGTGCCGAACAGGTAGTGCGTCCGGTCCACGTTGGCGACCCAGTCGCGGAAGGCCTCGTTGATGGCGTCCTTGAGGGTGCGGCTGCCGGACTTCACGGCGACGACCTCGGCGCCGAGCATCCGCATCCGGGCCACGTTGAGGGCCTGGCGCTGGGTGTCGATCTCGCCCATGTAGATCGTGCAGTCGAGGCCGAAGAGGGCGCAGGCGGTGGCCGTGGCCACGCCGTGCTGGCCGGCGCCGGTCTCGGCGATGACCCGCGTCTTGCCCATGCGCTTGGTCAGGAGGGCCTGCCCGAGCACGTTGTTGATCTTGTGCGAGCCGGTGTGGTTGAGGTCCTCGCGCTTGAGGAAGATCCGGGCGCCGCCGGCGTGCCCGGCGAACCGGGGCACCTCCGTGAGGGCGCTCGGGCGGCCGGTGTAGTCGACCATCAGACCGTTGAGCTCGCGGGCGAACTCGGGGTCGGCCTTGGCCTTCTCGTACTCGACGGCCACCTCGTCGACGGCGGCGACGAGGGCCTCCGGGATGAACTTGCCGCCGTAGGCACCGAAGTAGCCCTCCGGGCTGGGGACCTGGCCTTCCAGGTCCGGGATGAAGAACTCGCTGGACATGCGGATGCTCCTCGCGGGGC
This sequence comes from Streptomyces sp. TLI_105, assembly GCF_900105415.1. GTDB lineage: Bacteria > Actinomycetota > Actinomycetes > Streptomycetales > Streptomycetaceae > Streptomyces. Next base: position 6,100,100 of record NZ_FNSM01000001.1, on the reverse strand, counting down.
GGGTGCCCCGGGATACGTGGGGTTGGTGGTCACGGTATGCGCGCGAGCCACTCGCGTACGGCACCCCGCGCCCTCCGTTGTGGGCGCGCGCCCCGCCGTTGTGGGCAGTCGTTCCGCTGGGGCGGAACGGGTGGGCACAACGGAACGGCGCCCTTGCCGGCGCCAGAGGCTCCCGCGCCTGAACCCGCACCGGCAGGTACGGCGCACGCGTGGTGCGGGTCCAGGCCCGGAACGCGGAGGCGCCGCTGAGGGCGCCGTCCCGTGTGCCCACCCGTCCCGCCCTGCGGGACGATTGCCCACACGGGCGGGTGGGAGCCGCCCCGGCGGGCGCGGGCCCACACGGGGGGGGGGGGGGGACGGCGGGGTGCGGTACGGACGCCCGTCTAGGACGCTCAGGCGGAGGTGGTGTACGTGAGGAAGCGCGCGAGGCGCGGGCGCCATCGCATGCCGTTGACCTGACCCGGCTCGGAACCGATCACGTAGCGGACCCGGCGGCCGTGGACACGGCGGGCGGGCGCCCGGCAGCCGCGCGGCCGACAGCCGCGGGCCAGCGGGGCGTGCTTGGAGACGGGGGCGGCAGCGGTACGGAGCCGACTGCGGCGCCCCGGGGCGCCCGCGGGCACGACCGGGCCGCCCGGGGCGGGGCCCTGGGCGGTCGGTGTGGCGCGGGCGACGGTCATGGTCCGGTCAGCTCCGGCCGTGGCGGAGCGCCGGGTGGGCGCCGGCGGCGACGAGGTCGGCGACGGCGGCCTTCGGGTCGCGGCCGGTGACGAGGGACTCGCCGACGAGGACCGCGTCGGCGCCCGCGTTGGCGTAGGCGATGAGGTCGTGCGGGCCCCGGACGCCGGACTCGGCAATCTTGACGATGCGCGCGGGGATCTCGGGGGCGACGCGCTCGAAGGTGGAGCGGTCGACCTTGAGGGTCTTGAGGTCGCGCGCGTTGACGCCGATGATGCGGGCGCCCGCGTCGACGGCGCGCTGGACCTCGTCCTCGTCGTGGACCTCGACCAGCGGGGTCAGCCCGATGGACTCGGCACGCTCGATGAGGGAGACCAGCGCCTCCTGCTCCAGGGCGGCGACGATGAGGAGCGCGAGATCCGCTCCGTACGCCCGTGCCTCCCAGAGCTGGTACGCGGTGACGATGAAGTCCTTGCGCAGCACGGGGATGTCGACCCGGGCGCGGACGGCCTCCAGGTCGGCGAGCGAGCCGCCGAAGCGGCGCTGCTCGGTGAGGACGGAGATGACCGCGGCTCCGCCCGCCTCGTAGTCCGCGGCGAGACCGGCCGGGTCGGCGATCGCGGCGAGCGCCCCCTTGGACGGGCTGGAGCGCTTGACCTCGCAGATCACCTTGACGCCGTCCCCGCGCAGTGCGGCGACGCCGTCCTTGGCCTGCGGCGCCTTTGCGGCGCGCTCCTTGAGCTCGTCGAGGGTGACCCGCGCCTGTCGCTCTGCGAGGTCGGCGCGCACGCCTTCGATGATCTCGTCGAGCACACTCACGCGAGGGGCCCCCTTCCGGGACGGTGACGATGATGATGAACCAGGTTCAGCCACTTCGATCCTATCCGCAGGACGGCCCGGGATTCGCATCGGCCGGAGTCGCGTCCCATCTGCTGGGACTCCCCGTGGGATCTCCGCGGGCTCTCAGGGGGCCAGCGCGGAGCCGAAGGGAAGGTTCCTGACCAGGGTGAAGAGGGCGAGGACGGCCCCGATCCCCCACCACCAGACCGGGGAGACCGCGAGGCGCATGGGTACTGCGCGGACGGCGCGAACCAGCCATACCGCCATGACGACGGCGAAGATCCCGTAGCCGACGACGGCGAGGGCGTTGGCGCCGAGGGCGGCCGGGAGGTCGCCGTGGGCGAAGGCGTGGGCACTGCGGAGCCCGCCGCAGCCGGGGCAGTAGATGCCGGTGAAGCGGAGGAGCGGGCAGACGGGGTAGTGGCCGGGTTCGTTGGGGTCGACGGCCCCGACGTAGACGAACGCGGCGACGACCCCGGCGAGGGTGGCGACGGGCGGCGACAGCCGCCGCAGGAGCGACCGCGAGGGGGGCGGCGGCGGGGCGGGCGCGTAGCCCCCGTGCCAGACGGCGGCTCCCGGTGGTACGGGCGGCGCGCTCGGCGCCCCCGGCGCCGTCTCCGCGGCCCCCCGTGGCGTCGTTTCCGGCTCCGGAGGTGTCGTGGGATTCGGACGGGTGGGTTCGCCCGGGTGGGTGGGGGGAGTCTCGGCTTCGGTCGTCGGCTGCGCGTCCACGCGGTGATTCTCGCCCCTGACGCGCGAGGGCGCAGCCCGGCACGGCCGGACTGCGCCCTCGGGTGCGTCGTGTCGCGTCAGGCGCGGGACCGGGCGGTCGCGGTCGCGGCCTCGCGGGCGGCGGCGACATCGGCCGACTCCTTCGGCATGCCGAGGCCCGCCGCCTTCATCGCGCCGCCGACGATGCCGCCGAGGACGATGACGCCCACGCCGGCCCAGAAACCGGGCAGGTTGGCGGCCACCATGAAGACGCCGGCGATGCAGAAGCCGATGAAGGAGATGATGACACCGGTCCAGGCGGCCGGGGTGTGTCCGTGGGCGCTGCCCGCCATGAGTTGCTCCTCGTTGCAGTTGCTCGATGGTGAGGTCTCGCGTGCGCGGACACTCGGCGCTCATTGTCCCGCACGCGGGCGCGCGAGGATGAATCGGGGGTGCCGGGACGATCACGCGTCGCGGTCGGACCCCCCGCTCACGCTCCCTGCGTCGGGTCCTCGCCGCGGTCCAGGGCCTTCCACAGGTCCTCGGGCCGGTCGGGGTCGGTCGTGGGGCCCTTGCGGCCGGTGCGCGGGGCGCCGGAGCGCTCGTAGCGGCCGCCCATCGCCGGCCAGTTCTTGCCGAAGCGGAGGGCGAAGAGGCCGGCGAGCAGGATGAGGAGGGCGCCCGCGGCCGTCACGTACGGCCAGACGGTGTGGGTGAGGCCGGCGACGGCGGCGGCGGTGTCGCCGCTGATGCGGGCGGCCTCGGCGTCGAGCGCGGCGCTGTCGGAGGCGCCGAGGACCGCGGCGAGCGCGGCGCCCGCGCCGCTGAGCGCGAGGAGCGCGGCGACGAGCGTGCGCCCGGTGCGGCGGACGGCGAAGACGGCGAAGAGCGCGGCGAGGCCGACGATCGCGAGGGCGGTCGGCACGCCGGTGACGGTGCTGCCGTCGGCCTCGACGGGGACGCTGCCGCCGCCGACGGACGCGGTGCCCTCCGCCCAGATCTGGCCGGCGGAGAGCAGGACGACGGTGGCGCCGAGGGCGCCGAGGAGGAGGGCCGCGGCCAGGCTGCGGCGGCCGCCGGTGGGGACGGCCGCGCGGGCGGCCCGGGGCTGGGGTACGGGTACGGCACTCACGTACCCCACTATCCCTTACGTGCTCACTTGTCGTTCATCCGGTTGGCGGTGTGGACGGCGCGGAGCACGGCCGCGGCCTTGTTGCGGCACTCGTTGTCCTCGGCGACCGGGTCGGAGTCGGCGACGACACCCGCTCCGGCCTGCACGTACGCCGTTCCGTCCCGGAGCAGGGCGGTGCGGATGGCGATGGCGGTGTCGGCGTCTCCGGCGAAATCGAGATAACCGACACATCCGCCGTAGAGGCCGCGCCGGGAGGGTTCGAGCTCCTCGATGATCTGCATGGCGCGGGGCTTGGGGGCGCCGGAGAGGGTGCCGGCGGGGAAGCAGGCGGTGAGGACGTCGAAGGCGGTCCGGCCCTCGGCGACCTCGCCGGTGACGGTGGAGACGATGTGCATGACGTGCGAGTAGCGCTCGATCGACATGAAGTCGACGACTTCCACGGAGCCGGGCGTGCAGACCCGGCCGAGGTCGTTGCGGCCGAGGTCGACGAGCATGAGGTGCTCGGCGCGTTCCTTGGGGTCGGCGAGCAGTTCCTCGGCGAGGTCGTGGTCCTCCTGCGGGGTGGCGCCGCGGTGCCGGGTGCCGGCGATGGGGTGGAGCATGGCCCGCCCGTCCTCGACCTTGACGAGGGCCTCGGGCGAGGAGCCGACGACGTCGAAGCCGTTCTCGAAGCGGAAGAGGTACATGTACGGGGACGGGTTGGTGGCCCGCAGGACCCGGTACACGTCGAGCGCGGAGGCGGCGCAGGGGGTCTCGAAGCGCTGCGAGGGCACGACCTGGAAGGCCTCGCCTGCCCGGATGCGCTCCTTGATGTCCTCGACGGCGTCCTGGTAGGCGGGTCCGCCCCAGAGGGCCGAGAACTCGGGGAGGGCGGATTCCGGCAGGGCGGCGGGGACGGTGGCGACGGGGCGGGCCAGGTCGGCCTGCATGGCGTCGAGGCGGGCGACGGCGTGCGCGTACGCCTCGTCGACGCCGGTCTCCAGGTCGTTGTGGTTGATCGCGTTGGCGATCAGCAGGACCGAGCCGTCCCAGTGGTCGAGGACCGCGAGGTCGCTGGTGAGGAGCATGGTCAGCTCGGGGAGCTTCAGGTCGTCGCGGCCGTGCTCGCCGATCTTCTCCAGGCGGCGGACGATGTCGTAGCCGAGGTAGCCGACCATGCCGCCGGTGAAGGGCGGCATGCCGGAGGAGAGGTCGCGCGGGGTGTGGAGGGTCTCCACGGTGGCGCGCAGGGCGGCGAGCGGGTCGCCGTCGGTGGGGACGCCGACGGGCGGGGTGCCCAGCCAGTGGGCCTGCCCGTCCTCGACCGTCAGGGTGGCGTCGCTGCGGACTCCGATGAAGGAGTAGCGGGACCAGCTGCGGCCGTTCTCCGCGGATTCGAGGAGGAAGGTGCCGGGGCGCTCGGCGGCGAGCTTGCGGTAGAGCCCGACCGGGGTGTCGCCGTCCGCGAGGAGCCTGCGGCTGACGGGGATGACGCGGCGATCGGCCGCCAGCTTGCGGAAGGTCTCGAGATCCATGGCACCGGACCTTACTGGGATACGGGGAGCACGTCGGAGTCGAAGCAGGTGCGGGTGCCGGTGTGGCAGGCGGCGCCGACCTGGTCGACCTTGACGAGGAGGGTGTCGGCGTCGCAGTCGAGGGCGACGGACTTGACGTGCTGGACGTGCCCGGAGGTGTCGCCCTTGACCCAGTACTCGCCCCGGCTGCGGGACCAGTAGGTGCAGCGGCCGGTGGTGAGGGTGCGGTGGAGGGCCTCGTCGTCCATCCAGCCCAGCATCAGCACCTCGCCCGTGTCGTACTGCTGGGCGATGGCGGGGACCAGGCCGTCGGGGCTGCGCTTGAGGCGGGCCGCGATGGCCGGGTCGAGGTCGCTGGGGGTCCGGGGCGTGCTGCTCATGGGGCCATTGTGCCGCCCTCGGGGGTGGTGTCCGGCCGGGCGTCCACTGGGCGGACCGCGCGCACCGGTCGTACGCTGGCGGACATGTCGACCCATGCGAAACGTGAACGGCTTCTGCTCGCCGATCTGTTGGAGGCGGCGGGCCCGGACGCCCCGACGCTCTGCGAGGGCTGGCGGACCCGGGACCTCGCGGCCCATGTGGTGGTGCGGGAGCGGCGTCCGGACGCGGCGGCGGGTTCCCTCGTGCCGGTGCTGAAGGAGCGGCTCGACCGGGTGCAGGCGGAGTTCGCCGACAAGCCGTACGAGGAGCTGGTCCAGCTCATCCGCACGGGCCCGCCGCGGTTCTCGCCGTTCACCATCAAGCAGGTGGACGAGGGGGCGAACGTCGTCGAGTTCTACGTGCACGCGGAGGACGTCCGCCGGGCCCAGCCCGACTGGTCGGCCCGCGAGCTGGACCCGGTCTTCGCGGACGCCCTCTGGTCCCGTCTGGAGCGGATGGCCCGGATCCTGGGCCGCAAGGCCCCGGTGGGCCTGGTGCTGCGCCGTCCGAACGGGCAGACGGCGGTGGCCCACCGCGGCACCCCGGTGGTGACGGCCTCCGGGGAGCCGGGCGAGCTGATCATGTACCTGTACGGCCGCCAGGACGCGGCGAAGGTGGCGCTGGAGGGCGAACCGGAGGCGATCGAGCGGCTGCGGGAGACGAAGCAGCTGGGGATCTGAGCCAGGGCCTGTCCGGCGGATCGAGGTCGGAGAGGGCCGCGGCGTCCGGTGCATGAGGCCTCCCCAGGCCCGCCAGGGCCGAGGGGGCGCGTCGCAAGGCGCCGGAGCGCCTCGACAGCGGAGCCGTGGGGGCGTTTCGGCAACGCGGCGAGGCGCCGTGCCGGGCGTCGCGGCCTCGACCGTGATCCGCCGGACACGCCCTAGCGGGGCAGTTCGGCGCGGCGGAGCGCGGGGACGGCGAGGGTGAAGAGGCCCGCGAGGGCGCAGACCGCCGCGCTCACGACGTACACCGGTCCGATCCCCCACAGCTCGATCGCCGCGCCCGTGAGCGGGAAGCTGAGCGGTGCGAGGCCGAGTGAGCAGAGGCTCGCGACGGCGGTGACGCGGCCGAGGTAGGCGGGGTCGCATTCGGTCTGGAGGAGGGCGTTGCACAGCGCGCCGGAGAGTCCGGCGAGCAGTCCGACGGCCAGGCCGACGGCGACCGCGACGGGCAGGTGGGTCGTGTACGCGAGGACCCCGATGGCGGTGGCGCCCAGCGTCATGGTCCAGCCGCTGACGGCTCCCGCGCGCGGGACGCGCCCCCGGACGGTCAGGAGCAGGGAGGCGGCGCCCGCGCCCGTACCGAAGCCGGCGAGGATCCAGCCGATGCCGGAGGCACCCCAGCCACGCTGGTCGGCGAGGACGGCGAGACCGACGTTGAAGGGGCCGGCGAAGCCGAGGTCGCTGAGGAGCACGACGATGATCAGCGGGCCGAGGACGCGGTGTCCGCGCAGGTAGCGCAGTCCGTCGGCGAGGTCGCGCAGGGCGGTGCCGTCGCGGGTGTCGTCCGTGGCGGGCAGCGGCCGGAGGCGGAGCGCGGACAGCAGGGGTATCGAGAGCGCGAAAAGGGTTCCCGCGACGCCGAAGGCCGTGGCCGGGCCGCCGAGGGCGACGGCGAGGCCGCCCAGCGGGCCGCCGAGGACGGAGCCGAGGCGGTGGGAGAGGCCGCGCATGCCCTGGACGCGGGCGAGCTGGTCGCGTTCGGCGATGCGGGGCGGGAGGGCGCCGACGGCGGGCAGGAAGAGGGCGTCGACGACGCCGAAGACGAGGGCGACGGCGGCGAGCGCCCCCAGGCCGGGCGAGGCGAGGAAGAGGGTCGCGGCCAGGCCGAGGACGACCAGGCAGCGGGCGGTGTCGGAGGCGATGACGACCCGGCGCGGGCCGAGCCGGTCTGCGATGACTCCCCCGCCGAGCATGAGCAGGGCACGGGGCACGGCGGAGACGGCCATGACGAGCCCGGCCTGGGCGGGTGAACCGCTGCTGACGGCGGTCCAGGAGAGGGCGAGGTAGTAGACGCTGTCGCCGAGCGTGGAGGCGGTGTAGGCGCCGAGCCAGCGCAGGACCTGGGGGTCGCGGTGGGCGGGGCGCTCCTTGGCGCCGAGGACGGTGGCGGTCATGCGCGATAGGGGAAGCCGTGGAGGTGGACGGCGACGTTCTCGCGGCCCTCGGTGTCGCCTGCGGCCTCGGCGGCGCGGGCCTGCTGGTCGTACTTCCGGAGGACGGCGTCCAGCTCGGCTCCGAGGGCGGCGAGCTCGTCCGAGGTGAGGCGCGGCAGCCATTCGGCGCTGAGGGAGGCGGTGCGCCACGCGTCGGACCAGGTGTGCCGCTCGTCGAGGAAGCGGGCGTACATCTGATCGCGCTGCTCGGCGATCGTACGGCCGAAGGCGGCGCTCGCGGCGGCGAGCTCGGGGGCGTCGCGGAGGTCCTCGTCGTGGATGCTGAAGCCGTACGAGCTCGGCTGCCACCAGCGCTCGCGGCCGTCCGCCGACTGGGTCTCGGCCTCCTCGATGAGGCCGTGCTCGGCGAGCTTGCGCAGGTGGTAGCTGACGAGTGAGACGGCTTCGTCGACCTGCTCGGCGAGCTGGGAGGCGGTGGCGGTGCGGGCCACGAAGAGGGCGCGGTAGAGGCGCATCCGCAGGGGGTGCGAGATGGCTTTGAGGGTGCCGAGATCGGCGATCCGGCGGTTCTCCGGCGAGGTCATGACACTGACCCTAGATACGAAAGAAAACTTGCGCAACGAAAATTGCGCAACTGATCCTGCGTATATGGGCAAAGAAATCCTGCGTACCCGGACAAAGAAGAAGGGCCCCCGGAGGGGCCCCTCCCACAGCGTCGTTCAGCGGACCGGGTGGCCCGCCTCCCGCAGCGCGTCCTTGACCTGCGAGATCCGCAGGTCGCCGAAGTGGAAGACGGAGGCCGCGAGCACCGCGTCCGCGCCCGCCGCCACGGCCGGCGGGAAGTCGGCCAGCTTGCCGGCGCCGCCGGAGGCGATCACCGGGACCGTCACGTGCTTGCGCACGGCCGCGATCATCTCGGTGTCGTAGCCGTCCTTCGTGCCGTCGGCGTCCATCGAGTTGAGCAGGATCTCCCCCGCGCCCAGCTCGGCGGCCCGGTGCGCCCACTCGACGGCGTCGATGCCGGTGCCCTTGCGGCCGCCGTGCGTCGTCACCTCGAAGGAGCCCGAGGCGGTGCGGCGCGCGTCCACGGACAGGACGAGCACCTGCCGGCCGAAGCGCTCCGCGATCTCCTGGATCAGCTCGGGGCGCTCGATGGCGGCGGTGTTGACGCCCACCTTGTCGGCGCCGGCCCGCAGCAGCTTGTCGACGTCCTCGGCCGAGCGGACGCCGCCGCCGACCGTGAGCGGGATGAAGACCTGCTCGGCGGTGCGGCGCACCACGTCGTAGGTGGTCTCCCGGTTGCCGGAGGAGGCGGTGATGTCGAGGAAGGTCAGCTCGTCGGCGCCCTCGGCGTCGTACAGCTTGGCCATCTCGACGGGGTCGCCCGCGTCCCGCAGGTTCTGGAAGTTGACGCCCTTGACGACCCGGCCGTTGTCCACGTCCAGGCAGGGGATCACTCGTACGGCGAGACTCATGCGGCATCTCCCCTGTAGGCCTCGACCTCGACCTCGACGACCAGGCTCGGGTCGACGAAGCCGGAGACGATGATCATGGAAGCGGCGGGACGGATGGCGTCGAACAGCTCCTTGTGGGCGCGGCCGACCTCGTCCACGTCCCGGGCGTGCGTGATGTACATCCGGGTGCGGACGACGTGCTCGGCGCCCAGACCCAGCTTCTTCAGCGCGTCGAAGGCCACGTTGAAGGAGTTGATCGCCTGCTCGTACGGGCCTCCGCCGGCGATCTGGCCGCCGACCACCGACGTGCAGCCGGAGACCAGGACCGTGCCGTTCGGCAGCTCGACCGCGCGGGAGTAGCCGAACTGCTCCTCCCAGGGGGCGCCGGTGACGACCTTGCGGACCTCGCCCTGGAGCTCCGAGGTCACGACGCCACCGCCGCGAGCGCCTCTTCGAGGGTGAAGGCCTTGGCGTACAGCGCCTTGCCGACGATCGCGCCCTCGACGCCCAGCGGGACGAGGCCGGACAGGGCCCGCAGGTCGTCCAGGGAGGACACGCCGCCGGAGGCGACGACGGGCTTGTCGGTGGCCGCGCAGACGTTCTTCAGGAGCTCCAGGTTGGGGCCCTGGAGGGTGCCGTCCTTGGCGATGTCGGTGACGACGTACCGGGAGCAGCCCTCGGAGTCGAGGCGGGCCAGCGTCTCGTACAGGTCGCCGCCGTCGCGGGTCCAGCCGCGGCCGCGCAGGGTCGTGCCGCGCACGTCGAGGCCGACGGCGATCTTGTCGCCGAACTCGGCGATGACCTTGGCGACCCACTCGGGGGTCTCCAGGGCGGCGGTGCCGAGGTTGACGCGGGTGCAGCCGGTGGCGAGGGCGGCGGCGAGCGTGGCGTCGTCGCGGATGCCGCCGGAGAGCTCGACCTTGATGTCCATGGCCTCGGTGACCTCGCGGACCAGGTCGCGGTTGTCGCCGGTGCCGAAGGCGGCGTCCAGGTCGACCAGGTGGAGCCACTCGGCGCCGGCGCGCTGCCAGGCCAGGGCGGCCTCCAGCGGAGAGCCGTAGGAGGTCTCGCTGCCGGACTCGCCGTGGACGAGCCGGACGGCCTGGCCGTCGCGGACGTCGACGGCGGGGAGGAGTTCGAGAGTGCTCACAGGGTTCCGATCCAGTTGGTGAGGAGCTGGGCTCCGGCGTCGCCGGACTTCTCGGGGTGGAACTGGGTCGCCCACAGGGCGCCGTTCTCCACGGCCGCGACGAAGGGCTCGCCGTGCGTGGCCCAGGTGACCTTGGGTGCGCGGATGTTGGGGTTGCCGACCTCCAGGGTCCACTCGCGCACCGCGTAGGAGTGCACGAAGTAGTACCGGGCGTCGGCGTCGAGCCCCGCGAACAGCTGCGTGTCGGCGGGCGCGTCGACCGTGTTCCAGCCCATGTGGGGGACGACGGGGGCGTTCAGCGGCCCGACCGTGCCGGGCCACTCGTCGAGGCCCTCGGTCTCCACGCCGTGCTCGATGCCCTGGGCGAAGAGGATCTGCATGCCGACGCAGATGCCCATGACCGGGCGGCCGCCGGAGAGCCGGCGGCCGATGATCCAGTCGCCGCGGGCCTCCTTGAGCCCCTGCATGCAGGCGGAGAAGGCGCCGACGCCGGGGACGAGGAGTCCGTCGGCGTTCATGGCCCTGTCGTAGTCGCGGGTGATCTCGACGTCGGCGCCGACCCGGGCGAGCGCCCGCTCGGCGGAGCGCACGTTGCCGAAGCCGTAGTCGAAGACCACGACCTTCTTCGGGGAAGTCGTGCTCATGACCACATCTCCAGACGCAGCACGCCGGCGGAGAGGCACATCGCGGCACCGATGGAGAGGAGCACGATCAGCCCCTTGGGCATCTTCTGCTTGACGAAGGAGTAGATGCCGCCGAGCAGGAAGAGCCCGACGAGGATGAGGATGGTGGAGAGGCCGTTCACGACTAGAGCGCGCCCTTCGTGGAGGGAAGGATGCCGGCGGCGCGCGGGTCGCGCTCGGAGGCGTAGCGCAGCGCGCGGGCCAGGGCCTTGAACTGGCACTCCACGATGTGGTGGGCGTTGCGGCCGTACGGCACGTGGACGTGCAGCGCGATCTGGGCCTGGGCGACGAAGGACTCCAGGATGTGCCGAGTCATCGTCGTGTCGTACGAGCCGATCATCGGCGCCATGTTCTCGGGCTCGGTGTGCACGAGGTACGGGCGGCCGGAGAGGTCGACGGTGACCTGGGCGAGCGACTCGTCCAGCGGGACGGTGCAGTTGCCGAAGCGGTAGATGCCGACCTTGTCGCCGAGGGCCTGCTTGAAGGCGGCGCCGAGGGCGAGGGCGGTGTCCTCGATGGTGTGGTGCGAGTCGATGTGCAGGTCGCCGTCGGTCTTGACCGTCAGGTCGAAGAGGCCGTGCCGGCCGAGCTGGTCGAGCATGTGGTCGTAGAAGCCGACCCCGGTCGACACGTCGACCTTTCCGGTGCCGTCGAGGTCGATCTCGACGACGACGGAGGTCTCCTTGGTGGTGCGCTCAACGCGGCCTACGCGGCTCATCGTTCCTGCTCCTTCATCAATTCACGGACCGCGTCGAGGAACGCGTCGTTCTCTTCGGGGGTGCCCGCGGTGACCCGCAGCCAGCCCGGTACGCCGTTGTCCCGGACCAGGACGCCCCGGTCGAGGATCTTCTGCCAGGCCTCGTGCGCGTCGGGGAACTTCCCGAACTGCACGAAGTTGGCGTCGGAGTCGGTGACCTCGTAGCCGATCGCCCGCAGTTCGGCGACGAGCCGGTCGCGCTCGGCCTTGAGCTGCTCGACGTACCCGAGGAGGGTGTCGGTGTGCTCCAGGGCGGCGAGCGCGGTGGCCTGGGTGACGGCCGAGAGGTGGTACGGCAGGCGGACCAGCTGCACGGCGTCGACCACGGCCGGGTCGGCGGCGAGGTAGCCGAGGCGGAGCCCGGCGGCGCCGAAGGCCTTGGACATGGTCCGGGAGACCACCAGGTGCGGGCGGCCCTCCAGGAGCGGCAGCAGCGAGGCGCGGTGGCTGAACTCCACGTACGCCTCGTCCACGACCACCATCGAGGGCTTGGCCGCCTGGGCCGCCTCGTACAGGGCGAGGACCGTGTCGGCCTCGACCGCGGTGCCGGTGGGGTTGTTGGGCGAGGTGACGAAGACGACGTCCGGCGCGTTCTCGGCGATGGCCTGGACGGCCGCCTCGACGTCGATGGTGAAGTCCTCGTTGCGCGGTCCGGAGATCCAGCCGGTGCCGGTGCCGCGGGCGATCAGGGCGTGCATCGAGTACGAGGGCTCGAAGCCGATCGCGGTGCGGCCGGGGCCGCCGAAGGTCTGCAGCAGCTGCTGGAGGACCTCGTTGGAGCCGTTGGCCGCCCACACGTTCTCGACGCCGACGCGGTGGCCGCCGGTCCGGGTGAGGTAGGCGGCGAGCTCGGTGCGGAGCTCGATCGCGTCCCGGTCGGGGTAGCGGTTGAGGCCGCGGGCGGCCTCGGCGACCCGCTCCGCGATCCGGGCCACCAGGGGCTCGGGCAGCGGGTAGGGGTTCTCGTTGGTGTTCAGCTGGACGGGGACGTCGAGCTGGGGGGCGCCGTAGGGGGACTTGCCACGCAGCTCGTCCCGAACGGGCAGGTCGTCGATCTTGATCTGGCTCACTTGCTCTACGGCACCTTCCAACCGAAACGGGCCTTGACGGCGGCGCCGTGGGCCGGGAGGTCCTCGGCCTCGGCGAGGGTGACGACGTGGTGGGCGACGTCGGCGAGGGCGTCGCGCGTGTAGTCCACGATGTGCACGCCGCGCAGGAAGGACTGCACGGAGAGGCCCGAGGAGTGGCAGGCGCAGCCGCCGGTGGGCAGGACGTGGTTGGAGCCGGCGCAGTAGTCGCCGAGCGAGACCGGCGCCCAGGGGCCGACGAAGATCGCGCCCGCGTTGCGGACCCGGTCGGCGACGGCCGCGGCGTCGGCGGTCTGGATCTCCAGGTGCTCGGCGCCGTACGCGTCGACGACCTTGAGGCCGTCGGCGAGGTCGCGGACGAGGACGATCGCGGACTGGCGGCCGGCCAGGGCCGGGACGATCCGGTCGTCGACGTGCTTGGAGGCGGCGACCTGGGTCTTCAGCTCGGCCTCGGTGGCGGCGGCCAGTTCGTCCGAGTCGGTGACGAGGACGGAGGCGGCCATCGGGTCGTGCTCGGCCTGGCTGATGAGGTCGGCGGCGACGTGCACCGGGTCGGCGGTGGAGTCCGCGAGGATCGCGATCTCCGTCGGGCCGGCCTCGGCGTCGATGCCGATGCGGCCCTTGAGGAGGCGCTTGGCGGCGGCCACGTAGATGTTGCCGGGGCCGGTGACCAGGTTGACGGGGGCGCAGCCGGGCTCGTCGGCGGTGGCCGTGGAGCCGAGGGTTCCGTACGCGAACATGGCGATGGCCTGGGCGCCGCCGGCGGCGTAGACCTCGTCGACGCCGAGGAGGGCGCAGGCGGCCAGGATCGTCGGGTGCGGCAGGCCTCCGAAGTCCTTCTGCGGGGGCGAGGCGATGGCCACGCCCTCGACGCCGGCCTCCTGGGCCGGGACGACGTTCATCACGACGGAGGACGGGTAGACGGAGCGGCCGCCCGGCACGTACAGGCCGACGCGCTCGACCGGGATCCACTTCTCGGTGACGGTGCCGCCGGGGACGACCTGGGTGGTGTGGGTGGTGCGGCGCTGCTCGCGGTGGACGAGCCGGGCGCGCCGGATGGACTCCTCCAGGGCGGCGCGGACGGCCGGGTCGAGCTCGTCGAGGGCGCGGGCGATCGCCTCGGCGGGGACGCGGAGGGCCGGGACGCGGACGCCGTCGAATTTCTCCCCGTAGTCGATCACCGCGGCCGCGCCATGATGCCGGACGTCCTCGCAGATCGGCCGCACCTTCTCCAGGGCGGCTTCCACGTCGAACTCGGCACGGGGCAGCAGGTCGCGCAGGGCGGAACCCTCGGGGAGGGTCTCGCCGCGCAGATCGATTCGAGAGATCACGGGTCAATTCTCGCAGACGGCCTAGAACGCCGGTCGTCCGTATCAACAGCTGATACATGCCAATCAGTGACCGATACGCGCCCCACTGGCGTCTTGTCGCCACAGCTGACCGTTAGCGTTCAGCCCGTCACCCAGCGGGAAGAACGGCTGTACGAATCCACGAATCCCGGTGAGCGGAATCGTGGGAGCGGATCGTGGAAAGCGAGGGGGCGGCAGTGACCGAGCCGCACGAGGACGGAATGCCGGACGGTCTCACGGGCCCGGAGCGGGTCATGTGGCGGGCGTTCCGGATCGGCAGGACCTGCGATCTGACGGAGGGGGTCGCGGAGCGGGACGACCCTTTCGGGGGATGGGAGTGGGGGGAGGAGCGGAGCGTCCGCGCCGACGTGGTGGCGCTGCTGCTGCTCGACGGGCCGTCGGCCTGGTCCGGGCGGGTGGCCGCGCTGAAGCTGCGCGGGGTCAGGATCACCGGCGTGCTGAACCTGGCGGGCGGGACGATAGGGCCGTACGTGGAGCTGCACGGCTGCCGGTTCGACGACGAGGTGGTGCTGCCCGAGGCCCGGTTCGGCACCCTGCGGATGGTCGAGTGCGCGCTGCCGCGCCTGGAGGCGGCCCGGCTGCACACGGAGGGGGACCTGCACCTGCCGCGCTGCCGGGTGCGGCGCGGCATCCGGCTGACGGACGCGCAGATCGGCACGGACCTGCTGATCAACCAGATCCAGGTGTGGCCGGACCGGCGGGGGCGGGCGATCACGGCGGACGGGATGGTGGTCGCCCAGGACCTCCAGGCCGAGCTGATCGAGACCCACGGGGAGCTGAGCCTGCGCGGGGCGAACGTCGGGGTCTCGCTCAGCCTGCGGGGCAGCGTGCTGCGCGGGGCGCAGGGCCGCCGCGCGCTGAACGCGCCGCAGCTGACGGTGGAGCGCTCGCTCTATCTGAACGCTGCCTGGGTGTACGAGGAGGTGGGGGGCGCGAGCCGGACGGGGAACACCACGACCACCCCGCCGTACGGGGTGACGCCCGCCCAGGGCACCCGGCGCAAGCCGGTGGAGTGCCACGGCGGGGTGCGGCTCGACGACGGCCGGTTCGGTGACGCGGTGGACCTGCACCACGCCCGCTTCCTGCTGGACGGCGCCCGGCGGGACGAGGTGTCGCTGCGCCGGATCGTGACCCCGGAGCTGCGGTTCAACGGCGAGCGCCCGGAGGAGGGGCGCGTGGTGCTCAACGGCGCCAAGGTCGTCACCCTGATCGACCTGTCGACCAGCTGGCCGGGACCCGGCGGGCTCGCGATGGGCGGCTTCGCCTACGAGAACCTGGTGCCGTACGGCCACTTCCCGCTGGCCCGGCGCCTGGAGTGGGTGGCGGCGGCGACCCCGGAGTACGCCCCCGAGCCGTACGAGCGGCTCGCGACGGTCCTGCGGAACAGCGGCGAGGACGCGGACGCCCGCGAGGTGCTGCTGGCCAAGCAGCGGCGCCGACGGGAGACCCTGCCGATCGCGGGGAAGCTGTGGGGCTACCTCCAGGACTGGACCGTGGCGTACGGCTACCGGCCGGGCCGGGCCGCGCTGTGGATGGCCGTGCTGTGGGCGGCGGGCACGGTGGTCTTCTCCCACTACCGTCCGATACCGCTGAAGGCGGACGAGGCGCCCGAGTGGAACGCCACGCTGTACGCGCTCGACCTGCTGCTGCCCGTGATCAACCTCGGCCAGGACGGCTACTGGCGGCTGGAGGGCATCTGGCAGTGGGTCACGACGGCCCTGATCCTCCTCGGCTGGATCCTCGCGACGACGGTGGCGGCGGGCGCGACCCGGCTGCTGCGGAGGGGGTGAGGGGGTGGTGTCACCACCAGGTGAGGGTGCTGTCGCGACCCCGTGACGCGGCTGCCGTGACGGGCGGGGGCGGGGGAGAATGCACAGCACCATGTCCTTGCTCCGCGCCCTGCTCGGCACCGTCCGCTCGGCCCGGCACGCACCGCGGCTCGCCGCCGCGCCCGTGCCGGACGCCGACGTGCTGCTCGACGCCCCGGACGAGCGGCTCGCCCCCGCCCTGGTCGCCGCCGCCCTCGGCGATCCGGAGCCCGCGGCGAAGCTGCTCGCCACCACCCGGGACGCCGGCGAGTGGGAGGACCGCGACCGGTACGTCACCCGGCTCGCCACCTTCGCGTACAGCAGGGGCGACTGGCTCACCGGGTGGCTCGCCGCCGCGCCCGGCGATCCCGACGCCCTCCTCGTCACGACGCAGCTGGCCGTCCGCAGGGCCTGGGAGTCCCCGGCGCGGGCCGAGCGGCTGCGCGAGCTCGCCCCGCTGGTGCGGGAGATCTCCGGGGAGGCTCCGCACGACCCGGTGCCCTGGCGGCTGGCCCTGGACCACGCGCGCGGGGCGCACGCCGGGCACGCGGTCTTCGAGTCGCTGTGGGAGCAGGCCGTGCGCCGCTCCCCGCACCACTACGGCTGCCATGTCGCCGCGCTGAAGTACCTCTCCGCGCAGTGGTACGGCTCGCACCGCGCCGCCTTCGACTTCGCCGAACAGGCCGCCGACGACGCCGCGCCGGACTCGCTCGTCGGGGCGCTGCCGGTCCGCGCGGCCTACGACGGGCTCCGGGTGCCGCCGGGGCCGGACGGGTCCGTGCCCGCCGAGCGGGTCGACCGGGCGGTGGTCCGTGCCCTGGCCCTGTCGGCGGCGTTCCCGGCGGGCGACCCGTGGCCGGCCGAGGTCCGCAACCTGCTCGCGTACGTGCTGGTCGAGCGGGCGCGCTGGACGGAGGCGTGGGAGGAGTTCGGGCGGATCGGCCCGTACGCGACCTCGTTCCCCTGGGGTGCCGTACCGGAGGGTCCTCCCGCAAGCTCTCGGCTTCGCTCGGACAGGGGGGACCCCCTCTTCCGCTTCCTGGCCGCGCGGGACCGGGTGCGGGGCGAGTTGGGCCGCCGGACGCCGCTGCGGGGCACCGGTCGTGGACGGGCCGGACGGGGCGGGCCCGGCGGCCATTAGGCTTGGCGGCTGTGACCACCGCCCGTCTGCCTCTCTTCCCGCTCAACACGGTGCTGTTCCCGGGCCTCGTACTGCCCCTGAACGTCTTCGAGGAGCGTTATCGCGCCATGATGCGCGAGCTGCTCACGATCGACGACGCCCAGCCGCGTCGCTTCGCCGTCGTCGCCATCCGCGACGGCCGCGAGGTCGCGCCGACGGCCCCCGGCATGCCGGACCAGACCGCGCTGCCGGAGAAGGGCCCGGCGGCGGGCTTCGGCTCCGATCCCGTCCAGGCCTTCCACCGGGTCGGCTGTGTCGCCGACGCGGCGTCGATCCGGGAGCGC
This sequence comes from Streptomyces sp. TLI_105, assembly GCF_900105415.1. Taxonomy (GTDB): domain Bacteria; phylum Actinomycetota; class Actinomycetes; order Streptomycetales; family Streptomycetaceae; genus Streptomyces. The sequence goes on along the minus strand of NZ_FNSM01000001.1, from coordinate 6,082,915 downwards.
GCCGACGGCAGCTTCGAGGTGATGGCCACCGGCACGACCCGGGTGAAGCTGCTGTCGGTCGACGCGAGCGGGCCGTTCCTGACGGCCGAGGTCGAGGAGATCCCCGAGGAGCAGGGCGAGGAGGCGGGCACGCTCGCCGAGGGGGTGCTGCGGGCCTTCCGGAGCTACCAGAAGCGCCTCGCGGGCGCCCGGGAGCGTTCGCTGACGACGAGCGAGCTGCCGGACGAGCCCTCCGTGGTGTCGTACCTGGTCGCGGCGGCGGCGGTGCTCGACACCCCGTCGAAGCAGCGGCTGCTCCAGGCGCCGGACACGGCGACCCGGCTGCGCGAGGAGCTGACGCTGCTGCGGGCGGAGACCGCCGTGCTGCGGCATCTGCCGTCGCTGCCGGTGGTGGACCTGACGCAGACCCCGACGTACCCGAACTGAGCCGGCCCCGCCGGACGGACCGAGCCGAGCCGAGGAAGAGCGCGTGGCGAAGAAGCAGAAGAAGAACGGCGGAGGCACTCCGGCGACGGTGGCCCTGACGGCGGCCGGCACGCCGTTCACGCTGCACGCGTACGAGCACGACCCGGCCTCCCCCTCCTACGGCGAGGAGGCGGCGGAGGCCCTCGGCGTCTCCCCCGACCGGGTCTTCAAGACGCTGGTCGCGGACGTCGACGGCGAGCTGACGGTCGCGGTGGTCCCGGTGGCGGGCCAGCTGGACCTGAAGGCGCTGGCCTCGGCGGTCGGCGGGAAGCGGGCCGTGATGGCCGACCCGGCGGCGGCGGAGCGCACCACGGGGTACGTCCGGGGCGGCATCTCCCCGCTGGGCCAGCGCAAGCGGCTCCGCACCGTCCTCGACGCCTCGGCCTCGGAGCACGCGACCGTCTGCGTCTCGGCGGGCCGCCGAGGCCTGGAGGTGGAGCTCTCCCCCGCGGACCTGGCCGCCCTCACCTCGGCGGTGCTGGCCCCGATCGGCCGCGCCTGACGGACGGGCGCGGCCTCCGGGAGGGCCCTCGTGAGGGCCCGGGCCCCCGTACGAGCCGGGGCCCGCACACCGGCCGCACCGTCAGTACGAGCCGGGGCCCTGGGTGTACGCCTTCGGCCGGTCCCAGGGCTCCGGTTCCGGGTCGCGGGGGCCGAAGGCCGCCGTCAGCGCCAGGTGGACGATCATCGCGGCGAGCGGCCAGGCCAGCATCGCGACGGCCCCCAGGTTCAGTTCGAGCGGCGCCTCGAAGATGACGTTCGGGCCGACCGCCTTCGCGTGGGCGACCACGTCGTCGGTGGGTCCGAAGTGCGTTCCGATCCCCCACGCGACCAGCGAGCCCAGGCCGCCGCCGAGCGCCAGGCCGAGGACGAGCGGGATCCCGCCCCTGCGGCGCAGCAGGAAGACGGCGAGCGCGGCGGCCGCGCCGAAGGCCAGCGCGAGGAGCACGAACGTCCCGTCGGCGCCGATCGCCTGCTCCCCCTCGGAGTTCCGCAGGTAGACGCCCTTGCCGTCCGAGATGAGCAGGACGCGCGGGGCCAGGTTCAGCCACAGCACCCCGAGCAGCGTCCCCGCGACCGCGGAGAGGAGGATCACCACCACGCCCTGCACGACCTCGGCCGCCGTGATCGGGTCCCCGTCCGGGCCGAGCGGCGGCGGAGGCGGGGGCTGGTCGGGGTCGTTCGGCGGCTGGTGAGGCGGAGTCAGAGGTGCGGTCACCCCGCCATCGTGCCAGGTGTCCCTGTGGCCCGCCTCAGCGGACGGCGGCCCGCCGGTAGGCCCAGGTGGCGACGGCGAGCGAGCCGAGGCCGACCGCCCCGCAGACGGCGAGGTCGACGGCGACGGCCGCCCAGTCGGGGTGCGGGCCGAAGGTGCGGGCGAGGGCTTCCACGCCGTACGTCGACGGCAGCAGGTCCCGCGCCCAGCCGATCGGGCCGGGCAGCCGCTCGGCCGGGAGGACTCCGAGGAGCAGGGCCGCCGACATGCCGAGCTGGCCGAGGAGGGTGGCCAGCTCCTGGCGGGGGGCGAGGAGTCCGAGGGCCGCGCCGAGCCCGGCGAGCGCCGCGCCGGCGAGCGGGACGACGGCGCCGAGGATCCACAGGTGGCCGAGGGGCAGCCCGAAGAGGACGGAGCCGGCGACGGCGGTGACCACCGTCCCGGGCACGGTGAAGGAGGCGTACGCCCCGGCCGCGCCGAGCACGACGGCGGCGGGCGGCACGGGCAGGGTGGCGTAGTGGTCGAGGCCGCCGCCGGCCCGCAGCTGCCCGAAGTACTGGGCGAGCAGGTTGAGCGCGACGAAGGCGACGACGAGGACGGTGGAGCCGGCCACGACGGCGCGCGCCTCGGAGCCGCCGTCGACGACCCCGCGCATCAGGACCATGATCCCGATCGACTGGAAGGTGGCGACGAAGAGCAGCGGGATGCGGGCGACGCGGGCGCGGGAGAGCTGCGCCCGGTAGACGGCTGCCAGGGCCGGCAGGAGCCGGGCGCGGGGGGCGAGGGGCGCGGCGGTGTCCCGCGCGCCTCGGCCCGTGGCGGGGAGCGCGCCGGTCGGCAGGACCTCGGCGGGCACGGTGCTCACTGCGTACAGCTCCTGACGGTCACGGGCGGTTCGTGGCGGGTCACGCCTTCACCAGTCCCTCGGTCGCGCCGCCCAGCGCGAGGTACACGTCCTCCAGGCTGGGGGTGGCCAGGGTGAAGTCGTCGAGCGCGGCGAACGCGGCCCCGCCGGTGACGGTGGCGACGGCCGCGCGGGCGGCGTCGGGGGCGAGCCGGAGGTGCCAGCGGCGTCCGGTCTCCTGGGCGTGTCCGCGCAGGGCGGCGACCTCGGGCAGGTGGAGCGGCGGCGTGTCGCGCCACACCAGTTCGACGCGGACCTCGCCGGCGACGCGTTCCTTGAGGCCGGCGGGGGTGTCGCAGGCGATGACCCGGCCGCGGTCGATGACGGCGACCCGGTCGAGGACGGTCTCGGCCTCGATGACGTTGTGGGTGACGAGCAGCACGGTGGTGCCGTGCTCGGCGCGGCGCCGGTCGACGGCGGCCCAGACGGCGCGCCGGGCGACGGGGTCCATGCCGGTGGTGGGTTCGTCGAGGACGAGCACGGGGCGGTGGCCGACGAGCGCGGCGGCGAAGCAGGCGAGCCGCCGCTGTCCGCCGGAGAGCTTCTTGAGGGGGCGGCCGGCGATCTCGCCGAGCCCGAGCTCGTCCAGGACGACGTCGCGCTCGGCGCGGGCGTCGTGGGCGGTGAGGCCGCGCAGGCGTCCGGTGGTCTCGGCGGCGAGGGAGACGGTCAGCTCGTCGAGGGCGGTGGACTCCTGGCCGAGGTAGGCGAGGAGCCGGGCCGCCCGCTCGGGGTGGCGCACGAGGTCGTGGCCGAGGAGTTCGACGGTGCCGGAGTCGGGGCGCATGAGCCCGGTGAGCTGGCGGACGAGGGTGGACTTGCCGGCGCCGTTGGGGCCGAGCAGGCCGAAGATCTCGCCGCCGCGCACGTCGAGGCTGATCCCGTCGGTGGCGCGCACCTCGGGGGTCGCGGGCGCGCCGCGCCTGCCGCGCGTGGCGGGGTACGTCTTGACCAGATCCCGCACCACGCACACCGTACTCACGGGGGAAGAGCCTACGGGGTCGCCGGGCCCGCTCCGGGCGCGGGGGCGGGTTCGGCGGCGGCCCTGACGTCGATCTCGCGCCAGAATCCGGCCCGGATGGCGTAGCGGTCGTGCTCGTCGATCTGGTCGTCCTTGTGGGCGAGAAGTCCGAAGCGGGCGGCGTAGCGGAGGAGTTCGCCGTCGATGCGGTGCGGGATGCGCGGGTAGAGGGTGGAGAGCTTCTGGACGTGGCTCTGCTCGGGGAGCCGCTCCATCCACCGGCGGGCGAACACCTGCCCGACCTCGAACGGGTCGCCGCCGACGGTGGTGATGTCCTCCTCGCGGTCGGCCCAGCGCTGCTCCGCGCTGGTGAGCGTGGCGAGGGTGGGCAGGGTGGCGGTCTCGGCCGGCTCGCCGAAGGAGGGGGCGGGGCGCTCGACCCAGCCCCGGTCGGAGGACCAGCGGAGCGCGCTCGCGCCCTGCGGCACCGGGGCGCCGGGGCCGCGCAGTCCCGCGAGGTCCTTGGGGGTGGGGACGCCCTTGCCGTTGGCCGGGGAGGGCACGCCCGCGCCGTGGGCGTGCTCGTCGTCGCGGACGTGGCCGTCGGTGCGGGTGTGCTCGTGGCCGCCGTCGCCGCGCGCGTCGCCCGGGGCCGGTGTCCCGTCCCGGGCGCCCACGGCGGCCGCCTCGGCGGCCCGTTCGGCGGAGGCGGCGAGGGCCCCCTCGGGCAGCGGCGCGGAGAGGATGGCGGCGATCTCCGGGCGCGGGGCGGGCGTCGGCGCGCAGAGGCCGGTGAGGTCCTTGGCACGGACGGCGCGGGTGATCCAGGCCCGGTCGAGGACCCGCCGCTCGTCGGCCTCGGCGACGAGGTCCTCGGACTGGTTGTAGTCGCCGTCGGCGGCCTGGACGGCCCACAGGTGGACGGCGACGCCGTGCTCCTTGGCCGACATGAGGCCGGGCAGCAGATCGCCGTCGCCGGTGACGAGCACGATGTCGGAGCAGGCCCTGTTCCTGGCGAGCTCGGTCAGCTCGGTGTGCATGGCCGCGTCGACGCCCTTCTGCGCCCAGCGCCCGTCGCTCCTGGTCAGAGCACCGAGCCGGACGGTGACGCGGGGCATCACGCGCAGTCTGCGGTGCTCGGGCTGGGGCACCCGGTCGGGCGCGCCGTCGAACCAGTAGATCCGCAGGAGGGGCAGCGCGGTCTCGGCCTCGGCGCGCTGCCGCAGCTGCTGGATCAGGCCGGCGTGGTCGACGGTGATCCTGGAACGGGCCGGTTCCCCGGCGAGGAGACTGGCGGCGGCGCCCAGCAGATAGCCGGCGTCCACCAGGACGACGCAGCGGTCCACGTGTTCCACCCTCTTTCGTGAGCCTCGGGGTCGGGCTCGGGATCGGAATCGGGATCGGAAGGTGCTTCGGGTTTCCTTCGAGTCTGCCCGACCGCCGGGGGCTTGACCGTGGGAACTGGATCATCGGCGTGGCGGATGTCACGCCCCGGCGGACCCTCACGGTCCGTAATGATCCAACATGCGGCGGTTCGCACCGTGTGTGAGTCTGACAGCGGCCCTGGCCCCTAGGACCCTTTGAGGAGGCATCCCCATGGCCAAGAACCGCAACCAGAACCGCAGTCAGAAGCAGCAGTCGTCGGCCGAGCGCGGCGCACAGGCGGCGCAGCAGTCCGCGATGGAATCGCAGGCCGAGTCGCGCGCGAGCCAGGTCACCCCCGGTGACATGGCCCGCAAGGGTCGTCAGAAGCGCTTCGGCCACAACTGACGCCGTCCGACGGCAAAGGGGCGCGCCCGTGACGACGGGCGCGCCCCTTGCGCGTGTACGGGGTGGGCTCAGCCGGCCAGGCAGGACGGGCCGAGCAGCACCTTCAGGTCGCCGAAGAGCGCCGGGTCGGGCTGCACCCGGTGCCGGTCGAGTCGGAGGACGGTCGTCTTCCGGGGGCCCTGGAGCTTGATCCGCACCTCGGTGTTGCCCTTGTGGTGCTTGAGGATCTCGCCGAGCCTGCTGACCATCGGCGGGGTCACCTTCACCGTCGGGATGGTGAGGACCACCGGCGCGTTGGTCCCGGCGTTCGACAGGTCGGGGACCATCAGCTCCATGGCGACGAGCCGGGGCACGTCCTCGCGCTTGTCCAGCCGTCCCTTCACGAAGACGACCGTGTCCTCGACCAGCTGGGTGGAGACCAGCTGGTACGTGGCCGGGAAGAACATGCACTCGATGGAGCCGGCCAGGTCCTCGACGGTGGCGATCGCCCAGGCGTTGCCCTGCTTGGTCATCTTGCGCTGGAGGCCGGAGATGATGCCGCCGATGGTGACGACCGCGCCGTCGCCGTGCTCGCCGCCGGTCAGCTGGGAGATCGCCGCGTCCGTCTTGTCGGACAGGACGTGCTCGATGCCGAAGAGCGGGTGGTCGGAGACGTAGAGGCCGAGCATCTCGCGCTCCTGGGCGAGCAGGTACGACTTCTCCCACTCGACGTCGGAGAACTCGACGTCCAGGCCGAAGCCCGGCTCGTCGCTCGCCTCCTCACCCATCCCGCCGAAGAGGTCGAACTGTCCCTCGGCCTCCTTGCGCTTGACCGCCACCACGTTGTCGATCATGGGTTCGTGGTGGGCGACCAGGCCCTTGCGGGTGTGGCCCATCTCGTCGAAGGCGCCGGCCTTGATCAGCGACTCGACCGTCCGCTTGTTGCAGACGACGGCCTCGACCTTGTCGAGGAAGTCGGGGAAGGAGGAGTACTTCCCCTTGGCCTTGCGCGTCTTGATGATCGACTCGACGACGTTGGTGCCGACGTTCCGGATGGCGGAGAGGCCGAAGAGGATCACGTCGTCGCCCTGGGCGGCGAAGTTCGACTCGGACTCGTTCACGTTGGGCGGCAGGACCTTGATGCCCATGCGGCGGCACTCGTTGAGGTAGACCGCGGACTTGTCCTTGTCGTCCTTGACCGAGGTGAGCAGTCCCGCCATGTACTCGGCGGGGTGGTTCGCCTTGAGGTAGGCGGTCCAGTAGGAGACCAGGCCGTACGCGGCGGAGTGCGCCTTGTTGAAGGCGTAGCCGGCGAAGGGGACCAGGACGTCCCAGAGGGCCTGGATGGCCTCGTCGCTGTAGCCGTTCTTCTTGGCGCCGGCCTGGAAGATGGTGAAGTTCTTCGCCAGCTCCTCGGGCTTCTTCTTGCCCATGACGCGGCGGAGGATGTCGGCCTCGCCGAGCGAGTAGCCGGCGATGATCTGGGCGGCCTTCTGCACCTGCTCCTGGTACACGATGAGGCCGTAGGTGACCGCGAGCACCTCTTCGAGCGGCTTCTCCAGCTCGGGGTGGATCGGGGTGATCTCCTGCTGGCCGTTCTTGCGCAGGGCGTAGTTCGTGTGCGAGTTCATGCCCATCGGGCCCGGCCGGTACAGGGCGGACACGGCGGAGATGTCTTCGAAGTTGTCGGGCTTCATCAGCCGCAGCAGCGAGCGCATCGGCCCGCCGTCGAACTGGAAGACGCCGAGGGTGTCACCGCGCTGGAGCAGTTCGAAGGTCTTCGCGTCGTCGAGCGGCAGCGCCAGGAGATCGATGTCGATCCCCTTGTTGGACTTCACCATCTTGACGGCGTCGTCCATGATCGTCAGGTTGCGCAGGCCGAGGAAGTCCATCTTCAGCAGGCCGAGCGACTCGCACTGCGGGTAGTCCCACTGCGTGATGGTGACGCCGTCGGTGTGCCGCACCCAGATCGGGGCGTGGTCGACGATCGGCTCGCTGGACATGATCACGCCGGCGGCGTGCACGCCCATCTGGCGGACCAGGCCCTCGACGCCCCGGGCGGTGTCGATGACCTTCTTGACGTCCGGCTCGTTCTCGTACATCGCGCGGATCTCGCCGGCCTCGCTGTAGCGCGGGTGCGAGGGGTCGGTGATGCCGTTGAGGTCGATGCCCTTGCCGAGGACGTCGGCGGGCATGGCCTTGGTGAGCCGGTCGCCCATGGCGTACGGGTAGCCGAGGACGCGCGCGGAGTCCTTGATGGCGTTCTTCGCCTTGATCTTTCCGTACGTGCCGATCATGGCGACCTTGTCGGAGCCGTACTTCTCCGTCACGTACCGGATCACCTCGACGCGCCGACGCTCGTCGAAGTCGATGTCGACGTCGGGCATCGAGATGCGCTCGGGGTTGAGGAAGCGCTCGAAGATCAGGCCGTGCGGGATCGGGTCGAGGTCGGTGATGCCCATGGCGTACGCGACGATCGAACCGGCCGCGGAGCCCCGGCCGGGGCCGACGGCGATGCCCTGCTTCTTCGCCCACATGATGAAGTCGGCGACGACGAGGAAGTAGCCGGGGAAGCCCATCGAGATGATGGTGTCCATCTCGTACTCGACCTGCTTCATGCGGTCCTCCGGGATCCCGTTCGGGAAGCGGCGGTGCATGCCCCGCATGGTCTCCTCGCGGAACCAGGTGACCTCGGTGTAGCCCTCGGGGATGTCGAACTTCGGCATGAGGTTCTTGGCCTCGAACATGCCGGTGACGTCGATCTGGTCGGCCACGAGCCGCGTGTTCGCGCAGCCCTCCTGCCAGGCGTCCGAGGAGTCGACGGCGTACATCTCGTCCGTGGACTTCAGGTAGTAGCCGGTGCCGTCGAACTTGAAGCGGTCCGGGTCGGAGAGGTTCTTGCCGGTCTGGATGCAGAGCAGGGCGTCGTGCGCGCCGGCCTCGTGCGCGTACGTGTAGTGCGAGTCGTTCGTGACCAGCGGCGGGATGCCGAGCTTCTTGCCGATCTCCAGGAGCCCGTCGCGGACCCGGCGCTCGATCTCGATGCCGTGGTCCATCAGCTCCAGGAAGTAGCGGTCCTTGCCGAAGATGTCCTGGTACTCGGAGGCTGACTTCAGGGCCTCGTCGAACTGGCCGAGGCGCAGTCGGGTCTGGAGCTCGCCGGAGGGGCAGCCGGTGGAGGCGATCAGGCCCTCGGACCACTGGGAGATGGTCTCCTTGTCCATCCGGGGCCACTTCTGCAGCCAGCCCTCGGCGTAGGCGTCGGAGGAGAGCTTGAAGAGGTTGTGCAGGCCGGTGGCGTTCGCCGCCCAGATGGTCTTGTGGGTGTAACCGCCGGAACCGGAGACGTCGTCCTTCTTCTGGTGCGGCTGGCCCCACTGGATCTTCCGCTTGTTGCGCCGGGACTCCGGGGCGACGTACGCCTCGATGCCGATGATCGGCGTGACCCCGGCCTTCTTCGCCGAGTGGAAGAAGTCGTACGCCCCGTGCAGGTTGCCGTGGTCGGACATGGCGATATGGGTCATGCCCATCTCGTTGCACGCGTTGAACATGTCCTTCAGCCGCGCGGCACCGTCCAGCAGCGAGTACTGGGTGTGGACGTGGAGGTGCGTGAAGGGCGGCTTGGTCACGGTGGGAGGCCTCCGGTGAATTTCTGGGGGGACAGCGTGGAAGTCTACGTCGGCCGACTGACAGATCACGGGCACTCGGGGGTACGGTCGCGCGTTGGAGGACGCGGAACATCTGTCCGTATTGTCATGACCAATTCTGCGCCACACCCCGCACCAGGAGGCACCTCGAATGTCGGTCCCGCAGCCCACCGCAGCCGAGCGCGGTGAGCACATCCTCGCCGTCTTCGACACCGCCTTCGGCGAGCTCCTCGCCGCCGATCCCGCGGCCTTCCGCGTCAAGTTCCGGAAGATGGCCGGCTCCGCCTTCGCCTTCTACCGCGGCACCGCGTGCCTGTTCTACGCGGACCTGGAGCGGGAGGCCCACGGCGGCCCGTACCTGGACGAGCAGACCGGCCGGGTCTGGATCCACGGCGATCTCCACGCCGAGAACTTCGGCACGTACATGGACGCCAACGGCCGCCTCGTCTTCAACGTCAACGACTTCGACGAGGCGTACGTCGGCCCCTTCACCTGGGACCTGAAGCGGCTCGCGGCCTCGCTCGCCCTGATCGGCTACGCCAAGGCGCTCAGCGACGAGCAGATCACCCAGCTGGTCCGGATCTACGCCGCGGCCTACCGCGAGCGGATCCACGCCCTCGCGACCGGCGCCAAGGGCGAGGAGGTCCCCTCCTTCACCCTGGAGACCGCCGACGGGGCGCTGCTCGGCGCCCTGCGCGAGGCCCGGGCGCTGACCCGCTTCGGACTGCTCGACTCGATGACCGAGATCCGCGACTTCGAGCGGCGCTTCGCGGCGGGCGGCGGCGCGATCGAGCTGGACGCGGCCACCCGGTACAAGGTCCTCGCGGCCTTCGACGGCTACCTGGAGACCCTGCCGGAGTCCTCCCTCGCCCGCCCCGACTCGTACCGGGTGAAGGACGTCGTCGGGCGGCGCGGGATCGGCATCGGCTCGGCCGGCCTCCCCTCGTACAACATCCTCCTGGAGGGCAACAGCGACGCCCTGGAGAACGACGTGGTGATCTACCTGAAGCAGGCGCAGACCCCCGCGGTCTCGCGGCACGTCACGGACGCGGCGGTGCGCGGGTACTTCCACCACGAGGGGCACCGCACGGTGATCTCGCAGCGGGCGCTCCAGGCGCACGCCGACCCGTGGCTGGGCTGGACGGAGCTGGACGGGGCGGGCCAGCTGGTCGCCGAGGTGTCGCCGTACGCGGTGGACCTGGACTGGTCGGACATCGACGACCCGCAGGACATCGCGGCCACCGTCGCCGACCTGGGCCGGGCGACGGCCACGATGCACGCGGCGGCGGACGACTCCAGCGGCCACTCCCTGGTCCCGTTCTCGACGGAGCGGGCCATCGACGCGGCGATCGCCGCCGACGAGGAGGGCTTCGCCGAGCTCCTGGTCGACTTCGCGCACGCCTACGGAGCGCGGGCGCGGGCGGACCACCAGATCTTCGTGGACCTCTTCCGCAACGGCCGGATCCCGGGGCTGTAGAGCCCGGTGCGACCGTCCACAGGTTCTGTTTAGGGACCTCTTACGGGCCCGCGTGGGAAACTCCACGAGATGGACATGGCAGGGACGCAGCTGAGGGCGCTGCGGGCGGCGTTCTTCACGGCACTGGTCGTGACGCTGTCCGTGGCGTCCCACGTGCTGCTCTCCCGCGTGCCGCTGCCGCTGGGGACGGTCGTCCCGGTCGCGGTCGCCGTCTTCGCCGTGGCGTACGCGCTGGCCGGCCGCGAGCGCGGCCTCGGCCCGATCGCGGGGCTCCTCGTCCCGCTGGAGCTGGCCGCCGACACCCTCTTCACCAGCGGTCAGGCGGTCTGTTACGGCCCCGCCGGCGGCCCGGTCGCCGGTTCGCTGCGCTCGGTGGGCGTGGAGGTGTTCTGCGGCGGCGCCGTCGGCACGCCGCTGTCCGGCGTGGTGACCCCGGAGAGCGGCAGCGCGGCCGCCCTGCTCGACTCCCCCGACCCGGCGCTGCCCTGGCTGCTGCTCCTGGCCCATGTGGGCGTGGGGCTCTCGGCCGCCTGCTGGCTGCGCGGCGGCGAGCGGGCGCTCGCCCGGCTGCTCCGCGCGGTGGAGGCCTTCGCGTTCCGGCCGCTGCTGCTCGTGGCGGCCTTCTTCCGGGCCGCCGGTCCGGCGCCGCTGCGGGCCGGGCGGCCCGTCGAGCGGCCCCGGTCCTCCCGTGCCCGGCTCCTCGTGCACTCCGTCGGGCGGCGGGGGCCGCCGCGTCCGGTGCTCGCTCTCGTCTGAGCGGGCCTGACGCGTCCCCCTGCCTTTCCCCACCCTTCACGGAGATCACGATCATGAGTGCACGCAACAGCCATGCCCACAAGGCCGCCGCCCGCGAGCGGCTGCGCGAGGAGCGCGAGCGCCAGGCGAAGAAGGACCGGGCGCGCCGGCAGCTCGTCGTCGGCGTCTCGGCCGTGGCCGTCCTGGCCGCCGCCGGCGGCATCGGCTACGCGGTGGTCCAGTCGAACAAGCCCTCCCACTGGGAGTCGGTGGCCGACGCGAAGACCGTGACGGCCCCGAAGAACACCACGGGCACGAACGGCACGACCGTCGTCATCGGCAAGGACTCCGCGAAGAAGACCCTGGAGCTGTACGAGGACTCGCGCTGCCCGGTCTGCGCGACCTTCGAGCAGACCGTGGGCTCCACGGTCGAGAAGGACGTCGAGGCCGGCAAGTACAAGATCCGGTACGTCGGTGCCACCTTCATCGACAACGGCATCCCGGGCGAGGGCTCGAAGAACGCCCTCTCGGCGCTGGGCGCCGCGCTGGACGTCAGCCCGGAGGCCTTCCTGAAGTACAAGTCCGCCCTGTACTCGACGGAGTTCCACCCGGAGGAGAAGGACGACAAGTTCGCCAAGGACTCCTACCTCCTGGAGGTGGCGGACTCGGTCCCGGCCCTCAAGGGCAACGCCGAGTTCAGGAAGAACGTCGAGGACGGCACCTTCGACGCGTGGGCGATGAAGATGTCGAAGGCCTTCGACGCCAGCGGGGTGCAGGGCACCCCGACGCTGAAGATGGACGGCAAGGTCGTCACGGTCCGGGGCACGGACGACCCGCCGATGACGGTGGCCGAGTTCGACACGGCGATCGACGCGGCCCTCAAGGGCTGACGCCACAGGCCCGACCGCACAGGCCTGACGCCGCACCACGTCCCGCCATGGCCCCGGACCCCCGGTCCGGGGCCGAGGCGTCCGCGCGGGGCCCGGGCGTCGCGGGCCCCGATGTCGCGGGATCCCGATGTCGCGGGACCCTGGCGTCACGGATCCGGGCGTTACGGATTCGGGCGTTACGGATCCGGGCGTTACGGGACCCTGGCGTCCTCCGGGCGACGAGTGGGCGAACTTCCGGAATTCGCCTGCCCCTGAGGCGTACCCGTCAGTAATCTGACTGCCCGTGACCAGTCGTTTCATATCCCCTGCCCCCACCCGGCGCTCGGTCGTCAAGGCCGCCGCCGCCACCGCCGCCGTCGCGCCCGCCCTCCTGGGCGCGGCCTCCCCGGCGCTCGCGGACACCGGGGCGCCCGCCTTCCTCCACGGCGTCGCCTCCGGCGACCCGCTGCCCGACGGCGTCCTGCTCTGGACGCGCGTCACCCCCACCCCCGAGGCCGTGCCCGGATCCGGTCTCGGTCCCGACGTCCAGGTCGGCTGGGAGCTCGCCGAGGACCGCGCCTTCGCCCGGGTCGTCGCCTCCGGCACCACCACGGCGAGCGCCGCGTCCGACCACACGGTGAAGGCCGACGTCCGGGGCCTGCGCCCGGCCACCGCCTACTGGTTCCGCTTCACCGTGGGGGCCGTCGTCTCCCCGGCCGCCCGCACCCGCACCGCGCCCGCCGCCGACGCCGCCGCGCCCGGCGTCCGCTTCGGCGTGGTCTCCTGTGCCAACTGGGAGTCCGGCCACTTCTCCGCGTACCGCCATCTCGCGGCCCGCGCCGACCTGGACGCGGTCCTCCACCTCGGCGACTACCTGTACGAGTACGCCACCGGCGCCTACCCCGAGGCGAAGTACGTCGTCCGGCAGCACGAGCCGCGCCACGAGATCGTCTCGCTCGCCGACTACCGCACCCGGCACGGGAAGTACAAGACGGACGCCGACCTCCAGGCGCTGCACGCGGCGCACCCGGTGATCGCCATCTGGGACGACCACGAGTTCGCCAACGACGCCTGGTCGGGCGGGGCCGAGAACCACACCCCGGGCGCCGAGGGCGAGTGGGCGGCCCGGGTGGCCGCCGCGAAGCAGGCCTACTTCGAGTGGATGCCGGTCCGCGCCTCCACGGAGGGCACGGTCTTCCGCCGCCTGCGCTTCGGCAGGCTGGCCGATCTGCATCTGCTCGACCTGCGTTCGTTCCGCTCCGCGCCGGCGAAGGCGGGCAGCGGCACGGTCGACGACCCGGAGCGGAGCATCACAGGGCGCGCGCAGCTGGACTGGCTCAAGGCCGGGCTCGCCGGTTCGGACGCGACCTGGCAGCTGGTCGGCACCTCGGTGATGATCTCGCCGGTCGCCTTCGGCGCGCTGCCCGCGTACCTCCTGGAGCCGCTCGCCGAGCTGCTGGGCCTGCCGAAGGAGGGGCTCGCGGTCAACGTCGACCAGTGGGACGGCTACACCGACGACCGCAAGGAGCTGCTCGCGCATCTGACCGCGCGGGCGATCCGGAACACGGTCTTCCTGACCGGCGACATCCACATGGCCTGGGCCAACGACGTGCCGGTGAAGGCCGCGACGTATCCGCTCTCGGAGTCGGCGGCGACCGAGTTCGTGGTCACCTCGGTGACCTCGGACAACCTGGACGACCTGCTGCACGTGGCGCCGGGCACGCTCTCGGTGGTGGCCGCGGGCGCCGTGAAGGCCGCCAACCGCCATGTGAAGTGGGTGGACATGGACCACCACGGGTACGGCGTGCTCGACGTGACCGCCGCGCGCTCGCAGATGGACTACTACACGGTCTCCGACAAGACGGATCCGGCAGCGACGGCGGCCTGGGCACGCTCGTACCGGACGCTGAGCGGAACGCAGCGTGTCGAGCGGGTGTACCAGCCGGTGCTGTGACCGCCGCCTGAACGGCGATTTTCAGCCATGATCTCTTGCGTTAACGGGAGATCACATCACTACGGCGGGTGGTGGGTTCCGGAGATCGAATCCGGACACACCACCCGCCTCTGTCACTTCGTTCGTTACGTCCACGTCTCAAACGCTGGAAGCGACGCAAGTTTTTCTTCCCGATGACCCGAATTGCCCCACGAATGATTGGGCCTGTTCCATGCTCAACGACACCTGACATGGACGCGTAATCTCCGGGCGGTGGCGAGGAAGTCCCTCTTCACAACCCCCCGCAAGGAGTCACCGTGCGTGCTCTCGTCCGCATATCACCCCGTATGTCGCGTCGTATGATCGGCACCGCCGTCATGGCCGGAACCCTGGCCCTGGCCCCGCTGTCCGCCCCGGCGGCCACCCCGTCGACCACCACGCTGGCGTCGGCCGAGAAGTGCGCGGACGGCACCACCGCCCTCTCCGGCGCCCGCAAGGCGAAGGGCGACGCCACCAAGGCCGAGCCCAACGACGTCACCGCCGCCCAGGCCAAGGCCATGGACGACGACCTGAAGAAGAAGGTCGCCGCCGCCCGGAACTCCGGCCGCCTCAGCGCCACCACCGCCGCCGCCGGCGCCACCATCCCCGTCTACTTCCACGTGATCCACAGCGGCACGACGGGCAAGCTCAGCGCCACGGCCGTCAGCAACCAGATGGCCGTCCTCAACGCCGCCTACGCGGGCCAGGGCACCGGCAACGTGAACACGGGCTTCCAGTTCTCGCTGGCCGCGACCGACTACACGGACAACGCCACCTGGTACAACCTGTCCTCCGGCTCGCAGGCCGAGAAGGACATGAAGACCACGCTGCGCAAGGGCGGCGCGAACGCCCTGAACATCTACACCGCCAACCTCGGCGGCGGACTGCTCGGCTGGGCGACCTTCCCCAGCTCCTACACGTCCCAGCCGAACATGGACGGCGTCGTCATCCTCGACACCTCGCTCCCGGGCGGCTCCGCCGCCAACTACAACGAGGGCGACACCGCCACCCACGAGGTCGGCCACTGGATGGGCCTGTACCACACCTTCCAGGGCGGCTGCACGGGCAACGGCGACTACGTCGCCGACACCCCGGCCGAGAAGAGCCCCGCGTACCAGTGCCCGACCGGCCGTGACACCTGCACCTCGAAGGCCGGCGTGGACCCGATCCACAACTTCATGGACTACACGTACGACTCCTGCATGTACCAGTTCACCTCGGGCCAGGTGACCCGCATGAACGACTCCTGGGTCGCGTACCGCGCCTGACGGCTCGTCCGCAGAACATGAGTGTGGCCCCGGGGAACTCCCCGGGGCCACACCCCTTTTCCGTACGGCCCTACAGCTCGTCCAGGAAGGCGAGCGCCACCGACCAGGTCCGCTCCGCCGCCTCCTCGTCCCAGTCGGGCAGCTCCGGGTCCGTGTAGATGTGCCCCGCGCCCCGGTAGCGGTGGACCTCCACCTCCGCCCCCGCCCTGCGCATCTGGAGGTACCAGGAGGACAGCCAGTCGTCCGTCTCGAAGGGGTCGGGCTCGGCCACGTGCAGCTGGACCGGCAGCTCGTCCACCGAGGCGGACTCCGCGAGGTCCGAGGTGCCGTGGAACAGCAGCAGCCCGCGTGCCTTCTCGTCCCCGAGCGCCAGGGTCTGCGCGATCGAGGCCCCGAGGGAGAGGCCCATGTAGACCAGGCCCCGCTCCGAGTAGGGAGCGGCGGCCAGCACCGCACGCTTCAGCAGCTCGTCCTTGCCGATCTCGTCCCGGAGCTTCACGCCCTCCTCGACGGTCCCGACCGTCCGGCCGTCGTAGAGGTCCGGCGTCCAGACCTGGTGCCCGGCGGCCCGGAGCCGCTCGGCGGCCGCCGCGACGGAAGGGGTCAGCCCGTAGGCCGAGTGGAAGAGCATGATGTCCATGCGTCCCATCCTGCCACCCGACACCGACAGGCCCAGGGCGTGTCCTTCGGATCGGGCCGGGCTCGCGGGGCCCTGCTTCGAAAGACAGGACCTAGCGCATGCTGCGCACGTCCAGGTGGCGCAGCACCCGGTCCACCACCTCGGGGTCGGCGCCCGGTTCGCTGCGTGCCGCGAGGATCTCGTGCCGGGCGGCCGACATCAGCTCCCGCTGGATCCGCTGCACCGCCTTGAACCGCTTCGTCCGCTCCACGAAGGCGGCCCGCCGCTCGTCGTCCACCATGTCCGGGCTGATCCGCGCCCCGATGTCGTACGCCCCGCGCATCAGCCGCTCCTGGACCTCCTCCGGCAGCTCCTCGACCTCCTCGATCTCCTTGAGCCTGCGCTTGGCGGCCTTCGCGGCCCGGATCGCGAGCTCGCGTTCCAGGGCGCGCTCGGCGTCCGCGTCGGCCCGCACCCCGAGCCGCCTGACCAGCCAGGGCAGCGTGAGGCCCTGGAAGACGAGAGTGGCGATGATCACACAGAAGGCGATGAAGACGATCTCCTCGCGGCCGGGGAAGGGCGCTCCGTCGTCGGTGCGGAGCGGGATGGCGAGCGCCAGCGCGACCGAGGCCACCCCGCGCATCCCCGCCCACCACATGACGACGGTCTCCCGCCAGCTCATCGGGATCTCCTCGTCGACGTCCCGGAGCGTGTGCAGCCGCTTCGCCAGCCAGGTGGCGGGGAGCAGCCAGAGGAGACGGACGCCGACGACCACGCCGACGACGGCGGCGCCCCAGCCCAGCATTTGCCAGCCGCGCCCCTCGGCGACCCCGAAGACGTGGATGAGCTCCAGGCCGATGAGGCCGAAGGCGATGCCGGTGACCAGGGTGTCGACGATCTGCCAGAAGGTCTGTCCGGCGAGCCGGCCCATGACGTCGTCGGCGTCGGCCGCGTGTTCGGCCAGGAAGAGCGCGGTGAGCAGGACGGCGAGGACGCCGGAGCCGTGCAGCTCCTCGGCGACGACGTAGCTCACGAAGGGGACGAGGAGGGTGAGGCCGGTCTGCAGGGTGGCGTCGCCGAGGAGCCCGATGAGCTTGTTGGCGAGCCAGCCGAGCGTCAGACCGACGGCCACGGCGACCACGGCGGAGAGCACGAACTGGCCGAGCGCCTGAGGCCAGGAGAAGGAGCCGCTGACGACGGCGGCGATCGCCACGTGGTAGAGGACGATCGCGGTGACGTCGTTGAAGAGTCCCTCGCCCTCCAGGATCGACACCAGCCGGCGGGGCAGCCCGAGCGAGCCGGCCACGGCGGTCGCGGCGACCGGGTCCGGCGGCGCGACGAGGGCCCCGAGCGCGAGGGCGGCGGCCAGGGGGAGGCCGGGCACGAGCGAGTGCGCGACCGCGCCGACGGCGGCGGTGGTGACGAAGACCAGGGCGACCGCGAGCAGGAAGATGGGCCGTCTGTTGGCCGCGAACTGCCGCCAGGAGGTCCGCTGCACGGAGGCGTACAGCAGGGGCGGCAGCACCAGCGGGAGGATGAACTCCGGCGGGATCTCGACGTTCGGCACGAAGGGCAGGAAGGCCAGCACGATCCCGACGAGGGTCATCAGGACCGGCGCGGGCAGTCCGAGCCGCTCACCGAGGGGCACGGTGAGCAGGGCGCCGAGGAGCAGCAGGAAGAGCAGGGCCAATTGATCCACGGCCCCACCCTGTCACGTACGTCCGTTTTGACGTCGATTGCCCCCTGTGTACGCCGGGAAGCGGCGGATGCTACGGGGGACGGAGGGCCGGGCGGGCCGGGCGGGCCGCTACAGGACCCGCCTCATGGCCCGGTGCGGCATCCCCGCGTCCGGGAACTCGGGCCCGTACGCCACGTAGCCGAGCCGCTCGTAGAAGCCGAGCGCGTGGGTCTGCGCGTGCAGGTCGACGGCGCTCAGACCGCGCTCCCGCGCCACGTCCTCGACGGCCCGCACGAGCGCCGCGCCGACCCCGAGACCGCGCGCCGCCTTGGCGACGGCGAGCCGGCCGAGGGAACCGACGGAGGCGTCGCCGCCGGTCTTGCCGAGCGCGTCCGCCCCGTGCAGCAGGCGGCCGGTGCCCAGCGGCAGTCCGTCCTCGCGGACCGCGAGCACGTGCACCGCGGTCGCGTCGTACGTGTCGTACTCCAGCTCCTGCGGGACGCCCTGCTCCTCGACGAAGACCTCGCGGCGGACCGCGAAGCAGGCCTCCCGGTCCTCGGTCCCGAGCGCCTCGCGGACGCTGTACGAGGCGGTCACCGGCTCTCCGCCGCGATCCTGTCCAGGGCCTTCTGCAGGTCCTCGGGGTAGGTGCTGGCGAACTCGACCCAGGACCCGTCGCCCGGGTGCTCGAAACCGAGGCGGACGGCGTGCAGCCACTGCCGGGTCAGGCCGAGGCGCTTGGCGAGCGTCGGGTCGGCGCCGTAGGTGAGGTCGCCGACGCAGGGGTGGCGGTGGGCGGACATGTGCACCCGGATCTGGTGGGTGCGGCCCGTCTCCAGCTTGATGTCGAGCAGCGAGGCCGAGCGGTACGCCTCGATGAGGTCGTAGTGCGTGACGGAGGGCTTGCCGTCGGCGGTGACCGCCCACTTGTAGTCGTGGTTCGGGTGCCGGCCGATCGGCGCGTCGATGGTGCCGCTCATCGGGTCCGGGTGGCCCTGGACCAGCGCGTGGTAGCGCTTGTCGACCGTGCGCTCCTTGAACTGGCGCTTGAGCGAGGTGTACGCGTACTCCGACTTGGCGACCACCATCAGACCGGAGGTGCCGACGTCGAGGCGGTGCACGATGCCCTGGCGCTCGGCGGCGCCGGAGGTGGAGATGCGGTACCCGGCGGCGGCGAGGCCGCCGATGACCGTGGTGCCGGTCCAGCCGGGGCTGGGGTGCGCGGCGACGCCGATCGGCTTCATGATCACGACGATGTCGTCGTCGTCGTGGACGATCTCCATGCCCTCGACGGGCTCGGCGACCACCTGCACGGGCGCGGGCGCGCCCGGCATCTCGACCTCGAGCCACGCACCGCCGCTGACCCGCTCGGACTTGCCGACGACGGAGCCGTCGACCTGGACCTTCCCTTCGGCGGCCAGCTCGGCCGCCTTCGTACGGGAGAACCCGAACATACGGGCGATGGCGGCGTCGACGCGCTCGCCCTCCAGGCCATCGGGAACGGGCAGCGTGCGGATCTCGGGACTCGTACTCACCCGTCGAGTATGCCTTGTGCGGAAGACACTCTGTCTTCCGCCGGGGTCGGGCTCAGTCCTTGTGGACGGTGCCGTCGGGGTCCAGGCCCCGGAACGACAGGATGACGATCAGGATGCCGCCGCAGACGATCGCCGAGTCGGCGAGGTTGAAGACGGCGAAGTGCGCGGGGGCGATGAAGTCCACCACCGCGCCCTCGAAGACGCCCGGCGAGCGGAAGATCCGGTCCGTGAGGTTGCCCAGCGCGCCGCCGAGCAGCAGGCCGAGCGCGATCGCCCAGGGCAGGCTGTAGAGCTTCCGCGCAAGCCGGATGATCACGACGATCACGGCGGCCGCGATGCAGGTGAAGATGATCGTGAAGGCCTCGCCCATGCCGAAGGCGGCGCCCGGGTTGCGGATGGCGTCGAGCCGCAGCAGGTCGCCGATCAGATCGATCGGCTCGTGGCCCTCCAGCTCGGCGACCACCAGCATCTTGCTGCCGAGGTCGAGCAGGTAGGCGAGCACGGCCACGACGAAGAGGGCGACGATCCTGCGCCTGCCCCTGGGCCGCTCCTCGGGAGCGGCCGCACCGTCGGGGGCCGACGTGCCGTCGTGGTCCGACGCGCCGTCCGGGGCCGCGGCCCCCTCGCGGGCCGCGGGCCCGTCGGAGGCGGCCGTCTCGTCGGCCCCTGCTGAATCCGGCGTACCGATGATGCGCTCCGCCTCTGCCACGTGAGTGAGTCCCTCGACCTCGATGCCTGACCGTGCACCGAGGGTACGGCACAGGCGTACGAGACAGGCAGCCGAGATCGTCAGCCGCGCCGCTCCTGTCGCTGCTTGTCCTCGACGCAGAGCGTGGCCCGCGGGAAGGCCTGCATCCGCGCCTTGCCGATCGGCTTCCCGCACACCTCGCACAGGCCGTACGTGCCCGCGTCGAGCCGCTCCAGGGCGTGCTCCGTCTGCTCCAGCATCTCCCGGGCGTTCGCGGCGAGGGCCAGCTCGTGCTCGCGCGTGATGTTCTTGGTGCCCGTGTCGGCCTGGTCGTCCCCGGCACCGTCGCCCGAGTCCCGCATCAGGCCGGTCAGCTCCTCCTGGGAGTGGACGAGCTCGCTCCGCAGCCGCAGCACCTCCGCCTGGAGCCCGCTGCGGGCCTCCGCGACCTCCTCCGGCGTCCAGGGGTCCTCGCCGGGCCGCACCGCGAGCTCCCCGGCCCGCGCCGGGGGCACCGCCGCCCCGTCCCCGACGGTCGTGACGCCACCCGCGGTCTTCTTCGCTGCCACCGTCCTGGCTCCTGTCTGCTTCTTGGCGGCGGGCGCCTTCCTGGCGGCCGCCTTCTTCGCCACGGCCTTCTTGGCGGGCGTCTTCGGGGCGGAGGCGTCGGGGGCGGAGACCGCCGCACCGGCCCCGCCGGGGGCGGCGTCCTCGGCGATCGTCTTCCGGGCCGCGGCCTTCCTGGCCGGCGCCTTCTTCGCGACCTTCTTCCCGGCGGGCGTCTTCCCGTCGACCGCGACCGGCTTCCCGGCCACCGTCGACTTCTTGCCGACCACGTCCTTGGCGACCTCGGTCGCACCGGTGGAACCGGCGACCGAGGTCTTCTTCGCGGCGGTCTTCTTCGCCACCATGTCGCGGCCCCTTCACATTTTGTGATCTTGCTCGCGAATCGTGCTGGGACGATAAATCGGCCCAAGGCCCGCGGCAACGGGGCACGCCGCCGTTCCCACCCGCCCCCGCTCCCCGCGGGGCGGGCCTGCCTCCGTTGTGCCCAGCTCCCCGCCCGGTTATCCGTCCCGCCCCTCCCCCACATGGCCGCAACGGAAGTCCGGCACCCCCCGTATGGCCATTCGGGTCACGGGAAAACCGGTCTGCCGCCCGCTCCCGGGCCCCGTACACTGGCCACAGCGAAAGGCTTGGATGGGGACGAGTAGCGTCGCAAGCAGCCATGAGCGACCCGGGGACGGTGAGAGCCCGGGGGCGAGCCCGATGTGAAGCATCACCCCGGAGCCGTCGGAAGAAAGCCGCACGACAGGGCGGTGACTAGACCCGGCGTCGCGACCCCAATGAGGGGGCTCAGGACGATCACGTCCGGGGCCAAGGAGGGTGGTACCGCGGGAGCAGTGCTCTCGTCCCTCCGACGGAAGAGAACCGTCCGCCGGAGGAAGATCGATGTCGCAGTACCGCCAGGTGCCCGCCCAGGTCGACCTGCCCGCGCTGGAGCACGACGTGCTCGATTTCTGGCGCGAGAGCAAGGTCTTCGCGAAGACCCTGGAGCAGTCCGAGGGACGCCCCGAGTGGGTGTTCTACGAGGGCCCGCCCACCGCCAACGGCATGCCCGGCGCCCACCACATCGAGGCCCGCGTCTTCAAGGACGTGTTCCCCCGCTTCCGGACCATGCGCGGCTACCACGTGGCCCGCAAGGCCGGCTGGGACTGCCACGGCCTGCCGGTCGAGCTCGCCGTCGAGAAGGAGCTCGGCTTCTCCGGCAAGAAGGACATCGAGGCGTACGGCATCGCCGAGTTCAACGCCAAGTGCCGCGAGTCCGTGACCCGGCACACCGACGCCTTCGCCGAGCTCACGACCCGCATGGGCTACTGGGTCGACCTCGACGACGCCTACCGGACCATGGACCCCTCGTACATCGAGTCGGTCTGGTGGTCCCTCAAGCAGATCTTCGACAAGGACCTGCTGGTCCAGGACCACCGCGTCGCCCCCTGGTGCCCCCGCTGCGGCACCGGCCTCTCCGACCACGAGCTGGCCCAGGGCTACGAGACGGTCGTCGACCCCTCCGTGTACGTGCGCTTCCCGCTCACGTCCGGCCCCCTCGCGGGCAAGGCGGCGCTCCTGGTCTGGACGACGACCCCCTGGACCCTGGTGTCCAACACGGCGGTCGCCGCGCACCCCGAGGTGACGTACGTGGTCGCCACGGACGGCGACGAGCGCGTCGTCGTCGCCCAGCCGCTGGTCGAGAAGGCGCTCGGCGAGGGCTGGGTCACCACGGGCGAGTCCTTCACGGGCGCGGAGATGGAGCGCTGGACCTACCAGCGCCCCTTCGAGCTGGTCCCCTTCGACGCCCCGGCCCACTACGTGGTCAACGCCGAGTACGTCACGACCGAGGACGGCACGGGTCTGGTCCACCAGTCCCCCGCCTTCGGTGAGGACGACCTCAAGGTCTGCAAGGCCTACGGCCTGCCGGTCGTGAACCCGGTCCGCCCCGACGGCACCTTCGAGGAGGACGTGCCGCTGGTCGGCGGCGTCTTCTTCAAGAAGGCCGACGAGGCGCTCACCGCCGACCTGGACGCGCGCGGCCTGCTCTTCAAGCACATCGCGTACGAGCACAGCTACCCGCACTGCTGGCGCTGCCACACGGCCCTGCTCTACTACGCGCAGCCGTCCTGGTACATCCGTACGACCGCCGTGAAGGACCGTCTCCTCGAGGAGAACGAGAAGACGAACTGGTTCCCGGAGTCGGTCAAGCACGGCCGCTTCGGCGACTGGCTGAACAACAACATCGACTGGGCGCTCTCCCGCAACCGCTACTGGGGCACCCCGCTGCCGATCTGGCGCTGCGAGGACGACCACCTGACCTGCGTGGGCTCGCGCGCGGAGCTCACCGAGCTGACGGGCACCGACCAGTCGGAGCTCGACCCGCACCGCCCGTACATCGACGCGGTCACCTTCCCGTGCCCCAGCTGCTCGAAGACCGCCACCCGCGTGCCGGAGGTCATCGACGCCTGGTACGACTCGGGCTCGATGCCGTTCGCGCAGTACGGCTACCCGTACAAGAACAAGGAACTCTTCGAGTCCCGCTACCCCGCCCAGTTCATCTCCGAGGCCATCGACCAGACCCGTGGCTGGTTCTACACGCTGATGGCCGTCGGCACGCTCGTCTTCGACAAGTCCTCGTACGAGAACGTGGTCTGCCTGGGCCACATCCTCGCCGAGGACGGCCGGAAGATGTCCAAGCACCTGGGCAACATCCTCCAGCCCATCCCGCTGATGGACCAGCACGGCGCCGACGCGGTCCGCTGGTTCATGGCGGCCGGCGGCTCGCCGTGGGCGGCGCGCCGGGTGGGCCACGGCACGATCCAGGAGGTGGTGCGCAAGACCCTCCTCACCTACTGGAACACGGTCGCCTTCCAGGCGCTGTACGCCCGCACGTCCGGCTGGGCGCCCAGCGCGGCGGACCCGGCGCCGGCCGACCGCACGGTCCTCGACCGCTGGCTGCTCTCCGAGCTGAACACGCTGGTCGCCGAGACCACCGAGGCGATGGAGACGTACGACACCCAGCGCACCGGCAAGCTGGTCTCGGCCTTCGTCGACGACCTCTCCAACTGGTACGTGCGCCGCTCCCGCCGCCGCTTCTGGCAGGGCGACAAGGCGGCGCTGCGCACGCTCCACGACGTCATCGAGACGGTCACCCGCCTGATGGCCCCGCTGACCCCCTTCATCACGGAGCGGGTCTGGCAGGACCTGGTCGTGCCGGTGACCCCCGACGCCCCCGAGTCGGTCCACCTCTCCACCTGGCCCGAGGCCGACGCCGCCCTGATCGACGGCACCCTCTCCGAGCAGATGCTCCTGGTCCGCCGCCTGGTCGAGCTGGGCCGGGCGACGCGGGCGGAGTCCGGCGTGAAGACCCGCCAGCCGCTGTCCCGCGCGCTGGTCGCGGCGACCGGCTTCACGGCCCTGTCGCCGGAGCTCCAGGCCCAGATCACGGAGGAGCTCAACGTCTCCTCGCTCGCCTCCCTGTCGGAGGTCGGCGGCTCGCTCGTCGACACGACGGCGAAGGCGAACTTCCGGGCCCTGGGCAAGCGCTTCGGCAAGGGCGTCCAGGACGTGGCCAAGGCGGTGGCCGCCGCCGACGCCGCGGCCCTGTCGCTGGCCCTCCGCTCCGGCGAGGCGACGCTCTCGGTGAACGGCGAGGACATCACCGTCACCCCGGAGGAGATCATCATCACGGAGACCCCCCGTGAGGGCTGGTCGGTCGCCTCCGACGCGGGCGCGACGGTGGCGCTGGACCTGGAGATCACCCCGGAGCTCCGGCGCGCCGGCCTGGCCCGTGACGCGATCCGTCTGATCCAGGAGGCCCGCAAGAACAGCGGCCTGGACGTCGCGGACCGCATCGCGCTGCGGTGGACGTCCACGTCTCCGGAGACGGTGGACGCGCTGACGGCCCACGCGTCCCTGATCGCGGACGAGGTCCTGTCCACGGACTACGCGCAGGGCGAGGCCGACGGCTCGTACGGCGCGCCGTTCGAGGACGAGTCCCTGACCCTCACCTTCCGCCTCCGCAAGGCGTAAGCCCCACGCCGAAGGGCCCGACTCCCCCAAGGGGAGGCGGGCCCTTCGCCATACCGCCCCCGCCGCGGGCGTCGGTCCCGCCAGGACGGTGCCCCACCCACCCCCGTTGTGGGCAATCGTTCCGCTGGGGCGAGGGGGGTCCCCCTGCTCGAGCGAAGCCGAGAGCTTGGGGGAGGGTGGGCACAACGGAACGGCGCGCTGAGCGGCGCGGGGCGCAGTCCCGTCGGCGAGGGCGTGCCGAAGGGCCGGCTCCCCTGGGGGAGCCGGCCCTTCGAGACTGCCGACGGCTACGCGCTCAAAGCGCGGGCATCCGCCGCCTCAGTTGTCGTCCTCGTCGATGAGGAAGCCACGCATCGGCGCCGGCGCCTGCTGCATCGGCTGCGGGGCCTGCGGCCGGACCGGAGCCATCGGCTGGGTCATCGCGGGGGACATCTGCTGCTGGCCGCCGTAGGAGGGAGCGCCACCCATGGACGGCGCACCGCCCATCGCGCCGTTGCCGCCGTAGGACGGCGCGCTCGCGCCCGCGGAGGCCATCGACGGGGCCGGCGGCAGCGAGGCCGTGGCCGGGGTGCGCGGCGGAGCCAGCGAGTCGTCCGCCTGGGTCTCCAGCTGACGCAGCTGCGACTCCAGGTAGGACTTCAGACGCGTGCGGTACTCGCGCTCGAAGCCGCGCAGGTCCTCGACCTTGCGCTCCAGCGTGGCGCGGGCGGACTCCAGGGAGCCCATCGCGACGCGGTGCTTCTCCTGCGCGTCCCGCTCAAGAGCGTCCGCCTTGGCGCGGGCGTCCCGCTCCAGGCCCTCGGCGCGCGAACGCGCCTCGCCGACGATCTTGTTGGCCTCGGAGCGCGCCTCGGCGATCGCCTGGTCGGCGGTCTGCTGGGCGAGCGAGAGGACACGCGCGGCGCTGTCGCCACCGGGACCCTGCTGCGGCTGCTGCTGCATCTGCGGCTGCATCTGCTGCTGCGGGTGACCCATGGGGCCGCCCTGCATCGGACCGGGGCCCATGGGGCCGCCCTGCATGGGGCCACCCTGCATCGGGCCGGGGCCCATGGGGCCGCCCTGCATGGGGCCGCCCTGCATGGGACCGGCGGGCAGCGCGGGGGCACCGGACGGCAGCTGCGGCGGGCCCATCTGCTGCTGCTGCTGCGGCGGTCCGGATATGGCGGCGGGCACGGGTGCGCCGGGACCGCCGGGACGATCCTGCGGCTCCGGGGGCTTGCGCATGCCCTGCTGCTGGTTCTGCGCGGCGGCACGCGTGGCGGCGGCCAGCTTGGCGCGCAGGTCCTCGTTCTCGCGGAGCAGGCGGGTCAGTTCGGCTTCGACCTCATCGAGGAAGGCATCGACCTCGTCCTCGTCATAGCCTTCTCGAAGGCGGACGGTCGTGAACTGCTTGTTCCGCACGTCCTCGGGGGTCAGCGGCATCTCTTCTTCACCTCTACGTAGTCGTCGGCAGTCGGCAAGACCGTATCGTCCACTTGTTCCTCCACCATCACCTCGCGAAGCTGCTCACGATGGAGATCAGGATGTAAACGATGATCATCAGAACGAAGAAGGACAGGTCGAGTGCCACGCCCCCGAGACGCAGCGGCGGGATGAGTCGCCGCAGAAGCTTGAGCGGTGGATCGGTGACAGTGTAGGTGGCCTCAAGGACGACCACCATCGCCTTACCGGGTTGCCATGAACGGGCGAACTGGAAGACGTAGTCCATGACAAGCCGGACGATCAGGAGGACGAGGAAGCACATCAGCACGATGTAGACCACCTGTAGTGCGACGCCCATCCCGCGTTTCCCTCTCCCCTGGCTTTCGTGCTCTCGCTTGTCCGGCCGCTTCGCGACCGGTCCGTCCGGTTCTCGTGTTCTCAGCTCTGGTTGAAGAATCCGCCCTCTGCGATCCGGGCCTTGTCCTCCGCCGTGACATCGACGTTAGCAGGCGACAACAGGAACACCTTCTGCGTCACGCGCTCAATGCTGCCATGGAGCCCGAAGACCAGTCCGGCGGCAAAGTCGACAAGTCGCTTCGCGTCCGTGTCGTCCATCTCCGTGAGGTTCATGATCACCGGGGTGCCCTCACGGAAGTGTTCCCCGATGGTACGGGCCTCGTTGTAGGTCCGCGGGTGCAGCGTGGTGATGCGGTACGGCTCCCGCTCGGACACGACCTTGGGCATGATCACCGGTGCGTTCTTCTCCAGGCTCGGGCGTTCGGGTGTGATGGATGCCACGGGGGCAATTCGGGCCGGACGTCCGCTTTCGGCGAGCATCGGGACAGAATGGGCAATCGGCTCCCGGGGTGCCGGGGGCTGCGCCACTCGCACCGGCTCCTCGCGCTCCACCTGGCGCGGGGGGGTGTGGCGCCGGTCGCGCTCGGGCTCCGGCTCCAGCTCGGGTTCGAAGTCGTCGTCGGGGTCAAAGCCCCGGCCGTCGTACCCATCGTCCTCCACGAGGCCGAGGTAGACCGCCATCTTGCGCATCGCGCCGGCCATTCTCTGAGTCCTCCGCTCTGTGGTGGATCGGCCTCGTCACCAAGTGCCGGCGATCCACGGGCCACCCCGCCGTTCTGCGGAATGACCATATTTTCTGCTGTGGTCCGACTTGCTTCGCGACGTTACCCGAGCTTCGGGCGGACACCGAGTACCGCCGTACCGACGCGTACGTGTGTCGCCCCGGCAGCGACGGCCTCCTCGAGGTCCGCGCTCATCCCTGCTGACACCATGTTCGCAGCCGGACGGGTCGCGCGCAGGGCAGTCGACAAATCCATCAGCCGGTCGAAGGCCGCGCGTTGCCGGCCGGCGTACTCGCCGGCGAGCGGGGCGACGGTCATCAGTCCGTCGAGCCGCAGTCCGGGCGCGGCGTCGACGGCGGCCGCCAACTCCTCGATGCCGTCCGGAGCGACGCCGCCGCGGTCGCCCCGCTCGCCGGACTCGGCGTCGAGCGCGACCTGGAGGAGACAGCCGAGCTCGCGGCCCGCCTTCTCCGCGGCCGCGGAGAGCGAGGAAACGAGCTTCAGGCGGTCGACGGACTGCACCACATCGGCATAACCCACCACGGATCGGACCTTGTTGGTCTGCAACTGGCCCACGAAGTGCCAGGTCAGATCAAGGTCGGCACAGGCGGCCGCCTTGGGGGCGGCGTCCTGGTCCCGGTTCTCGGCGACGTGCCGCACCCCGAGTTCGTGCAGGAGTCTGACGTCGCTCGCGGGGTAGGTCTTGGTGACCACGATCAGCGTCACCTCCTCCCGCGCGCGCCCGGCGGCGGCACACGCGGCGGCGATGCGCTCCTCCACCGCGGAGAGGTTCGCGGCGAGTTCCGACTTGCGATCCGTCATGTCTCTTCTCGGTTCAACCAGACATATCCCGCGAGTCGCCCTGTGGTGCGATCGCGGCGGTACGAGTAGTGGTCGCGCGATTCCAGGGTGCAGACCCCGGCGTCCTCGATGTCCCGGACCCCGAGCCGCGCCAACTGCGCGCGCACTCCGGCGGCGACGTCGACGGCGGGGGTTCCCCAGGAGGTCTCCGCGTGCGCGGCGGGTTCGACGGCCGCGACCTCGGCGCGCATCGTCTCCGGCACCTCGTAGCACCGGCCGCAGACGGCGGGTCCGGTGCGGGCGACGATCCGGGCGGGGTCGGCGCCGAGCTTCGTCATCGCCGCGACGGCGGCGGGGACGACGCCGGCGGTCATCCCGGGCCGCCCGGCGTGGGCGGCGGCCGCGACCCCGGCGACCGGATCGGCGAGGAGGACGGGGACGCAGTCCGCGGTGAGCACGGCGAGGGCGAGTCCGGGCCGGTCGGTGACGATCGCGTCGACGGACGGGACGTCCGCGTCCCCCCACGGGCCGTCGACCTCGACGACGTCGGCGCCGTGCACCTGGTTCATCCAGACCACCCGCGCCGGGTCGAGCCCGAGGGCTCCGGCGGCGGCGGCCCGGTTGGCGCGGACGGCCGCCGGCTCGTCCCCCACCGCTCCGCCGAGGTTGAGCTCCTCGTACGGAACGGCGCTCACCCCGCCCCACCGGTCGGTGAAGGCGAAGTGGGCGCCGTTCGCGTCGAAGCGATGTCCTATCACTTCAGGAAGTCCGGGACGTCCAGCTCCTCGGCCTGGCTGTCCGCGTACGGACGGGCCGGGGGGACGACCGGCGGGACGGACGCCAGCGGGGTCTCGTTGGCGACCGGGGCGGGCTCGGCCGGGGCCGGGGCCGGCTCCTCGCGCGGGGGGACCGTGCCGAGGCCGCCCAGCGGGCGGGGGGTCTCGGTGACGCGGGGCGCCGGGGCCGGCTCCTCGCGCTTGGCCGAGACCGAGCCGATGATGTTGTCGCGGCGGGCCGGCGGCTGACCGCCGTCGAAGCCGGCCGCGATGACGGTGACCCGGACCTCGTCGCCGAGGGCGTCGTCGATGACGGCGCCGAAGATGATGTTGGCCTCGGGGTGGGCCGCCTCGCTGACCAGCTGCGCGGCCTCGTTGATCTCGAAGAGGCCGAGGTCGCTGCCGCCGGAGATGGAGAGCAGCACGCCGCGGGCGCCGTCGATGGAGGCCTCCAGGAGCGGCGAGGAGATCGCCATCTCGGCCGCCGCCACGGCGCGGTCGTCGCCGCGGGCGGAGCCGATGCCCATGAGCGCCGAACCGGCCTCGGACATGACCGACTTCACGTCGGCGAAGTCGAGGTTGATCAGGCCCGGGGTGGTGATGAGGTCGGTGATGCCCTGGACACCGCTCAGGAGGACCTGGTCGGCCGACTTGAAGGCGTCGAGCACGGAGACCTGGCGGTCCGAGATCGAGAGCAGCCGGTCGTTGGGGATGACGATGAGGGTGTCGACCTCTTCGCGGAGCTCGGCGATGCCGTCCTCCGCCTGGTTGGCGCGCCGACGGCCCTCGAAGGTGAACGGCCGGGTGACCACACCGATCGTGAGGGCGCCGAGCGAGCGCGCGATGTTGGCGACGACGGGCGCGCCGCCGGTGCCGGTGCCGCCGCCTTCGCCGGCGGTGACGAAGACCATGTCGGCCCCCTTGAGGACCTCCTCGATCTCCTCACGGTGGTCCTCTGCCGCCTTGCGACCGACGGCCGGGTTGGCCCCGGCCCCGAGGCCGCGGGTGAGTTCACGGCCGACGTCGAGCTTGACGTCGGCGTCGCTCATCAACAGCGCTTGCGCGTCGGTGTTGATCGCGATGAACTCGACGCCCTTGAGACCGACCTCGATCATTCGGTTGATGGCATTGACACCACCGCCGCCGACACCGATGACCTTGATGACTGCGAGGTAGTTCTGCGGTGCTGCCACGTCGAAGGCCTCTCGCCTCGAGTTACGTGTCGTCGCTGCGCGGTTGGTCGCGCCGCTCCGACGGATGCCGATTGGGACGGTCCGAAACGCCGACCCGAACCCTAACGTTGAAGTTTAGGGTTACCAGTGTCTCTGTTCGCTGGACTCTTCCGAACAGGACACTAAGTCGACAAGTGGCGCACGTTCAACGAACACGCCGAACCTCCCGTTTTTCTTTTCACCCTATGTGATCACCCGTAGCGCTGGCCAACCAGGGTGCTGGCCAGCGGAGATGGCCGTCAACTTCCGGACGAGGCGGGCGCCGTGGGGGCACTTACGTCGAAGTGCCCCGCTTTGGGGCTCGCCTTCATGAGGGCGGTCAGCACCCGGGCCTTGACCGGGCCGTGCTCGCCGCTGCCCCAGAAGACCGTCCGCCCCCCGGCCAGCTCCAGGGTGACGGAGTCGTACGAGGTGATGCGTACGACACGAGTGTCCCGGGCGACTTCCGGCGGGAGTTCGCCACGGACGCGGACCGCCTCCCGGAGCAGCCGGTCCGCGCCGAAGCGGCGGAGGCTCGGCGAGGCGGCGCTGTCGAGGACGAGTCGGGGGACGCCGCGCGGGGCCGTGTCGACGGTGGCGAACCGCATGCCCGTGGAGTCCACTTCCGTGAACTTTCCGCCCTTTTCGACAAGCAGGACGGGCTGCCGTTCCGTCACTTTCAGCCCGATTCCGTGCGGCCATGACCGCACGACGTCGATCGACTCGATCCGCGGCAGCCGCTGCCGGAGCCGGGCCTCGATCGCGTCGGTGTCGACGCTGACGAGCGGGGCGCCCATCGGGACGGCGGCGACCGCCTCGACCTCGGCCGGCGTCAGAACCCGGGTGCCGGAAGTCTTCACACGTTCCACACGGAACCAGGTCGATCCGTAGAGCGCCCAGACCCCGCCGACCACGAGCACGACGAGGCCGAGCGCCACGAGGAGCAGCCGGGGGGCAGGTACCCGGAACCGTCGGTTCCGGGCATTGGCGCCGGGCGACCGCTCCGACGACCCCTTCGACTTGCTGGTACCGCTCTTCTCCGCGGTCGTCGGTCCGGCTGCCACCCGGCGCCTCCTGCCCTCAGCCGCCGCTACGCCTGGCGGCGGGCGGCGATCGCCTCGTACACCATGCCGACGAGCAGGTCGTCGGCGTCCCGGCGGCCGAACTCGGCGGCGGCACGGGACATCTCGTACAACCGGTGCGGATCGGCCAGTACGGGCAGGACGTTGCCCTGCACCCACTGCGGCGTCAGCTCCGCGTCGTCGACGAGGAGCCCGCCGCCCGCCTTGACCACCGGCTGGGCGTTGAGCCGCTGTTCGCCGTTGCCGATGGGCAGCGGGACGTACGCGGCGGGCAGCCCGACGGCGGAGAGCTCGGCGACGGTCATCGCGCCCGCGCGGCAGAGCATCATGTCGGCCGCGGCGTACGCGAGATCCATCCGGTCCACGTACGGTACCGGCACGTACGGCGGCATACCGGGCATGTTGTCGACGCGCGGCATCTCGTTCTTCGGGCCGACCGCGTGCAGGATCTGGATGCCGGAGCGCTGGAGCACCGGGGCGATCTGCTGGATCACCTCGTTGAGCCGTCGGGCGCCCTGGGAGCCGCCGGAGACGAGCAGCGTCGGCAGGTTCGGGTCGAGGCCGAAGGCGGCGCGCGCCTCGGGCCGCATCCGCGCCCGGTCGAGGGTCGCGATGGTGTGCCGCAGCGGGATGCCGATGTAACGGGCGTTGCGGAGCTTGCTGTCCGGGGTCGCGACGGCGACCCCGGCCGCGTACCGCGAACCGATCTTGTTGGCCAGGCCGGGCCGGGCGTTGGCCTCGTGGACCACGATGGGCACCCCGAGGCGCTTGGCCGCGAGATAGCCGGGCAGGGCCACGTAGCCGCCGAAGCCGACCACGCAGTCCGCCTTGGTGCGCTCCAGGACCTGCTCGGCCGCCTTGATCGTGCCGCGCAGCCGCCCGGGGACGGTGATCAGCTCGGGGGTGGGCTTGCGGGGCAGCGGTACGGCGGGGATGAGCGCCAACTCGTAGCCCCGCTCGGGCACGAGCCGGGTCTCCAGACCCTTCTCCGTGCCGAGCGCCGTGATCCCCACGCTGGGGTCCTGCCTGCGCAGGGCGTCCGCGAGGGCCAGCGCGGGCTCGATGTGGCCGGCGGTCCCCCCGCCGGCGAGTACGACATGCACCGAAATTCACCGCTCTCCGGACGGGCGCTTCTTGACGCGCCGTCGCATCGACTTCCATCTCTTCCCGGCCCGCTTGCCCCAGCCGGGGCGACGCATGGCCAGGGCCGCTTTCGCGGCGGGTTCCTGTCGCGCGAAGGCGATGAGGAGCCCGACGGCGAACATGGTCGGCAGCAGGGCCGACCCTCCGTAGGAGAACAGCGGGAGCGGGACACCGGCGATCGGCAGCAGGCCGAGCACCGCACCGATGTTGATCACGGCCTGAGCCGTGATCCAGGTGGTCACACCTCCCGCGGCGAACCTCACGAAGGGGTCCTCCGTGCCTCCGGCCACGCGGATACCCGCATAGCCTAGAGCCGCGAACAGGGCGAGTACCGACAGCGTCCCCGCGAGACCCAGTTCCTCACCGGTGACCGCGAAGATGAAGTCGGTGTGCGCTTCGGGGAGTTGGCCCCATTTCTCGACGCTCGCACCGAGTCCGGAACCGAACCATCCGCCCGAGGCCAGAGCATAGATTCCGTGCGCGGCCTGCAGACAGGGGGCTCCCTCCCCGCCGGGGTCGGTCGCACCGATGCAGTCGAAGCGCTTCATCCGGTTCGAACTCGTCTTGATCAGCAGCACACCGATCGCGCCGGCCACCGTGAGCACGCCGACGAAGAGCCGGGTGGGCGCTCCGGCCGTCCACAACAGGCCGAAGAGGATGGCCGCGAGGATGATCGAGGTGCCCATGTCGCCGCCGAGCATGATCAGTCCGAGCAGCATGAAGGCCCCGGGGACCAGCGGCACCAGCATGTGCTTCCACTGGGTCAGGAGCCGCATGTCCTGCTTGCGCGCGAGCAGGTCGGCCCCCCACAGGATCAGCCCCAGCTTGCCGAACTCGCTGGGCTGGAGCTGGAAGGGGCCGCCGAGCGAGATCCAGTTCTGGTTGCCGTTGACCGCGTGCCCTATCCCGGGGATCTGCACGAGGACCATCAGGAAGACCGCGCCGACCAGGATCGGGTAGGCGAGCGCCCGGTGCAGCTTGACCGGCATCCGCGAGGCGACCAGGAGCAGTCCGGTGCCGAGGAGCGCGGCGAAGAACTGCTTCCGGAAGAAGTAGGAGGGCACCAGGTCGTAGCGGAGCGCCGTGATCATCGAGGCGGAGTAGACCATCACGAGGCCGAGCGTGGTGATGAGCAGCCCCGCGCCGATGATCACGTAGTACGCCGTGAGGGGCCGGTCCCAGGCCTTGCGGAGCCGCTCGTAGGCCCCCCGTACGCCACCGCCGCGCACCCGCCGCGGGGTCGCGGGGGCCCGCCCTCCGCCACGTGCGGCGGAGGGCCGGCGTGTCCCGGCGATCTTGCTCGGCATGGTCGCTGTCCCCTCCAGTCGTGCCCGGTCCGGCCGGACCCTCCCGCTGGTCGGGTCAGGCGTCCCCGGTGGCGGCGAGGGCGCGGACGGCGTCCGCGAAGGCCTCGCCCCGCTTGTTGTAGTTGGTGAACATGTCCATCGAGGCGCAGGCCGGGGCGAGCAGGACCGTGTCTCCCGGGCGGGCGAGCCGGGCCGCCTCGCGGACCGCCTCGGACATCGCCCCAGTGTCGGTCCGGTCGAGGTCCACCACCGGGACCTCCGGGGCGTGTCGCGCCAGGGCTTCGCGGATCAGGGCGCGGTCGGCGCCGATCAGGACGGCCCCGCGCAAGCGCTTCGCCGACCGCTGGACGAGCTCGTCGAAGGTCGCGCCCTTGGCGAGGCCGCCGGCGATCCAGACGATCGGGTCGTAGGCGGCCAACGAGGCTTCGGCGGCGTGGGTGTTGGTGGCCTTGGAGTCGTCGACGTACGTGACTCCCTCGATCTCCTCGACCAGTTCGATGCGGTGCGGATCGGGCCGGAAGGCCTTCAGGCCGTCCCGTACGGCCTTCGCCTCGACGCCGAAGGCGCGCGCGAGGGCGGCCGCGGCGAGGGCGTTGGCGATGTTGTGCGGGGCCGGCGGCTGGACGTCGGAGACCTCGGCGAGCTCCTGGGCGTTCTTCTGCCGGTTCTCGACGAAGGCGCGGTCGACGAGGATGCCCTCGACGACACCGAGCTGCGAGGGGCCGGGGGTGCCGAGGGTGAAGCCGATGGCCCGGCAGCCCTCCTCGACGTCGGCCTCGCGCACCAGGTCCTCGGTGATTTTGTCGGCGACGTTGTAGACGCAGGCGACCTGGTTGCCCTCGTAGATCCGGCCCTTGTCGGCGGCGTACGCCTCCATGGAGCCGTGCCAGTCGAGGTGGTCGGGCGCCAGGTTGAGCACGGCGGCCGAGTGGGCGCGGACGGAGGGCGCCCAGTGCAGCTGGTAGCTGGAGAGCTCG